>PWTM01000215.1 GCA_003563855.1 PVC group bacterium | reverse complement strand
CACAAATGGGAGTTAACCTGCTCCAATCTAGGGCAAACGCTCGTGCTTTTGGTCAGCGCCTAGAACTGGCGGGGTTTCAAGCGCAGTTGACGCAGCAGCGGGCAGCACAAGAAGCAGCATTTGCGCGCGAAGGCTTGCAGCTTGGGACAGAGCGCAGTATTTTGGGGTCGATTCTATCGCGCGAACAGGCAGCGACCGCAGCAGCCCAACGCACGGCGTTTGCCGGGCCATTAGAACGAGCTTCGATACGGCGTGAAGCAAAATTTCAAGAGCGCAGCCGACGCGGAGAGTTAGCTCAAGCTATTGGAGCGCAGCGCGCCACTTTTGCTGCATCTGGCGCAGCCGGGGGTCGCACAAAACGTTTAGCTCTGGCCCGTTCACAAACTGAGTTCGCCAGAGAGCAGCTACTACGCACGCGCCGAACCCGCGAGGCAACGCTAGTTAGTACAGAGCGAGATCGGGCTGCCCAGCTAAGCGCGGACAGAGCGCGGACTGCATCAGAATTTGAGCAACAAGCAGCGCGCGAAGACTTACGGCGCGGGGTATTTAGTACGTTTATGCAAGAAGGCGCCGCGATTGAAAATGCACAATTACAGCTAGAAAATACAGCAGCGCAAGCTAGATCAAATGCTCGTCAAGGCACGCTTGATATACTAGGAAGCTCGATTCAGTCTGCTAGTATATTTGCAGAGTCGAAAGGTTAATTATGGCACGTCAAACTTTTAGAGCAGATTCTCAAGGTAGGCAAACTACTTTTGATGTATCGTCGCCCGGCGCTACTCCGCGGTTTGGTACGCAACCGGCTACGGGAATAGGGTTACCTAGCGCTCCGGCTTTACAGGCACCGCGCCCGTTAGATTTTTCTGGTGTGTCTCAAGTCTTACAAGATTGGCAGCGCGAGGCGCGAGAACGCGCAAGAATCCAACAAGCGGAGGAAGCCGGGCAGCGCGGCGCGGAAGCCCAACTAGCTGCGGGCGGCGAAGGTGTTGCCGAAACTCCCGAAGATTTGCGCAGAAGACACGAGCAGCAGGCGTTTGAGGCACAGGCACAGGCTGTTTATAGCCAACAGGTTAGATCAGATGCGCTTCGCAAAGCTGCGGAGCTGCAACTAGAGTACCAAAATAACCCCGCGGCATTTGAAACTGCGTGGGAAGAGTACACAAACGAGACTACTGATACCGTTGCCGAAGCAAACGCTGTGCTGGCGGGGGAAATTAACGGTTATCTTTCTGACGTAGGCAACCGCGGCTCTATTTCCTTAATGGAAGCGCAACACGCAGATACCTTGGAACGAGAAAAAGCCCAAGTAGTCGCGTCTCTAGCTGATGCTGGTTCAGCAGCAGCCAATATAGTGCTAAACAATCCCACGGCGACTGTGCTGGAAGAACAACGATCTGATTTAATTTTGCAGGTTACAGAGGTATCGAATCAAGGACTTTTAACCGGGGCAGAAACACAACGTTTTATTAGTTCTGTCGAAAAAAGTTTAACGCAAAATTATGTCACTGGTCGGGCAAACCAAGCATTTGCGGACGGCGATTTCGACGCGGTGCAACTTTTAGTCGATGAACTGCGCACAGGTGTGTACTTCGATGATAATAACGAGGGCAACCGATTAGCTGACAGCTTTGAGAAACAAGCTGGTGTGCGCCGCAAAGCAATAAATGGGGTAGTTTTAGAACACGAACAACAGCAACTAGACGCCATGACGGCTACTATTCAATCTATTGTTGAGCGAGTCGGGACTGTATCCGATGCAGATATTGAAATCGTCAATCGCTTGTTCGAGGAGTTAAGTGTAGGTATTTCTGCTGACAACCGCCTAGCCGCTGCTCAACTGCACCAAGGAGTTCATTTACTAAAAGAGTTTAACGAAAATTTAGACGAAATGAGCATGGCTGATTTTGCATCGCTAGAATTTTTGATGACCTCTTCTGCTGTAATCACTAGCGCTTTACCTAACTCATCCCGTCAGCTAATTCGTGATTCTGCCCGGACTCACCAAGAACGGATAGCCGCTGCCTTTTCGTTCGGTGGCGACCCAGCCACAGGGGGCAGCGGGGCAATTGCGGAAGGAAGGCTAGGCGAAATACCTGCGGAAGACCTCGTAGAAAATGCGCGGCTAATCACACAGCGATCAGGCAACCCTCGACATCTTGTTGCGTACCATACAACAGAACGTATACAGCAAACCGCGAGCGCCATTAGGGACTCAGGGGGCAGTGTTGGCCTAATAGACGATACGTTGGCTGCATTTATAGCGCCATACGAAATTACCGGTAGTATTGCAACTGGTGTCCGACATTTGGGACAAGTTGATTCGGAAATAGGGGGCATAGTCGCGCTGGCGTTTGCTATGTCAGAGGATAGCAGCGTTAGTTCCGCTGCGATGTTTACGAACAGCGCGGTACAAGGGCTAAGTGTGGAAGCTGGCCCTACTGTCCGATTGGACGAGTTAAGTCGCAGCTCAAGAGAAAAAATAGAGGCGCTTAGCGAAACTAACGGCGAAAACTTTACGATGGTAATGCAAGGCCTGCAGGCGTATGCGCGCGGGCAGGCTGTAGTAGACCCGGATCGTACACGCGGCGGCCGCGAAGTTAACGCCCCCGCTGTAATCGACGATGTGCTAGAAAATGTGGACGTTGTTACTTTTAGTAACGGGGTGTCTGTAGTAAACCGAGAGCTGGGGGAAGGACAAGCAGAGCGCGAATTGGCAATAGAAGCAATCGAGGGGGTTCTATCCGAACCCGCTATTATGCAAATGTTTGGCGGCGAAAATTTGCGACCAGT
>PWTM01000231.1 GCA_003563855.1 PVC group bacterium | reverse complement strand
TGCTGCTCGACCCGCGCCCGGGCGCGTAGGGCTCGCGGACTTCGTCCACCTCCGACCGCATCAGCGTGGCGACCTCACCGGCGATCTTGCCGAGCGTCGCGCCGACCATGGCGATCCAGTGGATCAACTCCGCCCATCCGTCCCTTGCGGTATGCCAGGAGATATCCGGCTCGTTCAGTCCGAGTTCCTTCGCCATCTCGCGCCGGACAGCGACACCCTTGTCGCCCAGCGTCGCCAGCGTGCCGACGGCGCCTCCGAGTTGAACGACCAGCGCGCGCCGCTTGATCGCGGGCAGCCGTTCCCGGTGCCGAAGCACTTCATCGAGCCAGACCGCCGCCTTGAAGCCAAAGGTGATCGGCGCCGCATGCTGCTGGAAGGTTCGACCCGCCATGACCGTATCCCGATGCTCGCGGCCCAGCCGGACCAGCGAGCCGATAATATCGGCCAGGTCCTTCTCGATCAGTTCCAGCCCGTCCCGCATCTGGAGGACGAGCCCGGTATCGATGATGTCCTGCGTCGTCGCGCCCCAGTGAATCCACTTGGCGGCCTCCGGATCGCAGGCCTTCGCGAGCTGATGGACGAGCGGCGCGATCGGGAAACCAATGCGCTCGTACTCGGCCTTCATGGCAGCCAGATCCAGACGCTCCAGCTTCGCGGCACTGGCGATCCGCCTCGCAGCGGCGATAGGGATCAACCCCACTCGGGCCGCGGAGCGAGAGAGAGCGGCTTCTCCTTCCAACCATTTCCGGATACCGGAAATCATTGAAAGACAGTTGCGCATCCTGTCACAACCGAAAAGCCGGCCATAATATTGGAATTCTATTCTTCCGGGGGACATATCACACGCGGTACGATGTTCTTCATTCCATAAACACCAGGCCTTACCCTCAACACAGAAGGGTCCACTTCTCTCTTCTCTACTTGAGAGATGTAGAACAGCGGAACATTTGCACCCGCCAGATGACTAAACGGGTAGCCTCCTCCGAATCGCGGATTCATTTCCAGAATGAATGCATCCTCCCCATCATAGAAAACGTCACAGTCAAGATTGCCGACGTGCCGGAGTGCCCTCGATATCTCCGCGCCTAAGCGCAGGAGAAATGGTTCCTCAACCGTGACCGCGGAATCCGTTTCTCCAGCCCGCATATCTCCCTTTCTCTTTACGAATGTAGTCACATAATTCCCACTGAAGTCGTTCAGCACGTCGAGGCCGTACTCACTACCCTCCATTGCCTCCTGGATCAAAACATCCTGTTCGCCAAATCTAGCGCTATCCACATGTAGATGTGATCGGTGAAGATCGCGGCGAACCTTCCCGTGCAATATGCGCAACTCTTGATCATTCTCGGCCACAGCTATCCCGATGGAAGCCATGCCCCACCTTGGTTTCACAAATAACGGGTAGCACACTATGCCCTTGCGAATCGCCTCTTCCGCTGCGCTAAGGTCTACCGAACTCCAAACCACACTGAACCCATGCGTCTTCAGAAATTCCTGTGTCATCCATTTGTCATTACAAATATCGCAGACTGATTCCGCAGAAACTGCAACGCAAATTCCCGCTTCTGAAAACATCATTTTATGCCGTGCCAAAACGGGCAGCTCCAGGTCAAGAAGTGGAACTATTAGTTCAACACCATTCGCCTTTGCGAATTCGAATACCTGCCCGACATAACCAGGGTCATAGATCGACTTCGTGACCAGGCATCCATCGGCAACCACCATTGCAGGCGCATGCGCTATGCTGTTGGCGGCATACACCTTACCTCGCCCTGCCAGGGCCGCTCGGAAATAGTCAACTAAATAGCCCCTCCGCCCAGCACATGTCAGTAGCACATTCATCGAATCTCCCATTCTCTGCTACATATCTCTCAGGTAGATGTCTCTTCGGATAATTGAAACTCCATCATCATCTAGTATATCGATTCGCTCCAGAGCTTGCCGCACGTTCGCGTATACTTCGGAATTAGATGTGCCCTCGACGATAAGTTTGAGCACTTTGCTTCTTGCGGAGAACTCTTTCGATATTCGGGCGCCAGGCGCCTTAATTGTCGAGTAGCTACGCAGACTGCCCTCAGCCACAAGTTCATCTAGGCCGACATATTTTCCTATGATGCCGCCTCGAACATATACTGAACTAGTACCAATACTTCTCTTCTTCTGCATATCAGGCGAAACTGATTCGTCTTCAATATTACCAGTCATCCTGCGATTGAGCCAGCAGTCCACAGCGAACTTAACCATGTCAATACCGGTAATTACTCCTATCGTCTTGTAGCTATCACCCCCACCAATGCGTGCAGCAATTTCGAGAACATATGTATCCTGTTCATTTGATATTATTTGCAGCAAGAGCGGCGTTGTAACTAGACCAAATGCGCTTGCCACATTACGCGCCAACCCGGTTAGCTGTCTCATGCTGGAATCTGAGTGTGTGATCGGCCCAATAGACCCTACATGCTGCGGCCCACCTCCATGAGTGAAATGCGACACAACGAACCGCCTTGTTGTCATTATATGTTTGACCTTGCCGCCGATGACCAAGAAATAGGCATTGAACTCCTTTCCATCCACAAAGGTCTCAACCACTACGTTTCTGTTTCTGCTTGCCTGACAGGCTATGTCAAAGGAGCGACGTAAGCTTTCATGGTCAACTGCCTTGTTGACTCCAATTGAACCTGTGCAATCCGCAGGCTTCACCATGAGTGGATAGGGCATATCCGACAAATCGATTTCCTCAATACTTTTCCCAATGCGATAACGTGGCGTCTCAACTGAACAGCTTGCCATTATT
>PWTM01000085.1 GCA_003563855.1 PVC group bacterium | reverse complement strand
CGCCTGGATCGCGCGCCGGTTCGGGCGCGCCCCCGCCCCCGCCGAGACGGCGCGCATGCGCGCCGGCCGCTGGGGCGAGGAGCAGGCCGCGCGCTACCTCCGGCGCGCGGGCTACCGCATCCTCGGGCGGCGCGTGCGGACCGCGCCGCGCGAGGAGATCGACCTCGTCGCGGCGCGCGGGGACACGCTCGCCTTCGTCGAGGTCAAGACGCGGGCCAGCGAGTCCTTCGGCGCGCCGGCCGAGGCGGTCGACCGCGCCAAGCGCCGGCGCCTCTCGCGCGCCGCCTGCCGCTACCTCGTCCGCATGCGCCGCCCGCCCCCCTACGCCCGGCTCGACATCGTCGAAGTCATCGGCAGTCCGGACACCCCCGCCCCCGAAATCCGGCACTTCGCGGACGCCTACCCCATGGAAGGCCCGTGGCGTCCGCCGTCCGGGCGGACCCCGCGCTGAGGCATGGGCACGCGAAGGCGTCCTTAACGGCCCCCACGGGCTTGTCCCGTGGGGGAGGAAAGGTTGGGGAGAGCCCGACGCACGCTGTCCTGGAAGAAGCGGAGCCCAAAGGGGAGCGCGGATAGACCGGCGGCCTTCACCGCGCGCACTCTCGGGCTCGGTAATGCGTCCCTTCGTCCCCCGTAGTCGTCGCCGTAGTCGTCCGCCGAAAGGAGTGCGTCGCGAGAAACTGGGGAGAGTGACCCGACGTTCTGTGAGCAGGTTCTTGACCCGGAAGCTGATTCTGGTATGGTCTCCCGCGTTCCGCCGGAAGCGCCCGGCGGCCGCTTCGGCCGCCCCCATCGTCTAGCGGTTAGGACGCCAGGTTCTCATCCTGGAAACAGGGGTTCGATTCCCCTTGGGGGTGCCATTCCCGATCTGTGGCTGGCCTAGCTTTCTGCCAGACGCGAGAGGTTCGGCAAATCGGGCGAGGCAACGGAAGCCGCAGAATTGCCGGAATCGCTCCTGGGAGTGAACCGCACGCAGGACAGATCGCGCTACTCTC
This sequence comes from PVC group bacterium, assembly GCA_003563855.1. Lineage (GTDB taxonomy): Bacteria > Verrucomicrobiota > Kiritimatiellia > PWTM01 > PWTM01 > PWTM01. The sequence continues at coordinate 9,778 of PWTM01000085.1, read as the reverse complement.
CGTGTTCGACTTCGACCTTCGATCCACCGGGCCAGCGCGGGCGGCAGTTACGCATCCACCAGAAAGCGCATAGCTCAGCCGGAGAGGAGCACGGGGTGATCCACATACCGGGCCGCATAGGAGACGCAGGCACGGATGTCATCGGGCTCCAGGTCGGGGTAATCGCGCAGAATCTCCTCGGGTGTGGCGCCGCCCGCCAGCAGATCCAGCACATCCTTGGCCCGGATGCGCATACCGCGAATGCACGGGCGTCCACCGCACTGGGCTGGATCCGTGGTGATTCGGTTCATTCCTTACTCCCCCCATCCCGTGAACTACCGCCATTAATGATGGTACTCCCGAGAACCCACGTCCGCAACTCCGCTCATCGGAGGACATTGCCCAGTTCTCGCCGCCCGTTCTGCGCAACGTGCTGGAGTGGGACCGATTGAGGTGTCTGCGGAGAGCGAAGGCCCCTGGGTGGTGCGCGGCGTGATTCTCAAGGTTATTCCCGCGCTGAGGGAAGGCATGCCTGGGGCGTCCGCCTTTCGAAGAAAAGAGGCTGTGCTACGGTCCGTCCCGGGGAGGGATGTCGGCCGGGTTCAGACGGGCCTCGATGCTCGTGAGGTCCGGCATCTCCCCGGCGGCGTTGATTCTCTCGATAATATCGTGCTGAAGCACCCCGCGGGGATCGTCGTCCAGGGTCTCGGTGGCCATCCGGAGCAGCACCGGGATGGCCGGCTCGGCCACCGCGATAAGCCCCAGCCTCCGGTCGGAGCTGTTCAGCGCGTTGACCGCATGGACGCGGAACTGGGTGTCGGCGTCCTCCGCCATCATGCGGATCAGCTTGTCCGCCGCTTCCCTGCTGGCGAACCCGACCCTCCCCAGCGCCTCTGCGGCGCCGTAGCGAGCGAAGCGATTCTCGCTGTCCAGCATTGCCATCAGCGTCTCGACGATGTTCATTTCCCGCTCTTCCAGCGCCCGGACAAGCTGGATTGGCCCACCTCCTTTTCCGGATGACCGCGCGTGCAATACGGGTTAGAGTCCCTCGTTAGCTGTCTGTGCCGGGACGACCGCGCGCTTACCTCGCGTGCGCCGCTGGCGCCTACAGGAGGACGAGAGATATGAAGACGAAGCCATTCGCCCGGACGGGGCTGCTCGGCGCCGCCCTGATCGGACTCCTCGCGGCGTCCGCGTGTCGGACGCCCCCCTGGCCGGAGGACGCGGACCCGGGCTCCCCGTGGATCGGCCGGCCCATCGACGCCGTGCTGCAGCGCGATGCCGGACTCCGCGCGGAGTTCTTCGATGCCTCGGGGGAGCGCGTGACCGAGCGGACTCCCGGCGTCGAGGGCAGCGTCTCGATCCACCGGCCCGAGGGCGAGGACGGCCAGGACAACTACGCCTTCGATGAAGACGGCATCATCCGCCGCCACCAGCGCAGCTACGGCGAGGCCTACCGCCGCGGCGCCTGGGAAGACGCGCGCTAGCCGAACCGGCCCGTGATGTAGTCCTGGGTCTGCGCCTGGGCCGGATTCGTGAAGACCTGCGTCGTGTCCCCGAACTCGACCAGCACGCCTTCGTAGAGGAAGGCGGTCCAGTCGGATACACGGCTGGCCTGCTGCATGTTGTGCGTCACGATGACGATCGTGTACCCGCCGCGCAGCTCGCCGATCAGGTCCTCGATCGCGGCGGTCGCCTTCGGGTCCAGCGCCGAGGTCGGTTCGTCCATCAGCAGGATCTCGGGCTCGACGGCCAGCGCCCGCGCCAGGCAGAGGCGCTGCTGCTGACCGCCCGAGAGGCCGAGCGCGTTGGCGTTCAGCCGGTCCTTGACCTCGTCCCATAGCGCCGCCTTGCGCAGGCTGCTCTCGACCAGCGCGTCCAGCGCGCCGCGACCGCGCGTGCCGTGAAGGCGGGGGCCGTAGGCGACGTTGTCGTAGATCGACTTCGGGAACGGGTTCGGCTTCTGGAACACCATGCCGATCCGCCGGCGCAGCACCGTGACGTCGAGCTTCGGCCCGTAGACGTCTTCGCCGTCGAAGGCGAGCCGTCCCCTCACCCGGCAGGAGGGGATCAGGTCGTTCATACGGTTGATGGCGCGCAGGAACGTGCTCTTCCCGCAACCGCTCGGGCCAATGAGGGCGGTCACCTCGCGGGCCGGAAAGTCGCAGGTCAACCGCACCACCGCCTCGAACTTCCCGTAGAAGACGGAGAACTCCTCGGCCCGAAGATGGTGGCGGACCTCGCGCTGGCCGGGCGTGCGCGGCGCCCGGGCATCGAGCCCGGCGGTCGGCAGGAGGTGTTCGGCCCGTGTTGCGGATGGCGGCGAAAGCGTGTCGACGGACATGGCGTTACCCCCGGAGTTTCTTCGATACGCGCGCGCGCAGGGCGATGGCGGCGAGGTTGAGCAGCAGCACGATGGCGACCAGCGTCGTCACCATGCCGAACTGCACGTGGCGGATCTCGTCCACCGCCTCGTGCTCGGTGGCCAGGTTGTAGATGCCCCACGAGAGCGCTGGCGTGGGATGCGTGAAGACCTCCCATATCCGCAGTCCGTGCCCGACGCTGACCGCCGCCGTGAAGATGATCGGCGCCGTCTCCCCCGCCGCGCGCCCCATGCTGATGACCACGCCCGTGAGGATGCCCGGCAGCGCGGCGGGCAGGATGACCGTCCATACCGTCCGCCAGCGGCTGGCGCCCATCGCCATCGACGCCTCCTTGTAGGCGCGCGGGACCGCCAGGATCGCCTCCTCGGAAGCGCGGATGACGGTCGGCAGGACGAGCAGGCCGAGGGTCAGCGCCCCGGCCAGCACGCTCTTCCCGGGCGACACCCGTATGGTGATGAGGAAGAACGAGAGCCCGAAGAGCCCGAAGACGATGCTCGGCACACCCGCCAGCGTGCTGACGCAGGAGCGCAGCAGGCTGACCACGCGCCCCGGCTTCGCGTACTCGGCGAAGTAGATGGCGGCGATGATCCCGAGTGGAACGGCGAAGAGCATGGCGCCGAGCGCCAGGTAGAACGTGCCCAGCGCCTCCGGCCCGATGCCGCCGAAGAAGTGCGCGTCGACCGAGCTGTCCGTCAGGAACCGGCCGTAGAACGTCCAGCGCGGGTTGAGCATCGCCTCAAGACGGTGCTCGACGTGGTCGAAGATCTCGACCAGCGCCGTGTCCTCGAAAAGCGCCCGTCGCGGCGTGAAGACCTGCCGGCCCATGCCGGAGGGGTCGGAGTAGTCCCAGGATTCGACGTAGAGCACGTCGTGCTGCTTGACCAGCGCCCGGTCCCAGCGCGCCTGCCCGTAGCGGAAGCGCGGAAGGATGCGCTCTTCATCGCCCGGCAGCGGGCCCAGCAGCGACCGCAGCCGCTGCACGAGGTCGCGGTACTGCTCGGCCTGCTCTTCGAGCTCCGTGGTCACGCGCAGGATGAGATCCACGTCGGCACGCGCCTCCGGACCGCCCTGTTCGCGCATCATGTGCTCGATGCGCCCGAGCAGCTCGATCCGCTGTTCGAAATCCTCCATGGCTCGGAGTCGGTCCACCGCCCGCTGGATGCGGCGGCCCAACAAGTCCTCGCGGTCCGCCAGCCGCGCAGCGGCTTCGATCGCCGGATCGATGGCCGCCGCCTGCTCGGCGCGGTAGGCCCTCAGCGCGGCGAACACCGGCTGCCGCGCGGCCTGGACCTCCGCGACTTCCGCGGCCACGGCACCGGGATCGCCGCGCTCGAAGAGGTCGAGCATCTGGCGGCGGTGCTCGACGGTCCCGCGGAAGACGTAGGCGCCCACGCCGCGCGAGAAGATCGGGACGAGTATCGCGAGCAGCGCCAGGGCCATGAACGCGATGGCGGCCAGCCCCACGGCCGTGAACGCGCGGTCCATCAGCTTGCGGGTCGCGAGCCGCATCACTCGCCTCCCAGTTTGCGGCGCTGGCGGGCCACCACCCACTCGGCGACCAGGTTACTCGCGAAACAGAAGGCCAGCAGGCAGAGGCCCATGGCGAAGAGCACGTGGTAACGCTCCGAGCCGGTGACGTGGTCCGCCTCGCCCATGTCGCCGGCGATCGTGGCGGTCAGCGTGCGCACGGGCATGAGCACGTTGTAGATCGGGCGGGGTATTTGCGCGGCATTGCCCGAGGCCATCCAGACGACCATCGTCTCGCCCAGCGCGCGCATGATCCCGAGCATCGCCGCGGCCAGGATTCCGCTGCTGGCGGCCGGGAAGACCGTGCGCACCACCGTCTCGGCACGCGTGGCGCCCAGCGCGTAGCTGCCCTCGCGCAGCTCCCGGCCCGCCGCCTGCAACGCGTCCTCCGACACGCTGACGACGGTCGGCAGGGCCATGATGCCGAGGATGACCGAGACGTTGAGCGCATTCGTCCCGGTCGCGATCGAGAGGCCGTGCAGGAACCGCGCGCCGGCGAGCAGCACGAGGGCCGCGCCCGCCCCGAGCAGCGCGGTCACCGTCCAGCGCAGGGCGCGCCGGCCGCTCGCAATCCCCATCCACCCGGCCGCCAGGTCGCCCAGGACCAGCACGGCCAGCAGCAGCGCCGGCCCTGCACAGACCCACCAGGCCATCGTCAGCACGCGGCTCCCCGCGTCCTGCAGGAGCGGCGCGAAGACCACCAGCGCGAAGAACCCGTAGGCCACCGAGGGAATCGCCGCGAGAATCTCGATGACCGGTTTCACGACCTGCCGGACGCCGAACGGCAGGACGTCGCTGAGACTGACCGCCGCCAGCACGCCCAGCGGAACGGCCAGGAGCACGGCGCCGGCCGTCACCAGCGCGCTGCCGACGAAGATGGCGCCGGCGCCGAACTGCCCGGGAACCCGCGAAGGATACCAGGACGTCTCGGTGAAGAACTCGCGGAAACCCCGCGCCGTGAAGAAGGGCACGGCGTCCCGCGCGATGAAGTAGAAGATGAAGAGAACGGCGAGCGCCGCCACGCAAGTGACCAGGAACAGCATCCCCTGCCCGGTCCAGGCGGCCAGCTTCCTGCGGAGACGCGCCCCCGAGCTGAGAATCAGCGACGCGCCGTCCGGGCCAACGGGTTTCGCGGGTCCGTTCATTCCGATGGAATTCCCCTCTCCTCTCTCTTCAGCGGTTTGGAGGGAGCGGGGGCCGCCGGCCGGCGGCCCCTTCCCTCCCCGGCCCGCGAATCAGAACCCGTACTGCGTGACGGGCACGAAGCCGATCGACTTGACGATCTCCTCGCCCTCCGGCGTCAGGTGCAGCGTCATGAACCGGTAGAGCAGCGTCCCCATCTCGGGATAGCCGTTGGTGAACATGTAGAGCGCCCGCGCGATCGGGTAGCGCCCCGACACGATCGTGCGCTCGGACGGCGTCACGCCGTTGATCTGCAGGGCCTTGACCGTCTCGTCGACGAACCCCAGCCCGGCGTAGCCGATCGCCGCCGGCGTGGTCTGCACGCGCTGCCGCACGGCCCCGTTGCTGCCGACGTACTCGGCCGCCGCCGCGATTTCCGTGCCCCGCATGACCACCGTGTTGAACGTCTCGTACGTGCCGCTGTTCGTGTCGCGGCTGACGAAGACGATCTCCAGGTTCGGGCCGCCGACCTCGCGCCAGTTGCGGATGCGTCCGGCGTAGATGTCGCGAACCTGGTCGAGCGTCAGGTTGCCGACCGGGTTGCTCGGGTGCACGAGCACGGGCAGCCCGTCGAGCGCCACCGCGTGCGCCACGGGACGCACCTCGCGCTCGGCCGAGGCCCGAAACTCCGCCGCCGTCATGAACCGCGACATCATCCCGACGTCGATCGTGTTGTTCACGATCCCGCGGGCGCCGTTGCCGCTGCCCGACTCGCTGACGACCACGTTCACGCCGCGATTCTCGCGCATGAAGTGCTCGGCAAACGCCTTGCCGATCGGGCCGACCGTCGTCGACCCGTCGATGACGATCCGGTTCTCCTGCAACTGCGCCTGCGCGCCCGCCGCCGCTACGAAGACGGCCGCCGCGGCCGCCACTCTGCGTATCTTCGCCTTCATCCGTTCGCTCCTCCCCGGGTGGCTTGCGCGGAATCCCGCGCCACCCCGTTGCATCTTCCGTCCCGACGCCGCCTATCGGCGCCGCGCCGGCCCGAAGTGGCCGGCGGGTGAAGGCTCGCTGCCCGGTGTGACCTGCGCGTGTCCATCCCGTGAGAATGCAATAAGAGCGTTCAGGCGGAAGCGACCTTCGTCCGGTGCCGGACGATCTCGCCCTCGACCATGTAGACCACGTCCTTGGCGATGTTGGCGGCGTGGTCCGCGATGCGCTCGAGGTGGCGCGAGATGGACAGCAGGTGCAGCAACGTCTCGATCTGCGCCGGGTCCGCCTGCGCGGCATCCCGGACGTGCTCGAAGAGCGCCTGGTGCATCGCGTCGACGGTCTGGTCGGCCGCAAAGACGCGGCGCGCCCGTTTCGCGTCGAGCTCGACCAGCGCGTCAAGGCTCTGCCGGAGCATCGTGCGGACCTCGCCGGCCATGCCTTCGAAGTCGAATACGTCGGCCGGCCACTGGGCGCCGGCCAGCGGTACCGCGCGTTCGGCGACGTTGACGGCCAGGTCTCCGATGCGCTCGAGATCGCGGTTCAGCTTGAGCACCGCAACGATGAAGCGCAGGTCGATGGCAACCGGCTGGTAGAGCGCCAGCATCTTGAGGCACTCCTCCTCGATCTCGACCTCCCGCCGGTCGATCGCCTTGTCCTTCGCGACCACCGCGGCCGCCTGGGCGGCGTCCCGCCGTACCACGGCGTCCACCGCATCGTCGAAACTCTCCTCCACCATCGTGCCAAGTGCGACCACGCTCTTCTTCAATCGCTCCGTCGCCTGGATCAGGTGCGTGGACATGTCTGGGTCCCCCGTGACGGCGCCGGCGACCCCGCGGAGCGGGGACCCTGCGCCTCGGCGGGCACCCTGCCGGGAGCCGGCAAGCGGACGGCGAGGCCACCGTTAGAATTCGGTTACGCCGTGTGAGCGCCGCGTTAGAAAACGGTAGCGGGCGCGTCCGGCGTTGACGCGACGGGCGGCCGCTGACGATAGTGGACCGCGTGGCCGAAGTGCGGACCGGCGACACGCCGGCGGCGCGGGGCAGAAGGAGGCGGACGATGGCGCAGAAATCCATCCTGGTGGTCGAGGACGAGGCGGACATTCTCGAACTGATCCGGTTCAACCTGGCCAGGGAAGGGTATCGGGTCAGCGGGGTCGAGGACGGCGAGACGGCGCTGGCCCGGGCCTTCGAGAAGCCGCCCGACCTGGTGGTGCTCGATCTCATGCTCCCGGGCATAAACGGGCTTGACGTCTGCCGCGCCCTGCGCGCCGACCCGCGAACGGCGATCACGCCGATCGTCATGCTGACGGCCCGGACCGAGGAGGCGGACGTGGTCGCCGGCCTCGAGCTCGGGGCCGACGACTACATCACGAAGCCGTTCAGCCCGCGCGTGCTGGCGGCGCGCATCCGGGCCGTCCTACGCCGGCGACGCGAGAGCCGCGCGCCAGAGGACGAGACCGTCAAGGTCCATGACCTGGTCATCTCGCCGCAGCGCCACGAGGTGCGTCTGCGCGGGAAGGCGATCGAGCTGACCGCGACCGAGTTCAAGCTCCTGCACTTCCTGGCGCGCCACCCGGGCTGGGTCTTCACGCGCGACCAGATCGTGGACCGCGTCCGGGGCGAGGACTACGCGGTCACGGAGCGTTCGGTGGACGTGCAGGTCGTGGGCCTCCGGCGCAAGCTGGGCGCGGCGGCCGCCTACATCGAGACCGTCCGGGGCGTCGGCTACCGGTTCAAGGAGTAAGCGATGCGCCGCCGGTTGGTCTGGACCCTGTTTCCGACGCACCTCGGGCTTGCGCTGGTCAGCCTGCTCGCGTTCGGCGTCTTCGCCGGCCTCGCGTTCCGCGCGGCGCACCTGGAGCAGCTCCGGGACGACCTCGAGGCGCGGGCCGGGATGCTGGCGCACCGGCTGGCCGAGGGACCGGCGATGCCGGACTCCGCCGCGATCCAGCGCCTCTGCCAGGGACTGGGCGAGCCGGCCGGTGTCCGGCTGACGGTAGTCCTTCCCTCGGGCCGGGTGGCCGGCGACAGCATGGACGAGCCCGAGGCGATGGAACTCCACGGAGAGCGCCCGGAAATCAGGGCCGCGCTCGCGGGCGAAACGGGATCGGCGGTCCGCCTGAGCGCGACGCTCGGCCAGCGGATGCTCTACGTCGCGGCGCCGGTCCGGCACGACGGCGCCGTGGCGGGCGCGGTCCGGGCCGCGGTCCCGCTGGCATGGATCGAGGCCCACCTCGCGGCCCACTGGCGCCGGTTGCTCACCGGCAGCCTCGCAGCCGCGGGCATGGCCGCACTGCTGGCGCTCGCCGTGGCCCGCCACGTGGCGGCGCCGGTCCGGCGCCTGGACCGCTTCGCCGACCGGTTCGCCCGCGGCGAACTCGAGGCACGGATCGACCCCGAAGGCCCGGAGGAGATCGCGCGGCTGGGCGGCGCGCTCAACCGCATGGCCCAGGAACTCGAAGCGCGGATGAGCGCCGTTGTCGCCCAGCGCAACGAGACGGAGGCCGTACTCGCGTCGATGGGCGAAGGCGTGCTCGTGGTCGGGGAAGACGAACGCATCCGCGACTGCAACCGCGCGGCGGGTGTGCTGCTCGCGCTCGACCCGGCGACTGCGCGCGGCCGCCCGATCGGCGAGGCCGTGCGCAATTCCGCGCTGCAGGCCCTGGTCGCCCGCACCCTCGAGGAAGCGCGCCCGGGCGAATGCGACCTGGTCTTCCGGACTCCGCAGGAGCGGTTCATCCAGGCGCGCGGCATGCCGCTGAAGAACGCGGACGGACGGGTGGCGGGCACCGTGGTCGTGCTCAACGACGTTACGCGGCTCAAGCGCCTGGAATCGCTGCGGCGCGACTTCGTCGGCAATGTCTCCCACGAGCTGAAGACGCCCATCACCTCTCTGCGCGCGGCCAGCGAGACGTTGCTGGACGAAGCGCCGCCGGATCCGGCCGACGCGCGCCGCTTTCTCGATATCATCCACCGCCACGCGCTCCGGCTGGAAGCGATCGTTGAAGACCTGCTGCAGCTTTCGCGGATCGAGCACGACACCGAGCGCTCCGGAGTCCCGATGGAACGCGTCCCGCTGCGACGGCCGTTGGAGGCGGTCGTCGCGGCCTGTCGCACCCGGGCGGAACGCCGGCGCGTGCAGATCGACCTGCGGATCGACGGCGAACCGGAGGGGACCGTGAACGAGGCGCTGATCGAGCAGGCCGTGACCAACCTGGTCGACAACGCCATCAAGTTCAGCCCGCCCGGGCGCGCCGTCCGGATCACGGCATCGCGCGAGGCGACGGCGCTGCGGATCGCGGTCGAGGACGAAGGCCCGGGGATCGCCCCCGAGCACCACGCCCGCATCTTCGAGCGCTTCTACTGCGTGGACCCCGGGCGCAGCCGCCGGCAGGGCGGCACGGGGCTGGGCCTGGCGATCGTCAAGCACATCGCCCTCGCGCACGGCGGCTCGATCCGCGTCGAGAGCGAGCCCGGCCGCGGAAGCCGGTTCGTCCTGGAGATTCCGTCCGGCGAACCCGCCGAAGAGTAGCGTCCTTCGGTACCGGGGCATCGCGAGAGGGCGGGGACGCCCGACTCCGGACGGGCTGGTCACCGCCCACGGATCACTGATCCACCCCCTTCGCTTCTACGGGGGCCCTTGTGTTGCCAATGGGGTGACCCGACTTCGCCGAAGGCTACGTCGGGCAAGCCGGGCGCGCGAGCCGCGATGCCCGGCGCCCCACGCCTGCCTCACCTCAGCGCGGGTGCGGCGGGGGACAGGGAAACGGT
>PWTM01000077.1 GCA_003563855.1 PVC group bacterium | reverse complement strand
CCTCTCGTGCGGAAAGGATCCCTGTTCGCATCGAGCCGATTGGGGAACTTTCGGCCGCCTTCCGTCTGCTCTGTAATGGTATCGTTCATTCGCTGAATGTCCAGATTCCGGGTGAAGAACGCCGGCGCGGTAGCCGGATAGGCATCCGTGATATCGGCCACCACAGCCCAAGCGTTGTGTTCCGCCGCGAACGTCTCGGTCCCTGTGGGCGCCGGAACGCCCGGGCCGGTGAAAAACGACCAACTGACCGGCAACAGGCCGCTGTCCACCAGATGCTTGAAATACGCGGTCGAGGTCGAGAACTCGTTCCGCGTTGGGTTGTCGGCGCCCGCGTGTCTGGGCCAACCTGTCTGCGCGAACCCGTAGATATTCGACACTTCGTCGCCGAACACCACCTGGTGCATGCTTCGCGCATTCGCGGCCATCGCCGTCACGCGCCCGCGAAACAGCGCCCGGTTGATCGCCGGAAGAACGATGGCAACCAGGATGCCGATGATCGCGATGACGACCAGCAACTCGACGAGGGTGAACGCGCGCTTACGGGCCGAACGCATGTGCTGCTTCATAATCCTGTTCTCCTAGGTACCCGAGGCCCCCGCAACGCCACCACGGCACTGCGCCAGCCCCCAACGCTGACCCTAGCGTCCCATGATTCTGTGACCCTGTCAACCCCCCTGTTTTCCCTTTCTTTGAAATCGCTACAGAGAAATGCGCCGCAATGGTTTACATCGCGTTGAATAGCGGGGCTAAGCCGTGTTCGGACGCCCGGAATAGGTGACGGATCAGGTGCCCGCCCGCTTCGGGCGGGTACCTGAGCGATGTGGGCGGGCCGGCGGGGGCTGGCGCGGGGGGGCAGGATCAGGAGGTGTTCCGCGCGGGCACGAAGGGGTTGCCGAGGAAGACGCGCTGGAGGGCGTCGAGCGCGGTGTGGCCGTTCTTGCGGGCGGTGGAGACGGTGCCGCGGATGCGGCAGAAGCCCGTTCTTCGCTGCCGTTTTCGCTTGCCTTTCGCCGCCACAGCGCTAGCTTCTTCAGGCAGACGGCGGGTCGGATACGACCCGGTACCGGGCTGACGGGGAGTTAGCGCGTGCATTCGGTTCGGAAGACGGTCTGGCTGGCGTTGGGCGTGGCGGTCGCGGGCGGCCTCGGGTCGCTGGCGATTCTACGCAGCGTGCTGCCGGGCGACGTTCAAGCCGAGCGTCGCGGCGTGACGCTGGCGGCGGTTACGGCGGTCCTTGCAGGACTGCTGCTGATCTCCGCGACGCGGCGCTTCTGGTTCCGCGCGCACCATCGTCATCGCCGTTGAAGAACGCGGGTGGATCCACGCGGGCGCAGCGGCGCGGCCGGCGGTTCGCAGAGGCGGAGCAGGTCCTCGACGTGCGCAGTGGCGAGGCACTCGACCGTGTCCGCGGCCCCGTAGTAGATCTTCACCTCGCCGCTCTCCTCGAGGATCATCCCGCCCGGGAAGATGACGTCGTTACGGAATCCGTTTCTCTCGTACGGCGCCTCCGGGGCGAGCAGCGGTTCACGGCTCAAGCCGATCACGCGCCAGGGCTCTTCGGCGTCGAGCAGCATGAGCCCGGCGGTATAGCGCTTCTGCCAGCGCTTCTCCCAACCGTTCTTGCCCCGCGTCGGGTCTCGGTCGACGGCGTGGAAGGTTGTCAGCCAGCCCCGGTGCGTACGCACGGGCGGCGCGGCCGGGCCGACCTTGTCGTTGGCGAACGGGACGTCCTCGACGGCCAGAACAAGGCGGCTGTCTCCCCAGAAGCGGAGGTCGGGCGACTCCGAGTACCAGGCGTCGAACCGGTGGCCCCCGCCGCGGCTATAGACCGGAAACGGGCGCTCCAGCCGCGCGTAACGGCCCCCGATGCGCTCGGGAAAGAGCACGAGGTTCCGGTTGTCCGGAACGGTCAGGTGCAGGACCTCGAAACGGTCGAAATCGTCGGTAACGGCGATGCCGCCGCGAAGCCCGTGCCGGGTGTCGACGGCGAAACACATGTAGCAGCGGCCATCGAGCACGGTCAGCCGCGGGTCGTAGGCGCGCCGGACCTCCTCGTCCTTCCAGGCCATGCAGGGCTTCGCCCGGACCTCCCAACGCACGCCATCGTCGCTGAACGCAAGGCCCAGGTTCGTGCCCTCGAACCTCTCGGGCTTCTGCCCTCGGCCGACATCGTTGCGGAAGACCATGACGTAGCGGCCTTCGAAGCGGGCGACGCCGGCATTGAAGATCAGCGTTGCGGGGTAGGGTACCCCGTCGGCTGCGAGGACGGGGTTGTCCGGGTGCCGGCGGATCAGCGGGCTGGAACGCAGTGGGCCGACAAGGTTCTCGCTCATGCGGGCACTCCTGTTCCGGGCTCGCGCGCCCGGCCGCCCCGAGTCTTCGGCCTGGCCGTTCCGCTGTCAACCGGGGCGGGGAGCGGCCGCTTGACGGAACGGCGGCGGCGGTGCTAAGGAAGGCGTATGAAGCGTCGCGCCCTCCTTTTCCTTTGCGGGCTTCCCGTCGTCGGACTGGCCGCGGCCGGATGTGCGGGCCGGACGGAGCGGGTCGAGCGTCGCGAGGAGAGTCACCCGCTGATGCGGCGGGCGCGGACGCGCAAGGCGGCGAACGACATTGACGGAGCGATCGCGCTCTACCAGGAGGCGCTCGAACGGCGACCGACCCTGGCGCGCGCGCACCTGGAGCTCGGGCTGCTCTTCGATCAGCCGCGCGAGGATTTCGTGCGGGCGATCTACCACTACGAGCGCTACCTGGAGCTTCGCCCCCGCGCCGAGAAGCGGGAACTGATCGAGGACCTGACGCGTCACGCGCGCCTGGCCT
>PWTM01000188.1 GCA_003563855.1 PVC group bacterium | reverse complement strand
CTGACGCGCATGCGCTCCGGCGCGGCCGGCCTCCCGCGGCGCGAGGAGGACCTGGTGCGGGAGATCGAGATCGAACTGCGTTCGGGGCGGCTTTACGTCAACGCCGGCGTGCCGACCCCGTCCCTTCGGGTTCGCGTACGGACCGCGGCCGGCGACGTCGCCGCGAACGGCGCGGTCTTCAGCATCGCCCGCGAGGAGGGAGAGGACCGTTGGTCCGTGGTCGCGCTCGAGCACGGGGTGCGCGTAGAGCCGAAGGACGGGGAGGTGCGCGAGCTGCGCGCGGGAGACGGCGCGTTGCTGGCGCCGGACGGCACGTCCGACGCGCCGGACGCGCACCGGGCCGACCGCCACGCGTTCGAGTTCTGTCGCGGCTTCTTCCGGGACATCGAGCGTTTCCGCCACCCGGTGTTGGGCTTCGACCGCGAGGCCGTGATTCGGTACATCGGCCTGGATCGCCCGCCGGTCTTCGTGGGAACCGAGGGGCTGGTTGCCGACGTCAGTCCCGGCTATCGGACGTGGGCCTCCGCGCGCTCGACGCCCCAGCCGCCGGCCGTGGTCGGGGTTCCGGACGGGCGACGCTGGGGCGAGGAGCGGATCTGGGCCTGGTGGGAGTCGGTCGGGGTCATCCGCGGGGTCAACTACGTCCCGCGCACCGCCGTCAACTCGACGGAGATGTGGATGGAGGAGACGTTCGACCCGGATACGATCGACGAGGAACTCGGGTGGGCGAAGGGCGTCGGGTATACCGCGGTGCGGGTGGTGCTCCAGGAGGCCGTGTACCGGCACGATCCCCGAGGCTTCCTGCGCCGGCTCGATCGCTTTCTCGACATCGCCGGCCGACACGGACTGACGGTCGTGCCGGTGCTCTTCGACGACCTGAACCGGGCCGGCCGCGACCCGGACATCGGCCCGCAGCCCGACCCGGTGCCCGACGTCCACAACGCGCGCTGGGTGCCCAGCCCGGGGCCGGCACGCGTCACGGAGCCGCAGGCCTGGCCGGAGCTGGAGCGCTATGTGCGCGACGTAATCCGCACGTTCCGGCGCGACCGCCGCGTGCTCTACTGGGACCTGTATAACACCGCGGGCAACGATGGACTCTGGGAGCAGTCGCTGCCGCTGGTGGACCAGGCGTTCAACTGGGCGCGCGACATCGATCCGCGCCAGCCGATCGCCGTGCCGGGCTGGACCGAGATGGGCCGCCCGATGACGGCGCGTAAGCTCGAGCGCTCGGACCTGATCACGTTCCACACGTTCCTGAACGCCGAGTTGACCGAGGCGATGATCCTGGCGCTCCAGCGGTACAACCGGCCGATCGTCGCCTCCGACTGGCTGATGCGACAGCAGGGGAACACGTTCGAAGAGATCCTTCCGGTGTTCGCGACGTATGGGGTGGGTTGGTTCAACCATGGGTTGGTGCGGGGGCGGACGCAGACCTGGATCCAGGAAGAGGAGCGCCGCGATCCCGAAGCCCCCGACGTCTGGCAGCAGGATGTGCTGCACGAGGACGGTTCGCCGTACGACGAGCACGAGATCGAGCTGATCCGGTCGTTCCGGTATACAGGGGGGCGGTGAGACCAATGAGAACCTCTACGGCACTATTCCGGGCGCTGCTCCTGCTGGCGCTTTCGGCTTCGGTGGTTCCGCTCGCGGCGGAGGAGCCGCCGGACTATTACACGGCCGGTTTCTTCACGCGGGGCGAGCGGGCCGGGTTCTACCTCGATACCGGGGATCCGGCCTATGACCTGTTCTACGTGCCGGTTCGGCGGGTGTCGCTGCTGCCGCGCGCGACGCTCACGGCCTCGCGCGAGGACAACCTCTTCCTCAGCGGTCTGGAGGCCGAGCGCGGGACGGTGGTCCGCTTCGTCCCGGGCGTCACCGTGCTGTGGGGCCGGCCGGAACGCAGTCATCTGTTCGCCGACGTTGGCGTCAGTCTCCTGGTGTACGACAGCACCGACGGCCGGCTCGAACGGACGCCAAGCCTTCTGCTCGGGGCGGGCGGCGTCTGGGTTACGCAGAAGAGCCAGGTCACCGCGCGCGGCGGGTTCCGCCGGCTCGAGGATCTCGATACCCTGGTCGGGGCGCGGATCGTGAAGAGGGACTATACGGCGAACCTCGGGCTGGACCACCGGATTTCGGGCAAGACGTCCATGGGGGTCCTGGGCAGCTTCGAGCGCCATGACTACGATGCGGCCGGGTACGTGGACTACGACCGGCTCTATGGCGCGGCCCGGCTCTACACCGATATCTCCCGGCGGAGCCAGGTCTTCCTCCAGGGCGGTGTTGGCCGGGACGATCTCGATACCGGATCCGGCGGCTTCGGCGACGCGGTCTTCGCGGACGCCTCCGTGGGCATCCGCGGAAAGCCTTCGCCGAAGACGAGCGCGACCGGGCGGGTGGGCTACCAGTGGCGGACCTACCCGAACGACGAGATCGCGGATGTCCAGCGCTGGATCGCTTCGCTCTACGCCTCGATCAACCCGTTCGGCTTCACGACCTTCGGGAGCGAGCTGCTTGCCGATGTTCGTCCGGCGATCCAGTCGGCCGGCCACGTGGCGATCGACCAGCGTTGGACCGGCAGCGTGACGCGGCGGCTCTTCACCGAGCGCCTGCGCGGGCACGCCTCGATCTTCTTGGGCCGGATCGATTACCGCGGGCCGGGGCGGGCGAGCAACCTGCGGGATCCCGACTACACGCCCGCCTTCGACGGGCGCGTCGACGACTATTGGGGCTACACCCTCGGTATCGACTGGTGGGCGCGCTATAACCTCTCGTGCGGCCTCTCGTACAGCTACGTGGACAACGACGCCGCGCGGGGCGGCGACCCGCT
>PWTM01000281.1 GCA_003563855.1 PVC group bacterium | reverse complement strand
CGGCGGGCTCGACCGCATCCCCGAGCGGGCGCCGGGCGCGCGCCTGGTGCCGGGCGCGCGCGACGAGACGTTCGAGGCGCGGGAGTCGGTTCGCGCCGCGCTCGCCGCGCTGGGCCTGCAGGAAGTGCTCAACGTCAGCCTCTGCGCGCCGGCCCTCCTCGACCGGTTCGATCCGGCGGACGCCGCCGCGCGCGTCCGGCTGCCGAACCCGCTTAGCGAGGCGCAGTCGGTGCTCCGCACCGCGCTGATCCCGCAGGTGGTCGAGACGCTCGGGCGCAACCGCGCCCGGCAGGCGGCCGAAGGCGCCGTCTTCGAGATCGGGCGCGTCTACCGCCTCGCCGCGGACGGCGCGCCGGCCGAAGAGGAACGCGTGGCGGTCGGCCTCTTCGGCCCGGTGGGGCGGGACGCACTGCGAAAACGAGCGCCGCTCTCCCGGAGCGAGGCGCTGCAATGGGTGCGCGGCCTGGTCGAGGGCCTGCTGGCCGATCTCCGAATCGAAGCCGCGTTCCCGGCCGCGAGCCACCCGGCGTTCGAGCCGGATGCCTGCCGCGCCGTTGCGCTGGACGGCCAGGCGATCGGCCACATCGGCCTCGTGCGCCGTACGGCCGCCGACGAGTGGCGACTCCCGTATCCGGTCGCCGCCGCGGAGCTGGGGCTTGGCCCGCTCCTCGCCGCCCGCGGCCTCCGCGGTCCGGCCCGCCCCCCGCCGGTCTTCCCGGCCGCCGAGCGGGACCTCGCTTTCTACGTTGACTCCCGGACCGGACATGGCGATATTGAGGGCGTGATCCGCGGCGCCGCACCGGCGGAGCTGGAACGGGTCGAGTTGTTTGACATCTACGAGGGCAAGGGAACGCCGGCGGGCCGGAAGAGCATGGCCTACGCGCTGACCTGGCGGTCGTCCCGCGGGACGCTGACCGACGAGGAGGTACAGCGGTTCCAGGGGCGCGTCGTCAAAGCGCTGCGCGATCGGCTCGGCGCCGAACTGCGCGACGCCTGACTTCGGGCCCGCCCGCGGGCCGGCCGTCCGGCCGGCGAGGTTCCGCCCACTCGTTATTTGCCCTGCCTTGAGCGCGAATGGGTCTACATCTCTGACCCATTAGGTTCTCTGAATAGGGAGCATCGCGTGCCGGTGGAGCCCGCACGTCCCCTTCGGGGGAATCCGGAAACCTTCGGCCGTCGCACCCACCTTGGAAGCAAGGCTCAGAGATCCGACCCTTACGCCAAGGCGGGGCTCTTTTTTGCGGACCAACATGAACGACCTATTCCAGCGCGACAGCACCGAGGCGCCGCCGCCGGGCGCGCGCCCGCTGGCTGCCCGCGTGCGGCCCCGGCGGCTCGAGGAGGTGCTCGGGCAGGATCACCTGCTCGGGTCCGGCAAGCTGCTGCGCCGGGCGATCGAGGCCGACCGGCTCGGCAGCCTGATCCTCTACGGCCCGCCGGGCTGCGGGAAGACCACGCTCGCCGAGGTCATTGCGCGCGCGACACAGCGCCGCTTCGTCCGCGCCAGCGGTGTGACGGCCGGCGTCCCCCAGCTCCGCGCCGCGCTCGAGGCGGCGGCGCTGCGGCTGCGCCGTGACGGCGAACGCACCATCCTTTTCCTCGACGAGATCCATCGCTTCAACAAGGCCCAGCAGGACGTGCTGCTGCCCTACGTCGAAGAAGGAGCGGTGACGCTGATCGGCGCCACGACCCACAACCCGTTCTTCTTCATCAACAGCCCGCTGACCTCCCGCTCGCAGGTCTTCGAACTCCAGCCGCTGGGCGAGCCCGAGATCGTCGCGCTGCTGCGCCGTGCGCTCGATCACCCCGAGGGGCTCGGCGGCAGCGGCGTGGAAGCCGACGACGACGCGCTCGGTCACCTCGCGCGCGTCTGCGACGGCGACGCGCGGCGCGCACTCAACGCGCTCGAGATCGCGGCGCGCACCACGCCGCCCGCCGAGGGCGGCGGGCCGGTGCGGATCACCCGCGAGGCGGCCGCCGAGTCGATCCAGAAGAAACCCGTCGTCTACGACCACGACGAGGACGGGCACTACGATACGATCTCGGCCTTCATCAAGAGCGTGCGCGGTTCCGACCCCCACGCCGCCGTCTACTGGCTGGCCAAGATGCTGCACGCCGGCGAGGACCCGCGCTTCATCGCCCGGCGGCTCGTGATCCTGGCGTCCGAGGACATCGGCAACGCC
This sequence comes from PVC group bacterium, assembly GCA_003563855.1. GTDB lineage: Bacteria > Verrucomicrobiota > Kiritimatiellia > PWTM01 > PWTM01 > PWTM01. The sequence goes on along the minus strand of PWTM01000281.1, from coordinate 648 downwards.
GATCCGCGCGGGCTGACGGTGGCCGTCTCCGCCCTGCACGCCGTCGAGTTCGTCGGCCTGCCGGAGGCGCGTATCACGCTGGCCCAGGCGACGACCTACCTGGCGACCGCCCCGAAGAGCAACGCGGCCTACCTGGCGGTCGACGCGGCGCTCAAGGATGTGCGCGAAGGCCGTACGCTGCCCGTCCCGCGCCCCCTGCGCGGCGCCTCCTACCGCGGCGCCGCCCGGCTCGGCCACGGCGGCTACCGCTACGCGCACGACGGGCCGGACCATTTCGTCGACCAGGAATACGCGCCGACCGACCGCGTCTACTACGACCCGACCGACCAGGGCTACGAAGCGACGATCCGCAACCGCATGGCGCGGTGGGAAGCCCGGAGGAAGAAGCCACGAACGCCGAAGCCCCAACCCTGAGCGAAGCGAAGGACGCGCTCCGCTGGCGGATGCGCGCGCTACGGCGCGCGCTCGACCCGGCGTGGGCGGAGCGTGCCGGCGCCGCGGCCTGCGCCGCGGCCGCCGCGCTTCCGCCCGTGCACGAAGCGGCCTCGGTTGCGCTCTATCGCTCCCTGCCCGGCGAGGTTCCGATCGCCGGGCTCGAAGCGGCGCTGCGCCGCGCCGGGAAGCGGATCCTGCTGCCCGCCTGGGATG
>PWTM01000025.1 GCA_003563855.1 PVC group bacterium | reverse complement strand
CGTTCGCGAAGGTCTCGTGAGCAAGGCGCGGCGGTCGGCGCAGGACTCGTGTCCGCGCCGCGCCGCCGCAACGCCGCTCACGGGGCCTTCCCGGACGCGAGCGGCACGGCCTGCCGCACCAAGCTGCCCGGGAGATCCCCCCGCACGCCGAAGACGGTGAAAGACCAACAAGGCGCCTTTTCCGCCTTGACGGTCTGCCAGAGAACAGCGCACAGTTGCGCGCGTATCCGGCCGGGCCGGGGGCGTTGGGGCGTTTTTTATGTTCGGCAAGCTGTTGGGGCTTTTTTCGTCCGATATCGGCATCGATCTGGGCACGGCCAACACGTTGGTCTACGTGCGCGATCGCGGTATCGTGCTGCGCGAACCGTCCGTGGTGGCGATTCAATCGGGATCGAGCCGCGTGCTGGCCGTCGGCGAAGAGGCGAAACGGATGCTGGGCCGGACGCCCGGCAGCATCGTGGCGATCCGGCCGCTGCGGGCCGGCGTGATCGCGGATTTCGAGATCACGGAGGCGATGCTGCGGTATTTCATCCGCAAGGTTCACGGGCGGAGGCAGATGGTGCGGCCCCGGGTGATCGTGGCCGTACCGAGCGGAATCACGGAAGTGGAGAAGCGCGCGGTGAAGGATTCGGCCACGCACGCCGGCGCGCGCGAGGTTTATCTGATCGAAGAGCCGATGGCGGCGGCGATCGGCGTCGGGCTCCCGGTGCAGGAGCCGGCCGGGAACATGGTCGTGGACATCGGGGGCGGGACGACCGAGGTCGCCCTGATCTCCCTGGCCGGGATCGTGTTCAGCCGAAGCGTGCGGGTCGGCGGGGACGAGATGGACGAGGCGATCGTCCAGTACATGAAGCGGGTCTACAACCTGATGATCGGGGAGCGCACGGCCGAGGAGATCAAGATCAACCTCGGTTCGGCCTACGCCATGGACGAGGAAGTGACCATGGACGTGAAGGGGCGCGACCTGATCGCGGGCCTTCCGAAGACGCTGACGATCACGTCGCAGGAGATCCGCGAAGCTTTGCAGGAGCCGGTGTCCACGATCGTGGAAGCCGTGCGGTTCACGCTGGAGCGCTGTCCGCCGGAACTGGCCGCGGACCTGGTCGATCGCGGCCTGGTCCTGGCCGGCGGCGGCTCGCTGCTGCGCGGGATCGACCGGTTGCTGGCCGAGCAGACCGGTCTGCCCGTTCACCGGGCGGACGACCCGATGAGTTCCGTCGCGGAAGGCACCGGGGTCGTGCTGCACGAGCTCAGTTTCCTGCGCAAGGTCGCCAGTTCCGACAGCCTCTAGACGCCGTCCCCGCCTCTGTTCGCGCCGCCCCGGCCAACCGGGACGGGATGCGCAGCATCCCGTCCGGCGGGAGACGGACGTTCGGTGAGGCGGAATCGCGGGTTGAGCGGCGCGGGGCTACTGGCCCTGCTCCTGGTCTTGTTGAACCTGCCCGGGGCGGCGTCCCGCGGCGTGAAGGCCGCGGTGCGCGAGGCCCTGGCCCCGCTGCACGCGTTGGTGTCCGGCGCCACGCTTCGGCTGCGCGAGACGGGCGCGACCCTGCGCGGGCTCGGCGGGCTGGTCAGCGAAAACCGCGCGATGGCCGAGGAACTGCTGCGGTTGCGCGACGAGACGCGCACGCTGCGCGCGCTCGAGCGGGAAAACGCCGAGCTTCGGGCGCTCCTGGGCTTCGCGCCCGGCACGGCCTACGGGCTGGTGCCCTCCGAGGTCATCGCCCGCGACGTCAGCGGGTGGTGGAAGACGGTGCGGCTCGGCGTCGGCCGGCGGGACGGCGTGCGGCCGGACCAGGCGGTCGTGACGGCCGAGGGCCTGGCGGGGCGGACGGTTGACGTCTCGGCCAGCACGGCGGACGTGCTGCTGATCTCCGATCCAACCTGCCGGGTGGCCGCACGGCTCCCGCGCACGGGCGCCTTCGGCGTGGTTTCCGGACGCGGGGTCCGGCGGGACGGCCGCGTGATCTGCCGGATCGACTTCATCAATCGCAACGTGCCGGTCCGCGCAGGCGACGAGGTCGTGACCTCGGGCCTGGGCGGGGTCTTCCCGGCCGGGATCCCCATCGGCATCGTCGAGGAGGTCGCGCGCGACCCCTCGGGGCTCTACCAGTACGCGAGCATCCGGCCGCGGGCCGGGGTCGGGCTGCTGCGGCACGCCTTCGTGATCGTGGAGTCGGCGGAGGCCGTCGAAGCGCTCTGGCGTGCACGGCCGGCGGGTGCGGAGGACGAGCCGTGACGGCGGTCTCGCTCCTCGTGCTCCTCGTCTTCGGCGGCGTCGTCCAGGCCGTCGCCCCCTCGGCCGCCTGGCTCGGCGAGGTGCGGCCGCCGGTGCTGGCCGCGCTGGTCGTCTACTACGCGCTGAGCCGGGATCGGGCGGTCGTCCTCTGGGTCGCAGTCCTGGCCGGCCTCGTGCAGGACGCGCTCGGCCCGGTTCCGCTCGGGACCTCCTCGTTCGGGTTCGGCGTGGCCGGACTGCTCGTGCACCGGTTTCGCGGCGAGGTCTTCGTCTGGTCCGGGCTGACGCATGCCGTGATGGGCGCGCTGACGGCCGGCGGCGTCACGCTGGCGACGGGCGTGCTGCTTCGCGCGACCGGCCAGATCGCGCTCCCGGCGGCGCGCATCCTGCACAAGGGGACCGCCGCATTGCTGCTGGGCGCCATGACCGCGCCGATCGTCTGCCGCCTCGCGGAACGGCAGGAGCGGATGCTGGGCCTGCTCCCGGAGGCCCGGCCGTGATCGCGCGGCGTCGGGCGGAGGACTGGGAGGTGGCGCGGCTCGGTGCGCTGCTGGCCGCGATGCTGGCGGGGTTCCTCCTGTTGACGGGCGCCCTCTGGCGCCTGCAGGTGCGCGAGGCGCGCCGGCTCGAGGTCAGCCTGGCGCGGCAGAGCATCCGGCGCGTGCGGCTGCCGGGTATCCGCGGCACGGTGGTCGACCGCGAGGGGCGGAAGCTCGCCGAGAACCGGCCCGCCTACGCGGTCTGCATCTACCTCGAGGAACTGCGCCTGCCCGGCCCCTGGTCGCGCACGATCGCCGAGGTCGAGGCGACGATCGACCGGCTGGCGGAGATCCTCGAAAGGCCGCGCGAAGTAGATGCGGCGGACATCGAGCGGCACATCCGCGCGCGGCTTCCGCTGCCGTTCCGGGCGTGGCGGGACCTGGGCGAGGCCGAGGTCGCCCGCTGGGCCGAGCGCGGCGCGGGCCTGCCGGGCGTGGACATCGTGCCCGAAGCCGTGCGTCACTATCCCCAGGGCGCCACGGCCGCGCACGTGCTCGGCTATGTCGGGCGGGCGGATTTCGTCCAGAGCGAGGAACACCCGTACCACTACTACCTCCCGGAGATGGAAGGGCGGCGCGGGATCGAGCGGCACCACGACGCGCGGTTGCGCGGCGAGGCGGGGGGGCGCCTCGTCCGCGTCGACGTCTCCGGTTACCGCCACGAGGACCTCGGGTTCCGTCCGCCACGCGCGGGCAGCGACCTGATGCTGACGCTGGACCTCGATATCCAGCGCCGGGCCGAGGCGGCGCTCGAGGGCCTGGCCGGCGCTGCCGTCGTCGTCGATCCGCGCAACGGCGAGGTGCTGGCCATGGCCAGCGCGCCGGCCTTCGATCCGAACGCCTTCGCGCCGGCGATCGGCCCCGCGGCCTGGGCCGCGCTCCGCGATGACCCGGGCCACCCGCTGTTCAACCGGGCGGCGGCCGGCGCCTACGCCCCGGGCAGCGTCTTCAAGCCGGTCACGGCCCTGGCGGCGCTCGTCAACGACCGGCTCGACACCGGCGCGCGCCTCCGGTGCGACGGCGTCCTGGTTGTCGGCCGTCCGTTCCATTGCTGGGAGCGCTCCGGGCACGGCGCGCTCGACCTGCGCCAGGCGATCGAGCGCTCCTGCAACGTGTACTTCTACCGCGTGGCGCTCGGGAGCGGCGCGGACCCGATCGCGCACATGGCCCGGACCCTGGGGCTCGGCCGGCGGACGGGCATCGACCTGGACGCGGACGCGGCCGGGCTCGTCCCGGATGATGCCTGGAAGCGGCGGACGGTCGGCGACGCCTGGCGCGACGGCGACACCTGCAACCTTTCGATCGGGCAGGGCGCGCTGGCCGTCTCGCCGCTGCAGATGGCGATGCTGACGGCGGCGCTGGCCAACGGCGGCCAGCTCTTCCGGCCCCGGCTCCTGCGCGCCGTGCGCGCGCCGGATGCGGCGGGCTTCGAGCGCACGCGCCCGGAACTGGTGAACGACCCGGGCTGGGACCCGGCCCTGCTCGCGCCCATCCGCGCGGGCATGCGCGACGCGGTCATGTCCGCGCGCGGCACCGGCCGGCTGGCGCGCGTCGAGGGTGTTACGGTCTCCGGCAAGACCGGGACCGCGCAGTACGGCGCGCCGGGCGAGCGGCGCAACCGCGGCTGGATGATCGCCTACGCCCCGAGCGAAGCGCCGCGCGTGGCCATCGCGATGGTCGCCGACGACGCCGTCTCGGGCGGCGCGACCGTAGGACCCCGGATGCGGCAACTCCTCGAGGGCATCTTCTTTCCGGCCGCCGAGCGCGCGGGAGAGACCCCGTGAGGCCCCACGGCCACCGGCTGCGGTGGATGGGCCGGCTCGACGGTTTCGCGCTGGCGGCCGTCGGCGCCCTGGCGTTGATCGGCATCCTCTTCATCTACAGCGCCGGCTACCGGGGCGAGGGGATGGAGGCCGCGCCGTTCTACCGCCGCCAGGTGCTCTGGGCGCTGGCCGGCGGGTTCGCGCTCCTGGTCGCCGCGGCCGCCGACTACCGCCGGCTCGCCGAGCAGTCGCTATGGTTCTACCTCATCGGCCTCGCGCTGCTGGGCCTCGTCCTGCTTGTCGGCGCCCCGGTCTACGGCGCCCGCCGCTGGCTCTCGCTCTTCGGCATCCAGGTCCAGCCGTCCGAGTTCGCCAAGCTGGCGACGATCCTCGCCCTCGCGCGCCTGCTGGGACGGCCCGACCTCAAGCGCAACGATCCGTGGCGGCTTGCGGCCGCCGTGCTCCTCGTCGCGCCGGCGTTCGTGCTCATCGCCGCCGGGCCCGACCTGGGGAGCGCCGCGGTGCTGATCCCGGTCGTCTTCGTCATGCTCTTCGTCGCCGGCGTGCCGCTGCGCTGGCTCGCGCTGCTCGCGCTCGCGGGACTCCTGCTGCTGCCCGCCGGCTGGCTGGTCATGGGCGAGTACCAGCGCGAACGCGTGCGCGTCTTCCTCGAGCCCGGCCGGGACCCGCTGGGCGCGGGCTGGAGCAAGATCCAGTCGCAGATCGCGATCGGGTCCGGCGGGCTGCGCGGCAAGGGCTACCTCCAGGGAACGCAGAACGTGCTCGGCTTCCTGCCGCGCACGGTTGCGCCGACGGACTTCATCTTCTCCGTCGTCGCCGAGGAGACCGGCTTTGCCGGCGCCGCCGGCGTGCTCGCGCTCTACGCCGTAACGCTCGCCTCGGGCGTCCGCACGGCGCTGCGCGCCCGCGACAAGACCGGGCAACTGCTGGCCGCCGGCCTGGTCGCGCTGCTCTTCACCCACGTCTTCGTCAATGTCGGTATGACGGTGGGGCTGCTCCCGGTAACGGGGCTGCCGCTGCCGCTGATCAGCTACGGGGGATCGTTCATGGTGTCCACGATGCTTGCGCTCGGCCTGATCCAGAGCGTGCACGTGCGGCGCCCGCCCCGCTAACCACGGAGGACTGCCATGCGGAGGATCATGTCGATGCTATTGCGGAAGAAAGAAGTCAAACACCAGATCGTTATCAACGCCGAAACCCTCGAAACGCGTGTCGCGGTGCTCGACGAGGGGGAGCTGACCGACTTCTTCGTCGAGCGCTCGGCCGAGGACCGGGTGGTCGGGAGTGTCTTCAAGGGGAAGGTCCAGAATCTCGAGGACAGCCTGCAGGCCGCCTTCGTCGATATCGGCCAGCGCAAGAACGCGTTCATCCACTACTGGGACATGATCCCGGAGGACGCCGCGCGGCTCGAGGCCGAAGAGGGCGTCGAGAACCGCCGGCCGGTCTCGCGCAAGAACCGGCAACTGGCCGGCGAGGTCGCGCAGCGCTACCCGGTCGGCGCCGAGATCGTCGTGCAGGTGACCAAGGGGGCGATCGGGACGAAAGGCCCGCGTGTCTCCGCCAACCTGAGCATCCCCGGCCGGTACCTGGTGATGATGCCCGGCACCTCGCTCAAGGGCGTCTCGCGCCGGATCGAGGACCGCGAGGAGCGCGAACGGCTCAAGAAGGTGCTGGCCCGGCTGCCCATCCCGGAGAACCTCGGCGTGATCGTGCGCACCGCCGGCCTGGGCACGAAGCGTACCGCGTTCGCCCGCGACCTGCGCGGACTTCTCGATATCTGGGCCGAAATCGAGAAGGGCATCCGGGAGCAGCCGGCGCCGGCGCGGCTCTACCAGGAGCCGGACCTGATCGAGCGCGTGGTGCGTGACGCGCTGACCGAGGACCTCGACCGGATCGTCGTCGACTCGCGCGAGCAATTCGAGCGGATCAAGAACCTGACCGCGCGCATCTCGCGCGCCGCGCGCAACAAGATCAAGCTCTACGAGGGCGAAGCGCCGATCTTCGAATACCTCGACGTCGAGCGCCAGCTCGGCAACTCGTTCCGCCGACGGGTCTGGCTGAAGTCGGGGGGCTACATCGTCTTCGACGAGACCGAGGCCATGGTTGCGATCGACGTGAACACGGGACGCCACAAGGGCGGCAAGACGCAGGAGGAGTCGATCGTCCAGGTCAACCTCGAGGCGGCCGAGGAGGTTGCGCGCCAGCTCCGGCTGCGGAACGTCGGCGGGCTCGTCGTGGTCGATTTCATCGACATGCGCGGGCGCAAGGACCAGAACGCCGTCTACCGCAAGATCAAGGAGTGCCTGCGGCGGGACAAGGCGCGCACGAACGTGTTGCCGATCTCGTCGCTCGGTCTGCTCGAGATGACGCGGCAGCGAGCGGCGGAGAGCATCCGCGACGCCATCTTCGTGAACTGCCCCTACTGCGAGGGCCGCGGCAAGGTGAAGTCGACCCTCTCGATGAGCGTCGAGATCCAGCGCCACATCGCGGAAGCGCTCCGGCGCCTGGGCCGCGGCGGCGGGTCGGCCTGCCTCCGCATCACCGTGAATCCCGCGATACTCCAGCGGCTGCGCCGGGAGGACGAGGCCGAACTGGTCGCAATCGAGTCGCGGTTCAACGGGCGGCTGACGTTCGTTTCCGACGCCGCGCGCCACATCGAGAACTTCAGCATCGCCAACGCGGAGACCGGGGAGGAGCTCTACGCCAGCCGCGAAGCCTGAACGGCCGGCAACTGCGGCATTGCCCCCGAACCGGGAATGCCTACACTGAAGCGCACACCGCATGAACCCTGACGCCATCCCACGCTACCTGGAGCTCTACCGCGCGATGCGGACCGCCCGGCGCATCGACGCGCTCGAGGGCGAGCTCGCCCAGCGCGGCGAGGCCTCCTTCCACCTGACCGCCGCCGGGCACGAAGGCAGCGCGGCGCTGGCGCCGCACCTGGCGCCCGGGGACTGGCTCCACCCGCACTACCGCGACAAGGCGCTCATCCTCGCCCGGGGTTTCCCGCCCGCGCGCTACCTGCACAGCCTCATGGCCACGGCCGGGTCCGACGCACAGGGCCGCCGTATGCCGCCGTTCGTCGCGGACCGCGCACTGCACCTGCTCAGCATGCCGACCCTGGTCGGCAACAACGCGCTGCAGGCGGCCGGCGTCGCCGCGGCCGTCCGCGACACGCCCGAACGCCCGATCGTCTTCTGCGCGCTCGGCGACGGCGGCTCGCAGGAAGGCGAGGTCCTCGAGGCCGTCGCCGAGGCCGTCCGCGCCCGGCTCCCGGTGCTCTTCGTCATCGAGGACAACCACCTGGCGCTCTCGACCGTCACGCGCGGGCAGACGTTCTACTCGCGGCCCGACGGCGAGGCCGAGTCCTTCTACGGCCTGCCCATCCACCGGATCGACGGCAGCCGCGTGCCGGAGGCCTGCGAGACCTTCGGCCGGCTCGTGGCCGGCATGCGCGAGGATCGCGGTCCACGGCTGGTCCTGCTCGACGTCGAGCGGCTGGCCAGCCATTCGAATTCCGACGACGAGCGCGTCTACCGCAGCGAGGAGATCCTGGAACGCATCCAGGCGCGCGACCCGATCCGCGACCTGGCCGACCGGCTTCGCGCCGCCGGCGTGGACGCCGCGACCTTCGAGCGGATCGAGGCGGAGATCGAGGAGACGCTTGCGGCCGCGGTGGCCGAGGCGCGCGCGGCGCCGCGGCCGACGCCCGGTTCGGCGAAGCGGCCGCTGCCTGCGGCGCTGCGCGCGGCGTCCGCCGAACCGGCCGAAGGCGAGCCCGCGCTCACGCTGCGCGACGCGATGCGCCGGACGCTCCACCGCCGGCTGGCCGAAGACCCGCGCGCCTCGCTCTGCGGCCAGGACATCGAGGACCCGAAGGGCGACGTCTTCGGGGTCACGCGCGGGCTCTCGACCGCGTTCCCCGGCCGCGTGCGCAACGCGCCGCTGACCGAGTCGACCATCGTCGGCGCCGCCATCGGCCGCGCGCTGGCCGGCGAGCGGCCCATCGTCTTCCTGCAGTTCGCCGATTTCTTCCCGGTCGCCTACAACCAGATCTTCGCCGAGCTCGGCAGCCTCTACTGGCGCAGCGCCGGCGCCTGGGAGGCGCCGGTCGTCATCCTCGCCGTCACGGGCGGCTACCGGGCCGGCCTCGGCCCCTTCCACGCGCAGAGCCCCGAAGCCGTCATGGCGCACGTGCCCGGGCTCGACGTCCTGATGCCCTCGACGGCCGCCGACGCGGCCGGCCTGCTCAACGCGGCCTTCGCCTCCGAACGTCCGACGGTCTTCCTCTATCCGAAGAACCTCCTGAACGAGCGTGCAGTCCTCGCCCCGGAATCCGCCGTCGCGAAGCCGGTTCCGATCGGGCGCGCGCGCGTCGTCCGCGCCGGCTCGGACCTTACGCTCCTGGGCTGGGGGAATACTGTCGGCCTCTGCGAGCGCGCGGCCGAAACGCTGGCCGGGGCCGAGGTCTCCGCCGAGGTCCTCGACCTGCGTTCGCTCTCGCCCTGGGACCGCGAGGCCGTGCTGGCCTCCGCCCGGCGCACGGGTCGCCTGCTCGTCACGCACGAGGACATGCGCACCTGCGGGCTCGGGGGCGAGGTGCTGGCCACCGTGGCCGAAGAGCTCGGCCCCGCCGTTGCCGTCGCGCGCGTGACGCTCTCCGACACCTACCTGCCGTTCAACCTCGAGAACCAGCTCGCGTTGCTCCCCTCCTGGCGCAGCCTGCTCGACGCCTCCGCCCGGCTGCTGGGCCTCGACCTGCGCTGGGAAGAGCCCGAACCGGTCGAGCCCGGCGTCGCCGTCGTCAAGGCGATGGGGTCGAGCCCCTCCGACGAAACCGTCCACCTGGCCGAGCTGCACGCGGCCGAGGGCGACGAGGTTGCGGAGGGCGATCTGCTGCTCTCCGTCGAGGCCGAGAAGGCCTCCGCCGAAATTCACGCCCCGGCGGCCGGCCGGCTCGAGGCCTGGCTGGCCGCGCAGGGCGACAAGGTCGAGGTCGGCACGCCCGTGGCGCGCATCCGCACGGCCGACCCCGACTGGCGGCCGCCGGGCGAGGGCGCGGCCGAGGCCACCCCGGTCTTCGGCCCCTGGCGGCGCGCGGCGCGAACCGCGTCCGCCCCGGCCCGCGAACGCGTGCCCGCCCCCGTCGTGCTCGGCCCCGTCCGCTCCGTGCTCGGCAGCCGCGTGATGGACAACGAGGCCTTCCTTCCGCAGTTCCCGGCCTGGAACTCGGACGACGTCCTGCAACGCACCGGGATCGAGCGCCGGTACTGGATCGGCGAGGACGAGAGCGCGTTGACGCTGGCCGTGCGCGCCTGCCGCGAGCTGCTCGAAGGCGAACGGCTCCGCGTGGCCGATCTCGATGCGCTGATCTGCAGCACGGGCACGCCGCTCTCGATGACCCCCTCGCTCGCCTGCCGTATCCTGCGCGAGCTCAGCCCGGCGCGCGGCGACGTGCTGGTGCAGGCCCACGACGTCAACGCCGCGTGCAGCGGCTACCTCTACGCGCTGCAGGCGGCCTACGACATCCTGCACAGCCGCCCGGAGGCGAAGGTCCTGGTCGTGACCGCCGAGACGCTCTCCCCGGTGCTGAACCGGGAGGATCCCGGCACGCTCTTCCTCTTCGGCGACGCGGCGACCGCCACGCTGGTGCGGCGCGCCGGGCCGGGCGACGGACCGCGCGTCCGGCTGCACCGGCCGGTCCTCTCCGCGAAGGGGGAGGAGCCGAAGGTCCTCTTCGTCCCGTTCCCGGGCAGAGGCTGCGTCGAGATGGAGGGCCAGCAGGTCTTCCGCGTCGCGGTGCGGCGCATGGTCGAGATGCTGGAGCGCGCCTGCGACGAGGCGGGCATCCGTGTCGATGACCTCGCGCTGGTCGTCCCGCACCAGGCCAACAACCGGATCATCGAGAGCATCCGCCAGCGGATCAAGCTGCCGCCCGAGCGGATGTTCAACCACATCCGCAAGTACGGCAACACCTCCTCCAACACCATCCCGCTGGCCCTCCAGCAGGCGCTCCCGGACCAGGCACACGGAGCCCGCGTCGGCCTCTGCGCCTTCGGCGGCGGCTTCACCTTCGGCGCCGCCATCCTCGACGTGCTCTGACCCCCGCCCTTCCATAGGGGGCGACGATAGCGGGCGACGATTGGAGCCCGGGCTCGTCGCATGTGCGCCGTGCGCGCCCGGGGAGGCGGCGCGGCGAGCTGCGCCGCGGAGAGCGCGAGCAAGCTCGAGCACTCCAAGGCGCCGCTGCGCGGCGCGGGACCCGCGCGAGCGGATGCCCTTCCCGCGCCGCAGGCGCCCTGGAGTGCGGCGGCTTGCCGCCGCTCT
>PWTM01000271.1 GCA_003563855.1 PVC group bacterium | reverse complement strand
TCCCCAGTTCTTCGAGGCATGTTCTTTTCGGTCGACGACTACAGACTCCGGATCACGACAGCCTCCGCTCTTCCCCTTTCAGCGTTTCAGCTTTTCAGCGTTTCAGCTTTTTCCCTTCTGGTCCGCCCCCAGCCCGATAACGCCGTGCACGGGGTGACCGGGCGCGCGAGCCGCGATGCCCGGCGCCCCACGCCTGCCTCCCTCCGCGCGAGAACCACCCCGAGAATCACGCCGCGTACCACCTGCGGGCTTTCGCACTTCGGAAACGCGCTAAGGCGATCCACTCCAACACTCTACGCAAACCGGCCGGCGAAAACTGGGGAATGTCCCCGCGGCGGGAACCCTTGCGCCGGGTGGTGGGGCGGGGTAAGAAGGGGTGGACGCGGGCAGGGGCCTGCGGGCGGAGGGAAGCCGGCATGGAGATCGTCATTCAACCCGATGCGGAGGCCGCCGCGCATTTCGTGGCGGACCGGATCGCCGCGCAGCTCCGGCGCAAGCCCCTGTCCGTCCTCGGGCTTGCGACCGGTCGGACGATGGAGGCCGTCTACGCGCGGCTTGCGGCGCTGCACCGCGACGAGGGGCTGCGCTTCTGCGGCGTGCGCGCCTTCAACCTGGACGAATACCTGGGGCTGGCCCCGGACGACCCGGCGTCCTACCGCGCCTACATGAACCGGCACATCTTCGATCACGTCGACCTGCCGCTCGACCAGACGCATGTGCCCGACGGGACCGCGACGGATCCGGCGGCGGAATGCCGGTCCTTCGAAGAGCGGATCAGGGAGGCCGGCGGGATCGACCTGCAGCTTCTCGGCCTGGGCGCGACCGGGCACATCGGGTTCAACGAACCGCTCTCGCCATTCGAGTCGCGCACGCGGCCGGTGATCCTGGCGCCGGAGACGCTGCGCCAGAACGCGGGACCGTTCGGCGGCGACCCCGCGCGCGTGCCGCGCCTCGGCCTGACGATGGGTGTGCGGACGATCCTCGAGGCGCGCGCGCTGTTGATGCTCGTCACCGGCGCGGCGAAGGCCGACGTGCTCGCCCGCGTGGTCGAGGGGCCGCTGACGGCGATGGCCTCCGGCACCGCGATCCAGTTGCATAAAGACTGTTGCGTGGTCGCCGACGAAGCGGCGGCCGCGAAGCTCGCCGAGCGCGACTACTACCGCTGGGTCCGAAAGGTGCGGTCGGAAGACGCCTGAGGCGGGGTTACGAAGCCCCGTCGGCGTCGGCCGCCGCCGCGCGTTCGCGCGCAATGACGCGGTCGAGTCGGTCGAGCACGCGTTCGCGCCCTAGTGTCTCGAGCAGGACGTAGAGGCCGGGACCGGCGGCCGAGCCCGACACGGCCACGCGCGTCGGATGGATCAGCGCGGCCGCCTTCTCACCGCGCGCGTCCGCCAGGTCCTGCAGCGCCGCCTCCAGGCTCGCGGCGTCGAACGCCGGCAATGCCGCGAACCGGTCGCGAAGCGCCGCCAGGTGGTCGAGCGCGCCCGGCCTGCGCAGCCGCTTGCGCACCGCCTTCTCCTCGAACGGGTAGTCCTCGGTGAAGAAGTAGACCGTCTGCGCGGCGGCGTCGATATAGCGCTTGATCCGGTCTTCCATGATCGCGAAGACGTGTGCGAGATAGCCCGGGTCGGCGTCTTCCGCCAGTCCGTGGGCGCGCAGGTCGGCCACGCAGCCGGCCAGCCGCTCCTCCGCCGGCAGTCGGCGCATGTGCTCGCCGTTGATCCAGTCGAGCTTCACGGGGTCGAACCGCGCGGGCGAGGGCTGCACGCCGGCCAGGTCGAAGGCCGCGACGAGTTCCTTGCGGGTCAGCACCTCGCGCCCGTCGCCGGGCGACCAGCCGAGCAGCGCGAGGTAGTTGAGCAGCGCTTCGGGCAGGTAGCCGCGCTCGCGGAACTCCCCGACATAGGCGTCGCCGTCGCGCTTCGCGTAGGGCTTGCCCTGCGCGTTGACGATCATCGGCAGGTGCGCGAAGCGGGGCGGCGCGGCGCCGAGCGCCCGGTAAAGCGCCACGTGCCGGAAGGTGTTCTCGACGTGGTCGTCGCCCCGGATGACGTGGGTCACGTCCATGGCAATATCGTCGAGCACGTTGGCGAGGTGGAACACGGGATGGCCGTCGGACCGCACGAGGACGAAGTCGGGCAGGTCGGCCGCGCGCTTGATTAGCCGGCCCTTGACGGCGTCCTCGAAGGCGATGTCCTCGCCGGGCATGCGGAAGACGACGCACTCGCCCCGGCCCGTGCCGCCCTTGTCCTCGCGGTAGGCGTGCCCGCTGCGCAGCAGCGCCTCGGCGGCCTCGAGGTGCGCCGCCTGCCGGCCGGACTGGTAGAGCGGCGGCTCGTCGGGCTCAAGGCCCGTCCAGGCGAGGGCGTCGAGCACGGCTTGGCAGGCGGCCTCCGTCGAGCGTTCGCGGTCGGTGTCCTCGACCCGCAGCAGGAAGGTTCCGCCATGGCGCCGGGCGAAGAGCCAGTTGAAGATCGCGACGCGCAGGTTGCCGATGTGGACCCGGCCGGTGGGGCTGGGCGCGAAACGGGTGCGGGGCGGGGGCATGCAGTCTCCTTTCAGGCTTCGCCGGCGTCCTCGCCGTCGGTGTCGTGCACGAGCGCATAGGGCCACATCGCGAGGCCGCCGTCCAGGACGCGCACGTCGGGGAAGCCGGCGGCCCGAAGGATCAGCGCGGCCTCGTAGCCGCGGATCGAGTTCGCGCACAGGGTCACGATCGGCCGGTCCCGGGGCAGCTCGCCGAGCCGGCCGCGCAAAGCGCCGAGCGGGATCGAGCGGGAGTCCGGAAGGCGGACGCGCGCGTACTCGCCCGGCGAGCTGACGTCGAGCAGCAGGAGCGGCGTGCGCGCGTCGAGCTGCGCCTTCAGCTCAACCGGGGCGATCGAGGGCATATTCCCCGCGAGCTTGTTCTTCGCGATGTTGGCCGCGGTGATCAGGTTGTCCATCGCCGGCGAGAACGGCGGGGCGTAGCCGAGATCGAGCTGTGCGATCGCGTCGATCGTCATGCCGGCCGTAATCGCCGTGGCGGCGACGTCGATCCGCTTGTCGCCCTGGCCCGGGCCGATGGCCTGGAGGCCGAGCAGCCGGCGATCGTCGGCGTCCGCGATCAGCTTGAGCATCAGCGGCCGGGCCTCGGGCAGGAAGTGCTCGCGGTCCGGACCCGCGTGGAGCGCCGTGACCACGCGCCGCCCGGCCTCGCGCGCCTCGCGCTCGCTCAAGCCCGTGCGCCCGACCGCGTAGTCGAAGACCTGGCAGACCATCGTGCCGGTGACGCCGGGGAAAACCTCGTCGCCGCCGCAGAGGTTGACCGCCGCCGTGCGCCCCTGCCGGTTCGCCGTCGAGCCCAGCGGGATGTAGCCCGGCTCGCCGCCGGGCAACAGGCGCGTCTCGACGCAGTCCCCGACGGCGTAGATGTCGGGGTCGGTGGTGCGCATCCGGTCGTCGACCCGGATCGCGCCCGCCACCCCGAGTTCGAGCCCGGCGGCGCGCGCGAGTTCGGAGGCCGGCCGAACGCCCGCGCCCAGCACGACCAGGTCGACCGGGATCGAGCCGCGATCCGTGACGACCGCGCGCACGGCGCTCTCGCCCTCAAACCGGAGCAGCCGGGTTTCCGTCAGGACGCGCACACCGTTGGCCTCGAGGTGCCGCTCGACCAGGCGCGCGATCTCGGCATCGAGGAAGCGCAGGATCCGGGGCTCCTTTTCGATGACGGTCAGGCGGCAGCCCCGCAGCGCGAGCGCCTTGGTCATCTCGACGGCGATCAGGCCGCCGCCAACGATGACCACGTCCCGGGCGCGGCCCTCGGCGAGCGAGGCGCGGATGCCCTCGGCGTCGTGCACGCCGTGGAGCGTGTAGATCCCGGGCAGGTCGCGCCCGGGCACCTCGGGCACGATCGGCGTCGCGCCGGTCGCGAGGACCAGCCGGTCGTAGGGCAGCCAGCGCTCGTGGCCCGTCCGGCGATCCACGACACGCACGCGCCGCCCCTCCCGGTCGACCGCGAGCGCCTCGGTCCGGCTGCGGACGGTTACGTTCCGCACGTTCTGGAAGAAGACCGGATCGCGGACGGCGCCCAGCGGGGTCGAGAGCAGCTCGCGCTGCTCGCGCACGACGCCGGCGATGTAGTAGGGCAGCCCGCAGCCGGCGTAGGAGAGGAAGGCCCCGCGTTCGAGAACCGTGACTTCGGTCTCGGGGCGCAACCGGATCACTTTCGAGGCCACCTTCGGGCCGGCGGCGACGCCGCCGACGATGACGACGCGGAAACGCGGCTTCGCTTCCGCTCGCTTCGTTCCCGGCGCGGCCTCGTCGGCCGCCGCCGGGAGGCGGGCGGTGAACTCCGCGCCCCCCAGGTCGCTCGAGCCCGCCTCGATCGCGCCGCCTGCGCCGTCGAACACCGCCTTGACGAAGGCAAGCCCCACGCCGAGCCCGGGGCGGGCGGAATCGTGGGCCGTCGTGCCGCGGACGAACGGCTCGAAGATGCGGCGGCGCTGGTCGGCCGGAACGCCGATGCCGGAGTCGGCGACCGAGATGCGTACCGTGCCGTCCGGTTCCGCGGCGAGCAGGAGCCGCACTTGCCCGTGGTCCGGCGTGTATTTCAGCGCGTTGGCGATCAGCGCGCGCAGGGCCTCGGCCACCAGGTCCTCCGCGGCTCGGACCGGCGCGGGTTCGACCCGGATATCGACCGAGAGTGTAATCCGGCGCTTCGCCGCCTCGTCGACGTAGAGATGGTGCATGCGCCGCACGAGTGCCGCGAGATCGAAGGGCCCACCCGCCGCATCGCCCGCGTCGCGGCGGGCGATCGTGAGCAGGCGGCGGACCGTCTCCGCGGCCTCGGCGAGGCGCCGGTCGGCGCGTTGCACCAGGTCGCGCTGCCTGGGCGAGAGCGGGCCGGCGAACTCGCCCAGCAGCGTCTGGAGCAGCGAGGCGGCGGCATGGACCGGCGCCCGGAGCTGGTGGGCCAGCAGCGCCGCGAACGGCACCGCGTCCGCGCGGTCCTCCGGCGCCGGGGCCGACGACCCCGGGCCCGCGCCCGTTGCTCCCGTGTCCGACATCCTGCGGCGAGCATAGCCCGCGGCGGGCAGGGCGCAAGCTTGCAGGCGCCGGGAGGCTTTGGCATCCTGCCGCGGCCGCGAAGCCACCCGGGGGGAACGATGGAGACGGATACGCACCCGCAGCGACCGGGCGCTTCGCCGCCGCAGGCCGGATGGCCGCGCCTCGCCGCGGGCGTCGTGCGGGCGCGATGGGCGATCCTCGCGGCCGTGCTCGCCGGCTCCCTCTTGCTTGCGCGTCCCGCATTGCAGCTCCGGCCCATCTGGAACGAGCAGGCGGAACTCCGCTCCGACGACCCGGAGATGGCGTACTTCCGCCGCTTCCTCGAACGCTACGGGGGGCACGAGTACCTCCTGGTTGTGCTCGAGACCGACGGCGTCTTCACCCCCGACATGCTCGCGCATATCGCCGAGCTGACCGAGGCGTTGCGCGAGACGCCGCACGCGGCGGACGTCGCCTCGCTGTCCACCCTGGTCACCGTGCGGGGCGACGGGGGCGACGCGCGGATCGAGCCGCTCTTCGCCGAGCTCCCCGCGACGGCAGCGGAGGCCGGGCGCATCCGGGACGAGGCCATGGCCCATCCGCTGGGACCCGGCACGCTGGTGTCCGCGGATAGCCGGACGGCGGGCATCAACGTCATGCTTCCGCCCGTCAGCGAAGACGCCACAGCGCGGATCGAGGCGGTCGAGGGGGTTCGTGCGATCCTCGATCGGCACGCGCGGCCGGACGTGCGGGTCTCCATCACCGGGCTCTCGCCGCTCGCGGCCGACGTGCTGGCTACGCTCGGCCGCGATGCGCGGCGACTGCTCTGGCTGACGCCGCTGGTCATCCTGCTGTTCTTCGGGCTGGCCTTCCGCAGCCCGCGCAACGTCGCCGCGGCGTCCGCCTTCGTCTTCGTCGCGGTGCTGTGGGCGATCGGGCTCCTGGCGCTCGGCGGCGGGTCGCTCAATATCGCCACGGTCATGCTGCCCACGATCGTAGCGGTCAACGGGCTCTCCTACGTGATCCACCTGCTCAATGCCTGCCGCGAGCGGGCTGCGCGGGGGAGCACGGCGCCGGTGGCGCTCAGCCATGCGCTGGCCCACATGATCCCGGCCCTCCTGATGGCGGGGCTGACCACCGCGGTCGGGTTCGGCACGCAGATGACGGCCGACCTGCGGAGCCTGCGGGAGCTGGGACTCTTCTCCTCGCTCGGGATACTGATGGCGGTTCTGCTCTGCGTGACGCTCGTGCCCTCGCTCCTTTCGCGGCGGCTGCCCCGGCCCCGGCCCGCGCGGGGTCGGCGGCGGCTCCGCCGGTTCCTCTGGGCGGTCGGATCGTTCGCGAACCGCGACCGCCGGGTGATCCCGGCCGCGCTGCTGGTCCTGCTCGCCGCCGCAGCCGTCGGGATCGCCCGGATCCGGATCGAGGCGCTCTGGTCGCGACACCTGCCCGAGCGCGCGCCGTCGATCCAGGGCCTGCGGGTCGTCGAGCGCGAACTGGCGGGTTTCTACATCCTCGAGGTCGAGCTGAAGGGCGAGCCCGGGACGTTCCGGGAGCCGTGGGCGATCGAGGAGATCGGCCGCCTCCAGCGCTATGCCGCCGGGCTTCCCGGTGTGGACCGGGTGTTCTCCGTGCGGGATCTCCTGCAGGCGGCGCACCGCGCGCGGGCCGACGACGCGGGTGAGACGGACAACGAGGTGACCCTCACGCGCGGCCAGATCGCCGAATACCTGCTGCTCTTCTCGATCGGTCGCCAGCGCGAAGCGGTGGATTCCCTGCTGACTGACGACCGCGGGGCGGCCCGCGTGGCCCTGCGCATCCGCACGATGACCAGCGCCGACCAGCTCCGGCTGGTGAAGGCCGTCGAAGACTACGCGACCACCGGCCTGGACCCGCGCCTTCGCCTGCGTACGACCGGCGTCGTGAAACTCGTCGCGCTGAATATCGAGGCCATTGTCCGCGGGTTCATCCGCTCCTTCGGCCTCTCCCTCGTCCTGATCGCCGCGCTGATGTCCGTCCAGCTCCGTTCGCTCCGGGTCGGGCTCGTCTCCATGATCCCGAACGTGCTCCCGATCGTGCTCGGCTTCGGCCTGATGGGACTTCTCGGCATGCCCCTGAGCGCGTCGACGGTGATGATCGCCTCGGTGGGGATCGGGATCGCGGTGGACGATACCATCCACTTCCTGCATCGGTTCCGGCGCGAGATCCGGGCCGGCCACTCGCCGGAACGGGCCGTGCAGCGCACCCTCCTCGGAGCGGGACGCGCGATGGTCTACGCCGCGCTGGCCCTGGCCGCCGGCTTCGCGGTCCTCGTCGGCTCGGAATTCCGGCTCAACCGCGAGTTCGGTTTCCTGACCGCCTTCATCATGCTGGCGGCGCTCGGGTCGGACCTGTTCGTCACGCCCTGGCTTGCCCGTGTACTGGGGCTGTTCCGAAAGGAGTCACCGCGATGAATCCCAGTCAAGCGTCGTTGGTCCTGGCCGCAGTCCTGGGGCTCGCGGTCCGCCCGGTCATGGCCGCGGAGCCCCTGACCATCGCGGTCCCCTGGG
Source organism: PVC group bacterium (assembly GCA_003563855.1). GTDB lineage: Bacteria > Verrucomicrobiota > Kiritimatiellia > PWTM01 > PWTM01 > PWTM01. The sequence goes on along the minus strand of PWTM01000271.1, from coordinate 3,365 downwards.
CGGAGGGCTCCAGCGCGATGACCGATCTGCGCGCGGCGGGGCGCGAGGTGGCGCGGAGGACGGAGGGCGGGATCCGGCTGCGGTTCGTCGAGCAGCCCGCCCCGTCGGCCGACGCCTCGGCCTGGGACGGGGCGCTGCTGGCGGGGCCCTGCCTGCTCCGGTACAGCGAGGCCGCGCGCGTCTACGCGATGCCGCTCTTCTTCCGCTCGGCGGCGGAGGCGGCCGCGCACCGGCCGCGCATGGAGCGTCGGATCGCGGCGGACCTCGAGGCGCAGGGGTTCGCGTCTGTCGCGCTCCTCGACTTGGGGTTTGCCTACCTGCACGGACGCCGGCCGCTGCACACGGTCGAACGCTTCCGCGCAGGCCGGCTCTGGGCGCCGGCCGGCGCGGGGGAGATGCACAACCTCGCGCGCGAACTCGGCGTGACCGCGGTCGCCCTGGAGACGGACGCCGTTCGGGAGGCGCTCCGGGAGGGCGCCGTCGATGTCGTGCTGACGGCGCCCCTGGCCGCGATCGTACTGCGCTGGCACACCGCGTTCGCCTATGTGGCGGACACGCCCGTGATGCACCTCGCGGGCGCCGTTGTGCTGCGCGACGGCGTCCTGGACGGATGGGATGAGGCGGCGAAGGAGACCCTGCGGGAGACGCTGGCCCGGGCGTTTGCCGCCGCCGCCGGGGACCTGCGGAAGCGCGAGGCCGAGGCGCTCGAGGTGCTGGCGGAAAGCGGGGTCGAGCGGCACCCGCTCGGACGGACGGCGGAAGAACGCGCCGAGTGGGCAGCCTGGGCCGAAGCGGCGGCGGATCGGCTTTTTCTAATGCCAACGGAACAGGCGGAGTGGCCGGCGGGAACAACACGGGCGGCGCTGGCGGCGCCGGCGAAGGCAACGGGGGCAACGGCACCCAAGGTACAACCACCGGGAATCCGGGCAATGCCCCCGGCGGCGGAGGCGGAGGAGGAGGAAACGGCTCCATCGGGGGCGCAGGCGCGGACGGGCGCGTCATCGTCAGCTACCAACTGCCGGTCTCATTCGGTGCCCCGAGCGGCACGACCAATGCCCCACCCAATATTGCCTCTGGCTGGACACTGGAAGCAGGTTCAACGATGACCATCACGCTCCAAGTCACGGTCAACAATCCGATCGTGGCGACTCAGCTCGTCAATACCGCCTCTGTAACCACCGATCAGGAGCCGTTGCCTCTGTCGGACACCGTGATCGATCCCCTGCTCCTCACTGATCTTGCCGTGTTGAAGACCGTCAGCAGTGCCAACCCGTCCGAGAACGACACGATTGCCTACACCGTCACCGTCACCAACAACGGGCCGGCCAACGCCACCGGCGTAGTGATCGAAGATATCCTGCCGGCGGGCCTGACGTTCGCCAGCGCTTCGACCAGCCAAGGCGCCTACGATAGCGGCACGGGTTTATGGACGGTGGGCGCGGTGGATGTCGGGGAGGCGGCCACGCTGACGCTCTCCGTCACCGTCGATACCAGCACATCCGGTTCGAAGATCACTAATACGGCCAGTCTTTTCGCCTCCGACGTAGCCGATTCCGATCCGACCAATAACGAGGACACCGCCGTCATTACCGTTTTCGGTGTGGACATCGGCGTCGGCAAGTCCGTTGCCTCAGGAGCAATCTATGAGGACGAGCAGATTGTCTTCACTGTCACGGCAACGAACTTCGGTCCCAATGCCGCCACCGGCGTGGAGGTAACCGACCTTTTGCCGACGGGCCTGACCTATGTTTCGCACACGGCCTCCCAAGGTACATACAATGCCGCTACCGGCGTATGGACCATTGGGGCGCTGGCTTTACTTCAAGCCGAATCGCTGGAAATCACCGCCCAAGTCAATACCTCCACCGTCGGCCAATCTATCACGAACGTGGCGACCGTCACCGCTGTCGATCAAATGGATTATAACCCGGACAACGACGAGGCATCGGTCGTGATCGTTCCCGAAGTGGCGCCTCTGGATATCACCAAGGAGGTGTCCCCCAGCGGCTCGGTGTCATCCGGCACAACCCTCACCTATACCATCGTCATCACCAATGCGAGCGCGCAGACGCAGACGGGGGTGTCGGTTACGGATCTCTTGCCGCCGGGCGTGACCTATCTGCCGGACACCACGCAGATCACGTTTCCGGTTTCCTCGAACATCACCTTCCGCGACGAGTTCAATGTCCGCTCCTATGCACAAAACAATGGCACGGCTAACTGGACCGGCAACTGGATTGAGGGCGGGGAAAGCGATGGTCCGTTAGCCGGCAACATCCAAATTCTGTTCGATCCCGTTCGCGGGCAGACCCATTCCCTGCGCATGGCGGGCCCCAACCGCGCGCTCATCCGGGAAGCGAATCTGGGTGGCTACAGCGAAGCCTTCTTGAGCTTTGACTATCGGCGGCAAGGCTTGGCGGCGGGCGAATATTTCGCCATCGAAGTCTCCTCCAGCGGGGTCGGCGGCCCCTGGACGGAACTGGACCGCTTTGCGGGGCCGGCGACGGATTCGGCTTACCTATCAACCAACTACAACATTAGCGCCTGGATCGCCACCAACACGGCCATTCGTTTCATCAACACCCTCGGCACGATGGATGTCAGCGATATCGTCTGGTTCGATGATGTCGAGATTTCCATTCCCTTGCGCTTGCCTCAAACGAGCGCGGGCGGGGCGCCACCCAATCTGAATGCCGGCCATACGCTCGAACCCGGCGAAGCCCTGACAGCCACTTTTGATGTCACCGTGGATCAGCCCGGGTTCTTTACGCAGATTGTCAACACCGCGTCGGCGATCAGCGATCAGATGACGCAGCCCGTCAGTGATTCGACGATTACGCCCGTCGACCTCGTTCGGATTACAATCGGCAATCGTGTCTGGTTCGATGCCAACGGCAACGGGATTCAGGATGTGGGCGAAACCAACGGCATCGCCAATGTGCCGGTCGCCCTGATGGACACCAACGGAAACGTTGTTGCCAGCACCACCACCGATGCCGACGGGCTTTACCTGTTCGAAAACCAGAGCCCCGGCACCTACCGCGTTCGCTTCGATTTCAGAGGCATCAGCACCAATGTCACGCTTTCCCCTGCGCATCAGGGACACGATGAAACTCTAAACAGCAAAGCCACCAGTGGCGAAGTGGGCGAATTTGCGTTCACGGATTTCTTCCTCTTCAATGAAGGTGCAAGCAATACATCGCTGGATGCGGGCATTACCACCTTCGGCGCCACCCGCGCCGACATTGCCGAGGTCTGGGGCGAGTGGACCGATGCCGCCCACGTGGTCTGGGAAACCAGCTCCGAAGTCGGCACCGCAGGCTTCTTCGTCTACCGCATCGACCCCGAAAACGGTACCGAAACGC
>PWTM01000073.1 GCA_003563855.1 PVC group bacterium | reverse complement strand
GGTCCCCGCCGCTCACGGCTTGCCCGCCGAAGCCTTGGCGAAGGCGGGGGCCTTCCCGGACGCGAGCGGCACGGCCTGCCGCACCACGCCGCCCGGGAGATACCCCCCGCACGACGAAAACTGGAGAGTGTCCCCGGCAGTGAGCGGGATGCGCTTCGGGCTTGCGTAGGCGGAGTTGTGGGCGCATCGTCGAGGCGGCAAGCAGAGGAGCGCGAAGCATCATGACCGATGTGTTGTTCTACTGTATGCGGTGCGACCAGCAGATCGAGGCGCCGCCCGACATGGTCGGCGAGCGCGTCTCCTGTCCGACCTGCGAGGTCGAGATCGAGGTCCCCCAGGTCCGGCTGCACGCCGGCGAGGGGGGCGAAGAGGAAGTCAACTTCAACTGCCCGCACTGCACGCACAACATCGACGCGCCCAGCCGCGCGACCGGCGCGATGGTCCGCTGTCCGGCCTGCAACGGGCGCATCCTGATCCCCGGCCGGGTCGAACCCATCGAGACGGCCGAGGAGGTCGAGAGCGCGCCCCCGGCGCCGCCGCCCGCCGCGGACCCGTCGACCAAGGGCGCGACGCAGCGAATCGACCTGCCCGTCATGCCGCCCCCACCGCCGCGGCACATGAAGATCAAGCGCCGCACCGACTGACGCCCGCCCCCCGCCGGCGGGGACGCGCGCGTTCAGAGAACCGGCTGCCCCGTGGCTTCGCGAAGCCGCTGCCAGGCGTCCGCATAGGCCTCGAGGTATTCGCCGCCGTCCTTGATGCCCTCTTCCTCGATCAGGGCGTGGACCAGCCGCTGTTCCTCGTCGTACTCGCCGGCGCTGAAGAAGCCGGCGAAATGCGCCATGCGCAGCCAGAGGAGGTAGGTGGTCAGCGCATCGAAACAGTTGTACTGCACGATCTCGCGCGTGCGGCCCGCGAGCCAGAGCGCCGCGACCTGCTCGCCCTCGACGGCGACCTTTCCGGGGATGCCCGAGAGCGTGGCCGCCTCGTGCAGCGAGACGGCGCCCTTGCCCCAGGAGGAGAGGATGTCCATGAGGTCGATGTTGGCCTCGTTGCTGCGCGAGAAGTAGTCAGGCCCCTCCCACGGCTTGTCCGGGCGCCGGCAGAACGCCGCCGCCTCGATCCCGTTGACGACGCCGCGCTGGACCAGGATCTTCAGGTCGGCCGATACCGAGTTGAACCCGACCAGTTGCGGCCGGTGCTTTCCAACCGCCTCGAGAAACGTGCCGATCATCGCCCGTTCCGACCGTTGCTCGGGGTCGCTCGCATCGCGCGGAAGCCAGAGCAGCTTCAGCTCGGTCTTCCGCCCCCGGACGCGGCGCTGCACCGCGGCGATCGAGACAACCCGGCAGAGGACGGTCTTCAGGTAGGGAGTGGGATCCTCTTCCGTCGCCCCGCCCTCCGTCCACATCCGGGCGACGACCTCGGCGTCCGGCGTCTCGGGGGGCAGCCCGTAGAGCAGGCGCCCCGCCGCCGGGTCCGGAACCCACTCCGCGTCGAACGCCCAGAGATTCTCCTGCACACTCTTGAACATGACCGCCTCCCTTCCTGGCTGCGCACCCTTCCCGTAGGCTCTATCCCTACCCCGCCCACGCCCCCCCCGGCAAGCCCGGAGTCGGCGGAATGCGGAACGGGGAATGCGGAATGCGGAACGGGGAGCGGGGCAGTCGGCAGTCAGCAGTGGCAGTCGGCAGTGCTCGTCCTCGTCCTCAGCGAGCGAAGCGAGCGGTCCTCGTCCTCGTCCTCGACGGAGAGGCCGGGGAACATCGAGATCGAGGACGAGGACGACGAGAGCGGCGGCGTCCCTCGGCCCATTGAACGTTGAGCGTTGAACGTTTCCCCCTCTCCCCCTGCCCCCGCCGCCCAGTCGTCCGAGGACCTTCCCCAGTCTTCGCTGTTCGATGGTTTCTCCGGAGGCGGCGTGGGGCGGCAGATGCGATAGCCTCGCAAGGATACCGTGCCGCCCTGGGATTGAGCCAAGGAGGGCGACAATACCAAGAGGCAGTGGAGACCACTCCTTTCGCCGGGGCGGACATCCGCTCCCTTCGCTTCTGCATGTCGCTACCGCCCCGGCGGGCGATGCGCGGGGGGCGCCGGGTTGCCCCAAGGGCGCTCCGCGCCCGCAGGGGCCAGCGCGGGAGTGCGTCCGGTTCCCGTGCGCAAGGCAGCGGGCCGGGGGCTGGACTCCTGGTCCGCCCCCGGCCCGATAACGCCGCGCACGGGGTGACCGGGCGCGCGAGCCGCGATGCCCGGCGCCCCACGCCTGCCTCCACTCAGCGCGGGATTCACCCCGCGAATCACGCCGCGCACCTCCTGCGGGCCTTCGCACTGTCTCCGAAAACAGGCCAATCTGTCCCATTCCATCGCTCTCTGCAGAACGCACCGTGAAGACTGGGGTATATCCTCCAGTCGCCCGCCTTGGCGCGCGGCGGGGCGCGGGGTATGCTGCAGCGCATGGCCCGGTTCGTCATTGAGGGAGGGCGCCCGCTGCGCGGTGCGATCCCGGTGCTCGGCAACAAGAACGCCGCGCTGCCCATGCTCGCGGCCACGCTGCTGACCGAGGCCCCGGTCACGCTGCGCAACGTGCCCGATATCCTCGACGTGCGGGTCATGTGCGAGCTGCTCGCCTCGCTCGGCGTCGCGGTCGAATGCGACGGCGCCCGGCTGACCCTCTGCGCCCGCGACGCCGCCCCCCGGCCGCTCGACCCCGGGCTCTGCCGCAAGGTCCGCGCCTCGCTCCTCCTGGCCGGCCCGCTCGCCGCCCGCTTCGGACGGGCCGAGCTCCCCCCGCCCGGCGGCGACGTGATCGGGCGCCGGCGCCTCGATACCCACCGGCTCGGGCTGGCCGCCCTCGGCCTCGAGGCC
>PWTM01000348.1 GCA_003563855.1 PVC group bacterium | reverse complement strand
CGCCGAAGGGTTCGAGCCGCTGGCGCTGGACCTCGCCGACGAGGCCTCGGTGGCCGCGGCGGCCGAGGCCGCGATCGAGCGGATGCAGGGCGCGCCGGGCGCGGTGGTGAACAACGCGGGGATGGGCCAGCCGGGCGCGGTCGAGGACCTTCCGCGCGCGGCGCTTCGCCGGCAGTTCGAGGTCAATGTCTTCGGGATGCAGGACCTCGCGAACCGGTTCGTACCGCACTTCCGCCGCCAGGGCGCGGGCCGGATCGTGAACGTGGGCTCGATGCTCGGCCGGCTCGCGCTCCCCTCGATGGGCGCCTATTCGGCGTCCAAGTTCGCGATGACGGCGCTGACGTCCGCGCAGCGGGTCGAGCTTCGCGGGTCGGGCGTGGCGGTCTCGCTGATCGAGCCGGGCCCCATTGCGACGCGCTTCGGGGCGAACGCGCGCACGGCCGCGCGCGCGGGGCTCGACCTCGAGCGCTCCGTCTTCCGCCGCGCCTACCGGGCGCGACTCGACCGCGACCCCGCGCTGCACAACGCGCCGCGCGACCCGTTCCGTAAGCCGCCGGAAGCCGTGGCGCGTGCGATCCTGCACGCGGTCTCCTCGCGGCGGCCCCGGCGTCGCTACGTGATTACCGTCCCCGCGCACGCGGGCGCCTGGATGGTGCGGCTCCTTCCCGAGGCCGTGATCGACGCGCTGCTCTGGCTCCGGCTCCGTGGGCAGTACGGTCCGCCGGAGGCGGGGGAGTGAGGGGGGGACGAACAGGTGTTGCGACCACGCAGTGGTCGCAACCAGAGGGGGGGTCGCCGTTTCGGAGGCGCCAAGGGGGGCAGGCGGTTGGCCGTCTCGCCTGCCGGCTGTCCCCGGCTACTCCGCGCCGTGTTGGCGGAGGACGGCTTTGACCTCCTCGAGTGCCCAGCCGCGGGTCTCGCCCAGCAGCACGGCGCGGCGCAGCGGCGTGACGCCCCAGCGGTCGCGGGAATTCACGTCGGCCCCGGCCTCCGCCAGCAGGCGCACGGCGCCGGCGTCGCCGGCGAGCACGGCGATATGGATCGGTGTGCGCTCGATCGTGTCGCGCGCCTCGAGCTGGGCGTTGTCGGACCGATCGAGTTCGCGTCGCACGGCTTCCGCGCCGCCCGTACGCGCCGCCCAGTGCAGCGGCGTCCAGCCGTAGGCTTCGAGTCCGCCGGGCGGCAACCGGCGCGCGTCGACGGGCGGCGGCCCTTCGGCCACGGCCGTCGCACCGAGCAGTCCCAGGAGCAGTCCCCACAGTACACATGTCCGTATCATCGTCCGCCTCCGTCGCTGTTCAGCCCGTCGGGCCCTCGCGGCCCCGCTCCCGGGACTCTGCCCCCGCCCTCCGATGGACGCAAGCGGAAAGCCGGAGGGGGGATGCCGGATGGGTGTGTGGGGGTGTGGGTTTGTGGGTGTGTGGGTGGGGAGGTGAAGGGGTGGGTTGCGGGGGACGAGGGGTTGCGACCACGCAGTGGTCGCAACGCAGAGGGGAAAAGAGGCCTGCGCCCTCTCCGTTGCGACCACTGCGTGGTCGCAACCGCCCCCCTGTCCCCTGTCTCCTGCCCCCACTGCCCACTGCCCACTTCCGACTGCCCACTGCCCCTCACCGCGCGCGGTGCAGGAGTACGAGGCCGGCGACTTCGGCGAGGAGGATCGGGGCCCAGACGAGCAGTTGTGGATGCAACCGGGGATGCGTGCTCATCGTGCCGACCATCACCATGGTGAAGTAGAAGAGCATCGCGACCCCGAGACTGATGCCGAAGCCGATGCCCGACTCCCGACGCCGGGTCCGGATGCCCAGCGGGATACCGAGCAGGACGAAGGCCAGGCAGGTGAACGCCAGCGCGGTGCGGCTGCTGGCCTCGATCACCAACTGCAGTCGCTGCGGCAGCAGGTCGGCCGGGTCGAGCTCGGGATGCTTGGCGGGCAGGTCCCGGAGCGCCGCGAGCAGTTGGGGCAGTGTGTGGTCCCCGGGCCGCAGGCGCACGGCGCGCCGGCGGAACATCTCGTCGATGCGGAAGACCTCAGGATAGTGCTCCGCCGTCATGGTCCGGCGCCGCTCCCGCCCCCCGGGTTCCTCGGACTCCACCCACTCCATCCGCACGGCGTAAAGGTCGATGCGCAGCTCGCGCCCGTCGGCACTGCGCGCGACGGTCCCGTCGCGCGCGCGGATCACGCGCCGGGGCCCGTCCTCGGGGATCGCGTAGAGCGTCACGTCCTGCAGGCGCCCGCCGTCGCGTCGCGCGACATAGAGCAGGTGGCCGGGAAACTCGCGAATCCAGCGTCCCGGCTCGATGAGCGCGAGGGGATCGACCTGCCGGAACTGCGCCTCGATGTTCCGCTGCTGCTGGCGGCTGTACGGGGAGGCCCCGTGCGCCAGCGCCAGCGTCGCGGCCGTGGCCGCGACGGCCAGCGCGAGAACGGGGGCGGCGATCTGCCAGAGGCTCATGCCGCAGGCCCGCATCGCGGTCAGCTCGCCGTCCGACGAGAGCCGGGAGAAGAGGAGCAGCACGGCGGTCAGGGCGCCGAGCGGGATGCTGAACTGGAGCGTGTACGGGACATTCAGGGCGAAGAAGCGAAAGAGCAGCGGCCCCGGAACCCCGCGGGCCAACCAGTCCATCGCCCGCACCATGGTCCCGGCCACCAGGACCAGGGTGAAGATGGCGACCGTCAGGGCGAAGCCGAAGGCGAAGTCCCTGGCCAGGTACCGGCTCAGAATCCGCACAGCCATTGCCCCCCCGGGCCGCACCGCCCCGGTGGCCCGTGTGCGCCCTGCCCCTTCACAACGGCTTCCGCGCGCCGAGGCGCAAGAGCGTTCGATGGCGCTCGTGGCAGAGCGCCACGGCGAGCGCATCGGCGGCGTCCTCCGGCGGCGTCTCCGACAGGCCCAGGAGCGAGACGACCATCCGCGCCACCTGTTCCTTCGACGCCCCCCCCCGCCCGGTGACGGACCGCTTCACCTCGCCGGGCGCGTACTCGAACACCGGCACCCCCGCCTCCGCACAGGCGGCGAGCAGCACGCCGCGGACTTCGCCGAGGGTCAGGGCCGTGCGTACGTTGCGGCAGTGGAAGATGCCCTCGATCGCCACCGCCGCCGGCGGATCGCCTTCGCGCAGCAGCGCGGCGAACTCGCCGCGGAGCCGGCCGAGACATCGCGTGTGCGGCCAGGCCGCCGGGGCGCGGACCACGCCCCACCCCTCGCCGGCCACCCGCGAACCCGCCACCGACAGGCGCCCGTACCCGGTGGCCCGCAGCGAGAGATCGAACCCGAGGATACGCACGGCCGGCGCCGGCACGGCTTCAGGACTCCTCCGCGAGGGACTCCAGGATCGCGTCATCCACGTCCATGTTCGTCGCGACCCCCTGGACGTCGTCCAGGTCCTCGAGCGCCTCGACGAACCGCAGCAGCACCGCCGCCGCTCCGCGGTCGCGAACCGGGACCAGGGATTCGGGCACGAGCCCGACCTCGGACTCTTCCGGCTCGATCCCCGCCGCGTTCAGCGCGTCCACCACGTCCATGAAGGCGGCCGGCTCGGTCGTGATGGCGAACCCGTCGCCCTCGCGGGCGAGGTCTTCGCCGCCCGCCTCGATCACCAGTTCCATCAGCCGGTCCTCGTCCACCGCGCCGGCGGGCACGACGATGCGGCCCTTGCGGCGGAAGCCGCGGCTGACGCTGCCCTGCGAGGCCATGCTGGCCCCGTGCTTGTTGAACAGGTGCCGGACCTCGGCGGCGGACCGGTTCCGGTTGTCGGTCAGCACCTGGACGATGATCGCGACGCCGCCGGGCGCGAAGCCCTCGTAGGTCATTTCCTCGAGCGCGGCGCCGCCGCCCTCGCCGGTGCCCTTCTTGATGGCCCGCTCGATGTTGTCGGCCGGCATATTGTAGGTCCGCGCCTTCTGGATCAGGCTGCGCAGCGTAATGTTCGCCGAGGGATCTCCGCCGCCGCTGCGCGCGGCGACCATGATCTCACGGGCCATCTTGCTGAAGACCTTGCCCCGGCGCGCGTCGGACGCCGCCTTCTTGTGCTTGATCGTCGACCACTTGCTGTGTCCGCTCATCGGCGTCCCCGTCGGGCGGCGACCGCGCCGCCACCCACGTTACTCTTCGTCCTCGCGCGCCTTCTGCGCCGCGGCCATCACCCGCTGGGCGATGTTCGACGGAACGGTCTCCATGCGCGAGAACTCCATCTCGAAGGTACCCCGCCCCCCGGTCACGCTACGGAGCTGCGAGGAGTACTGGAAGAGTTCCGCCTGCGGCGCCTCGGCGGTGATGACCTGCATGCCGTCCTCGGCGCCCATCCCGAGGATGCGGCCGCGCTTGTGGTTCAGGTCGCCCGTCACGTCGCCCATGCACGTCTCGGGCACGAGGATCCGGATCTTCATGATCGGCTCGAGCAGCACGGGGCGGGCCTTGCCGAGCCCGTCGCGCAGCGCGCGCGAGGCGGCGATCTTGAAGGCGACCTCCGAGGAGTCCACCTCGTGGTAGGAACCGTCATAGACGGTCACCTTCACGTGTTCGACGGGCGCACCGGCCAGCGGGCCGCCCTGCAACCCTTCCACCAGCCCCTTCTGCACCGCCGGCATGAAGTTGTGCGGGATGGCGCCCCCGACGATCGCGTCCTCGAACCATTCCTCGTCGGAGGGGTCGCGCGGCGCGACGCGCAGGTAGACCTCCCCGTACTGGCCCCGGCCGCCGGACTGCTTCTTGTGCTTGTAGTGCCCCTCGGCCGTCCCGGTGATCGTCTCCTTGTAGGCGACCTTCGGCGTGTGCAGGTCGACCTCGACGCGGCTGTTGCGCTTCATGTGCTCGACGGCGACGTTAAGCTGCACGTCGCCCATGCCCGAAAGGATCAGCTCGTGCGTCTCGGTATTCCGCTCGACCCTCAGCGTCGGGTCCTCCTCGGCCACCCGGCTCAGCCCCTGCGCGAGCTTGTCCTCGTCGCCCTGCGTTTTGGGCGTGACGGCGTAGGCCGTGACCGGGTTGGGGAAATCGACCGGCGCCAGCGTCCGCGTCTCGCCCGCGCCCGCCAGCGTGTCGTTCAGGCGCGTATGCTTGAGCTTCGGGATGGCGACGATCCGGCCGGCGACCGCGACGGCCGCCGGTTCCTGCTTCTTCCCGTTGAGGACCAGGAGCCCGCCGATGCGTTCCTTCTGCCCGCGGGTGACGTTGAAGACCTCGGATTCCGCGCGCAGCGCGCCGCCGAAGACCCGCACGAGCGAGAGCTGGCCGACGAAGGGGTCGACGATCGAGCGCCAGACGAGTCCGGCCGGCGGACCGTCGGGCGCTGCGTCCCAGGCCGTTCCCCCGGCATCCGCGAGCGGACGCTCGTGGGGTGCGGGCAACAGGTTGGTCAGGCCCTCGCAGAGGGCCTCGACCCCGAGGCCTGACTTGGCGGCGGTCGCGAAGACGGGCACGAGCCGGCGCTCGGCGACCGCGCGGCGCAACCCGCCGGCGATCTCGGCGGGCGTCAGCGCCTCGCCGCCCAGGTACTTCTCCATCAGGGCGTCGTCGGTCTCGGCGGCCATTTCGATGAGCGCGACCCTTCGCTCGGCCGCGGCCCCATCTTCCGGGACCTCGGCGCCGGCCAGGTCCACAACGGCCCCGCCCCCCGCCGCCGGCTGTGTCACCGGCAGGCAGGCGCGCCCCCAGACCTCCTGGATCGAGGCCAGCGCCGCATCGAAATCGGCGTTCTCCCGATCGAGCCCGTTCACGACGATCGCGCGCGGGATCCCCGCGTTCTCGCAGAGCCGCCAGGCGCGGTAGGTGCCGACCTGCAGGCCCGCCCCCGCGTCCACGACCAGCACGCCGGCGTCGGCCACCCGGACTGCGGCCGCGACCTGGCCCGCGAAGTCCGCGTACCCCGGCGTATCGAGGACGACGAAGGCGAATTCGCCGGCGGCGGTCTGCACGGGCAGCTCGAACGGCTTCGTCCAGATCGAGATCTTGCGCTCCCGCTCCTCGTCGGTCCAGTCGGCCGCGCTGGTCCCGGCTTCCGGCGATCCGAGCCGGTCGTGGACACCGGCGCGGTGCAGGAGCGTGTCGATCAGCGTGGTCTTGCCGCTGCCCGTGTGGCCCAGCAGCGCGAAATTGCGAATGCGTTCGACCGCCATGTCCTTCATCGGCACCTCTCCCGGAATCGGAATGCCCCCATCCGCGCCGCCCGGCGCAGCCAAAGCCGCATGCGTACCGCAAATCCGGCCGGAAGACAACCCGAATCGACGACTGCGGATACCGACGGCGATGCGTCCCATCGTCCACGAGGGGTTGCGACCACGCAGTGGTCGCAACGCGGAGGGGGGGGTTGTGAATGGCGAATGCCGGATGCCGGATACCGAATGGGTGTGTGGGTGTGGGGGTGTGGAGGTAAGGGGGGTGGGTTGCGGGGGACGAGGGGTTGCGACCACGCAGTGGTCGCAACGCAGAGGGGGGAAGGACAAGGGAAAGACCGAAGGAAATCGTAGACCGTACTCGTCGCCCGTAATCGTCGACCGAGCGCGGGGCTGGCGCTCGCTTTCTTGTCCTGACCCGGGTCTTTCGGGTGTCTTCCGGTCGACGATAGCGTTCGACGATAACGGTCTACGATTGGAGCCCGGGCTCTTTCGCTCGTCCTCGTCCTCGTCCTCGTCCTCGGAGCTCGAAGGTCGAGGCCGAGGACGAGGAGGACGAGCGGCGGCGCAACGCCGCTCACGGGGCATCGTCGACCCCTCTCGTCGCCCCCAAGAACGACCCGAAGCCCAAGGCGCGAGACGGCCTTCGGGGCAGTGGGCAGTGGGCAGTGCTTTCAGTCCGCTCCAGGGTCGGGGCTTATCGAGCCAACCGCGAACCGACAACCGCTGACAGCTCTCCAAGCGGAGGAGGATCGCCCTCGAATGGACGCGAATGGGGAGTTTCTTTCGGGGGGGGCAGCCGAAGAGGCCGTGCCTCCCGCCCCAAAACCTGAGCCGTTGCCCTCGTCCCCCGGATCGGCCAGGCGGGCGCTTGGTGCGCATGGCTGTGGTTCGTCGCTGTCGGCAGGAACGAGCGAATGTCCAATATCCAACAGGGAATATCCAACCGATCAAGGATTCCTCTGGGCGTTGGATATTCCTTGTTGGGCGTTGGACATTGAGCTCCGCACGCACGGGTGTCAGTGGGGTGGCGGTCCTCGTCCCCGGATCGGCCAGGCTGGAGCCTGGCGTTCCCGGGGGGCACGCTCCGGTCGGCTCTATCGCCCCCTCGTCTCGATCCTCTGGGGCGGCACGGTACCCTTCTGAAGTCATCGGCTCTGCCGCCGGGGCTCCAACCTTTGGAGTGCAGTGGCAGAGTCCCGGGCGCGCCCCGCGCCCGGGACGGCGACACCGCTTTCGCCCCCCGCCAGAGACCGCTTGCCCCCTTGCCAGCCGAAAGCGGCGTCGCCGGGCTTCGCCCTCTGCCGCCGCACTCCATATCGCGTCACCCTTTTTGGGCCGTGTAAGAGCGCCCGCAGAAGCGAAGGGGGCGACTCCAGGGCGCCGCTCCGCGCCGCGGGAGAAAGCCGGCCCCGGCCGGCTGAGGGCGAATAGACCCACGAACGACCGAAGGCCTTCGTTCGCCGTAGTCGTCGGCGTAGTCGTCAACCGAAAAAAAGACGCCACGGAAACCCGGGGGAGATCCCCTAGAGAGACGGCGGATCCGCGGGGGCGTCTTCCTCGTCGCGCGGACCGCCGCAGAGGCCGCGGCGCGAGCCGTCGAGGAAGGCGGCGAACTCGGCGGCGGGGCCGTCCGGGAAGGCGCCGAGCATTTCCTCACGCGCCTGGCTGACGTTCAGGCCGGAGAGGTAGAGCAGGCCGAAGGCGCGCTTGACGGCCAGCCGTTCGGCGGGCCCGAGGCCGGCCCGCCGCATACCCACCACGTTGAGCCCGCCCAGGCGGTTCAGCGTGTGCGTGCGGACGGTGCAGAACGGGGGCACGTCCTTCGTCACCGCGCAGAGCCCCCCCAGCATGGCCAGGCGGCCGATGCGCACGAACTGGTGGACGGCGCAATTCCCGCTGAGAAACGCGCCATCGCCGATTTCCACGTAGCCCGCGAGCAGCACGCCGTTGGCCATGAGTACCCGGTCGCCGAGGACCGCGTTATGCCCGACGTGGCTGTTGGCCATCAGGAAGCAGCGCGCCCCGATCACCGTCGCACTGCCCTTGTGGGTGCCGCGGTGGATCGTCACGCCCTCGCGCAGCGTCGTTCCGGCGCCGACGACGACCCGGCTCGGCCCGCCTCCGAACCCGAGGTCCTGCGGGAGATCGGCGATGACCGCGTGCGCGTGGACCGTACAGTCGTCGCCCAGCTCGGCGCCGGGGTGCAGCACGGCATGGGGGCCGATGCGGCACCGTGCCCCTACCGCCACCCCCTCGCCGATGATCGCGTAGGGTCCGACCTCGACCTCCGGCCCCAGTTCCGCGCCGGCCGACACCAGCGCCGTCGGATGAATCGCCATGCGTGGTTCCCCGCAGGGCGCCGCGGCGCCCGCGCGGCGGAGCATAGCCGCCGCCGCGGGACGGCCGCAAGGGGAAAGCCGGCGGGGCGGGTGGCGGGTGGCGGGGGGTGTGTGGGTGTGTGGGTGGGGAGGTGAGGGGGTGGGTTGCGGGGACGAGGGGTTGCGACCACGCAGTGGTCGCAACGCAGAGGGGAAAAGGGGCCCTCCCCCTGTCCCCCGCCTGCCAACGGCCAACGGCCAACCGCCAACTCTCACCCCCCTCCCCCCAGATCGGCCCGACCGGCGGCGTCCTGCTCGACCCACTGGATGGCGGCGTGGATCAGGCCGTGATTGTTCTCGAGGCCGAGTTTGCGCTTGATGTGCGCGCGGTAGGTCTCGACCGTCTTCGGGCTGAGGTGGAGCTGCCGGGCGATGTCCGCGGTCGACTGGCCGCGCCCGATCGCCTCGAAGACCTGGATCTCGCGATCGCTGAGCCGCTCGATCCCGACGCTTTCGGACTTCCTCGATCCGCCGCCGACGAAGGTGCGCAGCAGCGCCTCGGACAGGTCCGGGCTGACGAACAGGTCGCCGGCCATGACGGCGCGCAGCCCCTCGACGATCCGCCCCGGCTCCTCCTGCTTCATCACGTACCCGCGCGCGCCGGCCCGGAGCGCGCGTTCCGCGTAGAGCCGCTCGTCGTGCATGGACAGCACCAGCACGGAGATGCCGGGGATCTGGATCTGCAGGTCGCGGATCAGGTCCAGCCCGCCCGGACCGTTCAGGGAGAGGTCCGCGATGACGGCATCCGGCCGTTTCTTCCCCGCGATTTCCATGGCCTCGGCCGCCGTCGAGGCCTCGCCACAGACCTCGAACTCGGGACAGGCCCTGAGCACGTCGGCCACGCCCTTGCGGATGACCGGATGATCGTCGACCAGCAGCACGCGGGGCTTCCGCACCGCCGCGCCCGGTTTCGGCACCTTCATCGCCTTGTTCATCGCCTGCCCTCCCCTAGTCCTTCCCCTGTTTCGCCGACTCCTGGCCGGCCGGGAACGTGCATTCCACACGGGTTCCCCGCCCCTCGGCCGCGTCCAGCCGCAGGGTACCGTCCAACCGTTCCGCCCGGTAGCCCATGATCTGAAGTCCCAACGATCCTGGCGCCGTCGCTGCGGGATCGAACCCGACCCCGTCGTCCTCGATCCGGAGGCGGATCCGGCCGCGGCCGGCGCGCCCCGCGGCGAGGCGGATGCAGCGGGGCCGGCCATGCCGCACGGCGTTCATGACGGCCTCCTGCACGATGTAGTAAACCTCGCCCGCGCGCTCGCCGGTCAAGCCGGCCAGCTCGCCGTTGTGCCTGAAGCGGCACTCGACGCCGAACATCTCGCTGACTGAGCCCGCCAGGCGGTCGAGGCTCTCGGCCAGCTCGCGGTCGGCGAGGCCGGGCAGCATACCGCGCGCGAGGTGCCGGACCGAGCCCAACGCCTCGTGCAGCACCTCGCCGATGGAGGCCAGCGACGCGGCGGTGACGGGGTCCCGGTCGGCCAGCTTCATCTGCGCGGACTTGCAGAGGTAGGCCGCGCCGGCGATCCGCTGCGCCACGCCGTCGTGCAGCTCGCGCCCGAGGTTCTGTTTCTCCCAGGCGACCGCCCGCAGCACCTGCGCCTGGAGGTGGCGGCGCCAGGAGATATCGCGCACCTCGAGCATCACGGCCGGGGCCCGGTTCCAGAAGATCGCGTTGATCGAGAGCTCGACGGGAACGTCGCCGCCGCCGGCCGGCCGGAGGGTCGCCTCGTGGTGATGAAGGAAAGGCGCACCCCGCCGGATCTTCCGGACCTGGCGCCTGACCTGGGCGGCCGCGCCGCCGCGGAGCCAGGCGCCGAGCGGCGCGCGACGGATCTCGACGCCGCTCCGATTGGTCAGTTCCAGGAGGCGGGCATTCGCGTAGAGCACGCCGCCTTCGAGGGAGAGGGCCATGACCCCGTCCCGCGAGCCCTCGGCCATGGCGGAGAAATTCGACTCGCGCTCGCGCAGCGCCGTCTCGAGCGCCTCGCGCTCGCTCACGTCCACGAAGACGCCCAGTATCGCCTCGCGCCCGTCCCATCGGCCGCGCCCCGCAAGGATGTCCACGGGGAACGCCTTCCCCTCGCGGTCCAGGGCCGGGATGGTGCACCGGTAGGTTCGCCCCTCGATCATGGCCGCGAAGAGCTCGCACGCCGTATCGCGCTGGTCGGCCGGATGCAGGCTCTCGATACGCCGGCCGCGCGGCCGGCCCGCCGGGAGCCCGAAACGCGCGCGCGCCGCCGCGTTGGCGTGGAGCAGCCGCCCCTCCAGGTCCGCCACGAAGAAGCATTCGGGGAACGGATCGAAGAGGGTGGCGATCTCCGCCTGGACGGCGTCCGGTTCCTTGCGCCGCCCAGCTCCGCCGTCCGTCTTCTGCTTCGCCCCCATGTCCCCGTCCCCCCCGGCGCGATGCCCGATCGGCTCCGGTCCTCGCTCTGCTACGCACACTATCATCCTTTCGCGATTCCGGGTGTAAGGCTTTGCCTGATCTATCCTTCAGTCGTTCT
>PWTM01000095.1 GCA_003563855.1 PVC group bacterium | reverse complement strand
GTCAACTTCCTCGTAAACTCCACCGGATCTAACGTGTCCGTCAACGTTGCCGCGAACTACATCGGCTCCCATGCCCCGTCCATGCGGGTGTTGCACCGCCCGAAGTGAGATGCGCCCCCGCACCCCGGCACGCCGAACTGGTCGTGGACTTTTCCCAGCTTCGCGTGTGTGCGTGTGTGTGTGCGTGTGTGTGTGGGGGGGGGCGGCGTGGTGCGGCAGTCCTTGCCGCTCGCGTCCGCAAAGGCCCCCGCCTTCGCTAAGGCTTCGGCGGGCAAGCTGCGAGCGGCGTTGCGGCGGCGATCGTCGTGCTCGTCCTCGTCCTCAGCGAGCGAAGCGAGCGGTCCTCGTCCTCGTCCTTCGAGAACCGAGGACGAGGACGAGGACGAAGGACGAAGGACGAGGGAAAGAGCCCGGGCTCCAGCCTGGCCGATCAGAGGGACGAGAGCCTCGAGGACCGGGACCGTGCCACGCTGGAGCGTGGCGTTCCCGGGGAGGCGGTCCCCGCTTCTCGTGGCATCCTCTTTTCGGTCGACGACTACGCCGACGACTACGGATCACGACGGCCTCCGGCCTTGCCCTTTCAGCGTTTCAGCATTTCAGCGTTTCAGCTTTTTCCTCATGTGTCTTGCCCCGCCCCCGGCCCGATAACGCCACGCACGGGGTGGCCCGACTTCGCCGAAGGCTACGTCGGGCAAGCCGGGCGCGCGAGCCGCGATGCCCGGCGCCACACGCCTGCCTCCCTCCGCGCGAGAGCCACCCCGAGAATCGCGCCGCGCACCACCTGCGGGCTTTCGCCCTTCAGAAACACGCGAAGCAGTCCCACTCCAACACTTTCCGCAAACCGGCCGGCGAAGACTGCGGAATGTCCTGCGCCGCCCTGCGCTTGCTGTCTGCGGGGGAGCGTGGCAGACTGCGCGCGCGTTGCCCGCCACCGGGCGGGCGGCGCGGGAGGCGGCCATGAAGGAACTCATCCGTCAGCTTCTGATCGAACTGGGCGAGGATCCCGACCGGGAGGGGCTTCAGAAGACCCCGGACCGCAGCGTGGCGGCCTGGCGCTTCCTGACCCGCGGCTACCGGCAGGACGTGACCGAGGTGGTCAACAACGCGGTTTTCGAGAGCGACGCCAACCACATGGTGATCGTCAAGGACATCGAAATCTACAGCCTCTGCGAGCACCACCTGCTCCCGTTCTTCGGCAAGTGTCACATCGGCTACATCCCGCGCGGGCGGGTCATCGGGGTCAGCAAGCTGGCCCGGATCGCCGACATTTTCGGTCGCCGGCTGCAGATCCAGGAGCGGATCACGCACCAGATCGCCCGCGTGCTCATGGACCACCTCCGGCCCGAGGGCGTGGGCGTCGTGGTCGAGGCCAAGCACCTGTGCATGATGATGCGGGGCGTCGAGAAGCAGAACTCGGTCATGGTGACCTCGGCGATGCTCGGCAGCTTCCACGCCTCCACGGCCACGCGCACGGAGTTCCTGCGCCTGATCAACCACTGACCGGCGGCCGGGCGACCCTGCGCCGGCCCGCGCGGCGAGGCACGGAAGGAGTGAACGGACCATGGAACGCGTCACGATCCTCGGCAGCGGCGCGGCGGGCTTCACGGCCGCGATCTACACGGCGCGGGCGGGGCTCGAGCCGCTCCTCGTCGAGGGCCCGCAACCGGGCGGGCAGTTGACCACGACGACGGAGGGGGAGAACTTCCCCGGGTTTCCGGACGGCATCGACGGCTTCGCGCTGATGGACGCGATGCGCCGGCAGGCGGAGCGTTTCGGCGCGCGTTTCCGCTCCGGCGTCGCGGTCGCGGCCGCCTTCGACGGCCCGGTCCGGCGCCTTGAGCTGGACGGGGGCGAACCGATCGAGACGCGGGCGCTGATCGTCGCCACGGGAGCGACGGCGAAGTACCTCGGGCTGCCCTCGGAACAGGCGCTGATCGGTCACGGCGTTTCCGCCTGCGCGACCTGCGACGGCGCGTTCTACCGCGACGTTCCGGTCGCCGTCGTGGGCGGCGGGGACACGGCGATGGAAGAGGCGCTCTTCCTCACGCGCTTCGCCTCGCGCGTTCACGTGATCCACCGACGTGACGCGTTCCGCGCCTCGCGGATCATGGCCGAACGCGTGCAGCGGCACCCGAAGATCGAGATCCACTGGAACCACGTGGTCGAGGAGGTGCGCGACCCGGCCGCGAAGCAGGTGACGGGCCTTGCGCTTCGCGATGTGAAGACCGGCGCGCAGTCCGAACTCGAGGTCGCCGGCTATTTCGCCGCCATCGGGCACCGGCCGAACACGGAGCCGTTCCGCGGCTTACTCGAGATGAACCCGGCGGGGTATCTCGTGGCGGACCGGACCCGCACCTCCGTGCCCGGCGTTTACGCGGCCGGCGACGTGCAGGACCCGGTCTACCGCCAGGCCGTCACGGCGGCCGGCACCGGCTGCATGGCCGCGCTGGAAGCCGAGCGCTGGCTCGGCGAGCAGGACGCGGGGAGCTGAGCCGCCGTGGCCGGACCGCCCCGCGACGCGACGCGCGGCGCCGTCCGGCGCCTGTTCGATTGCGCCCGCCCCTACGCAGGCCGGATCGCGCTCGGCGTCCTCTTCGGCCTCCTCTTCGCCGGCTCGACTACCGGGATGCTCGTCGCCGTGCGCGGCTTCCTCGGCGAGGTCTTCGACCCGGCCGGCGGGACCTGGCGCCGCACGCTGCTGATCGCCGCCCTGCTCCCCCTCCTCGGCGCCGCGCGCGGCCTCGGCTTCTTCGCGAGCCGCTACCTGATCGAATGGGTGGGCAACCGGATCGTGATGGACCTTCGCATCCGGCTCTGCGACCGCCTCCAGGAGCTCTCGCTGGGCTATTATTCGGCCAGCCGGACCGGGGAGATCATCTCGCGGACGTCCAACGACACGACGCTCGTGGGCGGGATCGCGCGCGCGATGTCGGATCTCGCCCAGCAGCCCTTCGTCCTGGTCGGCACGGCGATCTACCTCCTCGTCCTCGACCCCGTGCTCG
The DNA here is from genome assembly GCA_003563855.1 of PVC group bacterium. Lineage (GTDB taxonomy): Bacteria > Verrucomicrobiota > Kiritimatiellia > PWTM01 > PWTM01 > PWTM01. The sequence goes on along the minus strand of PWTM01000095.1, from coordinate 7,996 downwards.
CCGCGGCCACGCTCCTGCTCTTTCCGCTCTGCCTGCTGCCCGTCGTCGCCTTCGGACGGCGCGTGCGCCGGTACAGCCGCGAGGGCCAGCAGGTGCTGGCCGACCTCGTCTCCCTGCTCCACGAGGTCATCGGCGGCGTCCGGGTCGTCAAGGCGTTCGGCCGCGAGGACGACGAGCGGCGCCGGTTCGAGGACCGCAGCCGGGCGGTCTTCCGCCGCCTGATGAAGGTGGTCCGGGCCAAGGCGATGAACGAGCCGATCATCGTCGTCTTCGCCGTCACCGGCATCTCCCTGGTCCTGATCTACGCGCGCTTCACGGGCATGACCCCGGACGCCTTCTTCACCTTCGCCGCCGGCCTCGTCGTGCTCTACGACCCCGTGCGCAAGCTCAGCTCCGTCCACCTCGCCGTCCAGCGGTGTGCCGCGGCCGCCGAGCGCATCTTCGAGGTCATCGACACGCCGGTCTCCGTCGCCGAGCGGCCGGGCGCCGCGAACTTCGAGGAGCCGGTGCGCGAAGTGGCTTTCGCGGGGGTCTCGTTCGCCTACGGCGCGGCGCCCGTACTGCGGGAGATCGAACTGCGCGTCCCGGCGGGGCGCTGCACGGCGCTGGTCGGCGCCTCGGGCTCGGGCAAGACTACGATGATCGGCCTGCTGCCCCGATTCTTCGACCCGAGCGCCGGGAGCGTGCGTCTGAACGGGCGCGACATCCGGGACCTCACCCTGCGCTCCTTGCGCCGCCAGTTCGGGCTCGTCACGCAAGACACGTTTCTCTTCAACGACACGGTGGCGGCCAACATCGCCTACGGACGCCCGGACGCGCCCGCTGCCGCGATCGAGGAGGCCGCGCGCCGCGCCCACGCCGACGGCTTCATCCGTGCCCTGCCCAACGGGTACGCGACCCCGATCGGCGAGCGCGGCGACCGGCTCTCCGGCGGCCAGCGGCAGCGGCTGGCCATCGCGCGCGCGTTGCTGGTGGATCCGCCGATCCTCCTGCTCGACGAGGCGACCAGCGCGCTCGACACCGAGTCCGAGCGCCAGGTCCAGGCCGCGCTCGACGAGGTCATGCAGGGGCGCACCGTCTTCGTCGTCGCACACCGGCTCTCGACGGTCGCCCGCGCGGATACTATTCTTGTGCTTGCCGAAGGGCGCATCGTGGAACGCGGCACACACGCCGAGCTCCTCGCCCGCGGCGGCGTTTACCGGCGGCTGTATGACCTCCAGTTCCAGGCCTGAACCGAACCCCGGCGCGACCCGGCCGCGCCGACGGCCGCGCGCGCGCCTCACGCGCCCCGGCGTTCCCCGTCATGCCCCGCCCTCGACCCGCCAGCTCGTCGCCCGGAATCCGGCGCTGCGCATCGGCCTCCTGGTCTTCGGCGTCCTGGTCGTCGTCGCCCTGGCCGTCGATGTCCTGCGCCGCCTGCACGCCCTGCCGCCCGCGCCCGAGCCGGTGCCGCCCGATCCGGGGGCGTTCGTCCTCGGGCTCGACGACCGGGTCTACGCCGACCCCGGCGGCCGGTTCGTCGTCACCATCCCCGCCCCGTGGCGCGTACGAACCGGAGCGCGCGTGGAACCGGACGATGTCGTGCTCGTCGGACCGAACCGGATCGAGTTCGCTGTGCGCGTCGCACAACTCGACCACCGGAGCTTCGGCCGGCTCATGGCGGACGTCTACGCGCGCCAGGACTACTGGGGCATCGACATGCGGATCGAGACTTTCGAGGACGCCGGCGGCCGCCCGGTCGTGCGCCGCCGCATCCGCCTGATCGAACACGACATCCTCGCCTACGATTTCCTCGAAGACGCCTGGGGGCACCATCTTCGATTCCGCGTACCGCGCGGTGAACTCGATCGCTACGAGCCGCTCTTCCGCGAACTGTTCGAAGCCTACCGCGCCCTGGACCCGGACGCGGCCCCGCCGGCCGATGCCGGCCGCGCATCGGGCCGTGCGCGCCAGCCCCTCGCCCGCAGCCCCGCAAAGAGCTTGCGCTGACCGACCTCCATGCCGGATAAGTCCATCGGCCACGGCGCGCGCGGCACGCCACCGCGGAGCAGAGGAGGCGCAGTAGAATGACCGCCACGAAACCGGAGTCGACGGCGGCCTCGGACGCGCCCGGCCGCGATCCCCTGCTCGCCCAGGCGCTCCGCCGGCTTGAAGGCCGGCTGCGCTTCCCCGACGGACCCGGCGAAGGCGCCTGGGCGGCCGTATCGGACGACGGTACGGAAACGTTCGATCTGAACGCGCTGCTTCCGCTCGCCGCGGTCTGGGCGCCCCGGCGCCCGGAGGTCGCCGTCGCCCTGGTCGACGCCGCGCTCGATGCCTGCGACGAATACGGCGTACCCCCGCGCTACACCGGGCCTTCCGCCCCCACCGCGCCCGGCGCCGCCTGGCCGCTCCTGGCACAGGCCGCCCTCCGCGCCGCCGGCTCGGAGCCCGACCCGGGAATCGACGCGAGGGCGGTCGAAGGTCTCCGGCGCGCCCTCGGCGCCGCCGTTCACCTGTACGACCCCGAAGGCGTCGGTCGCCCGCGCTGGCCCACGCCCGAAGAGGCGTTCGTCCCCGACGCCTGGGACGAGAATCTCGCCCCCGTAGACCTGGCCGCCTTCCTTCGGGCCGAGTTCGAAGCCTTCGACCTCCTCTGCCGCCGCAGCGGGATCGAGCCCGACGACGATCACCGCGTTCCTCCCGGTTACCGCGAGCGGCTCGATCACCACCTCCTTCGCGTGCTCTGGGATCCGCGTCGGGGCCGGTTCACCGACCGCTACCTCGACGGCCGGCGCAGCGCCCGCCTGACGCTCGGCGCGTTGACCCCGCTGCTCTGGACCGGTCTCCCCGACGAGCACCGCGAGGCCGTGCGAGGCCTGGCACGCGCCGGGTCGCCGCTCTGGACGCCGGCCGGGCTCGCCCTCTGGGAACCCTGGCCCGAGGACCCCGTGCCGCCCCCCACCCCGTCGCTTCCCCTGGCGGTCGCCCTCTGCGCCCTGGACCGGGTGCCCGCCGAATTCCGCGACGTGGCGGCCGCCGTTCGCCCGGCACTCGAGGGCGCGTTCGCCGACCCTGCGAAAGCGGAGCCGCCGCCCGCGCTGTCCGTGCTGGCCGCGCTCTCCGAGACGGGCCCCGAGCCCGACCGCACGGGTCGTTCCCGGTGGATCCGCTGGCTCGACCGGCACAGCCGGCCCCTCCTGCGCATCGCCGGCGCGCTGCTCGTGCTCATCGCCCTGGGCCTCCTGCTGCTCCCCCGTCTCTTCCCCCACACCGGCGAGGGGCCCACCATCGAAGCGCTCGCGGGCCTCGCGGAGAACCACTATCACCACGGCCGCTACGAGGACGCGGAAGCGCTCTACCGCGAGATCCTGCGCCGCCGCAGCATCCCCCTCGCCCATTTCCGGCTCGGCAACGCCGCCTTCCGGCGCGGCGCCCTGGCCGAAGCCGAGGCGCAATACCGCGAAGCCATGCGTCAGAGCGATCTCGAGCCCCAGGCGCTCTTCAACCTTGCCCAGGTCCTGCTGCGGAAGGAACGGGTGGACGAGGCGCGCGAAGCGTTTCAACGGATCGTCGCCGAACACGGCGCCCGCTACCCCGACATCGTCGAGCGGGCCGAGACGGCCCTGCGCATCCTCGACCGCGGCCCGCCCCACGGCCCGCCGCCCGCCCCCGCACCCGGAGGTTGACGTCGCAGGCACGCGCGGGATAGCGCACAATAGACGGCAGCGCCGTGCGTTAACCGTAACGCGAACGGGGACGGCGGCTGCGATGGGCTGGTATGCATGGAGCAGGCGGAGCGAGAGGCGCTGGATCGCTACCTGGCCGGCGACCGCGAGGCGCTGGCGGCGCTGATCGAGCGGTACCGTCGCCCCCTGTACGGGTTCATTCTCAAGATGACGGAAGGCCGCGGCGATGCCGACGAGATCTTCCAGGAGACTTGGGCGCGGACGCTGCGGCGGCTGCCGGGATTCCGCCCCGATAATCTCCTCGGATGGCTCTTCCGCGTCGCGCGCAACCTCGTGATCGACGAGGCGCGCCGCAACGCCCGGTTCCGGGGACTCGTCGACGACGGCGACGGCAGTCCCGAGGTCGACCGGATCCCCGACCCGGGGCCCGACCCGGCGCGGCAAGCGGCCGGCGGCGACCTCGGCCGGCGCATCGCCGAGTCGGTTCGCGCCCTGCCGCCAGATCAGCGCGAGGTCTTCCTGATGCGCACGGAAGCGGGATTGCCCTTCCGCGAGATCGCGCGGGTCCAGCAGGTGCCGCTGAACACCGCCCTGGCCCGGATGCATTACGCGGTCGGCAAACTGCGCGCCGCGTTGCGCGCGGAGCGCGAGGACTGAAACGGAGAACACCGATGCACTGCGACGAAACCGCCATCCTACGGGAGCAAAGCGGCGAACTGCGTGCCGGCCGCCGGCGCCGGCTGCGCCGGCACCTGGCCGCCTGCCCGGCCTGCGCGGCCTATGCGCGCGACCTCGCGCGCCTCGAGGCGGAAGCCCCGGCCGCCCTCGACATCGGCGATCTCGGCCGCGAGACGGCCGCACGGCTGGCGCACACGCTGCCGATCCCCGCCGCCGCGCGCCCGCGGCCCGTCCTGCGGTGGTCGCCCGCGATGGCCGCGGCGGCGCTCGTCCTCCTCGCCCTCGGCGCCGCGCAGTTCCTGCGCCCCGCGCCGGACCCCGACCCCCTCGCCCGCGCCGACCCCGCCGACGCGCCCTCCTGGCTCGAACTCGAGATGGACCTTCTCGATCTCGAGGTGCAAGTCCTGCGCGGTCAGGTCGGCCGCTGGCTGCCCGGCGAAAACGGAGCGTCCGACCTCGACGACCTCGCCGACGAACTGCTGCACTGGGAGGAGACGATGGGATGAAGACGATTCTCGCCCTGGCCCTGATCGGCCTCGCCGCGGCTGGCGCCGCCGGCGCTGCGGACGCACCGCCCGTACCCCGGCCCGACGCCGCCGACAACCCGCAGTCGCCGGAAACGGAAGCGCCGGACTCCGCCCGTCGCGGACCGCGCGGCAACCGCCCCATCGAACGCTGGCTGGAACTCATGCGCCAGCGCGAGCCGGAACAGGTGGCCGAACTCGAACGGCTCCGGGTCGAGGACCCGGAGGCCTTCGGCGAGGCACTCCGCGCCCGCCTCGCGGAGATGCGCGAGCGCCACGCGGCCGAATCCCCCGCCGGCCGCGACCCGGCTCGGGCCCGCGGCGTGCCTCCGATCCGTCCGCGCCGCGTCGATCCGGCCGACGCGCCCCCCGCGCCCACCGACCGCCGCCGCCGCGAGCCCGATCCCGCGCGCGAGCGCCTGCGCGACCTCGAAGGCCGCCTGCGCGATCTCGGCGCCCGGTACGCGGCGTCGGCCGACCCCGCCGAGCGCACCCGGATCCGCGCGGCGGTTGGCGAACTGCTCGCCGAGAGCTTCGCGCTCCGCCAGGACCTGCACCGCCGTCACCTCGACCGCCTCGAGGCGGAAATCGTCCGGCTTCGCGCCGCTATCGACGAGAACGAGGCGCGCCGCGAGGAAATCCTGGGCGAGCGGCAGATACGCCTGCTCGGCGACGACGGGAACGGCGCCGCCCCCCCGGCGCCCTGACCCCGCGCGTCAGGGGAGATCCACTTCCTCGACCGGCGCGTCCTCGAAGGCGCGAAGGAACCAGCGTCCGTACCACCGTGTCAGCACCCGCCGGTCGAGCAGCACCACCATCCCCGTGTCCGTCGACGTGCGGATCAGGCGCCCGATCCCCTGCCGGAACTTGATCACCGCCTCGGGGAGCGCGTACTCCCGGAAGGGGTTCCCGCCGCGTTCGCGGATACGCTCCGCCCGCGCCTGCACCAGCGGGTGGTCCGGCACCGCGAACGGCAGCCGGGCGAGGATCACGTTCGAGAGCGCCGCGCCCCGCACGTCGACACCCATCCAGAAGCTGTCCAGCCCGAAGAGCACCGCCCCGTCGTCGCGCCGGAAGGCCTCCAGCATCGCGGCCCGCTGCAGGTCCTCGCCCTGCACCAGCAGCCGCAGCCCCTCGGCGACCAGCGGCTCGCGGACCTCGCGGCCGATCCGGCGCATCGCCGCGGCGCTCGTGAACAGCACGAACGCCCGCCCCCGGGTCTTGCGCACGAAGAACAGGATCGCCCGCGCCGCCTCCGGCGCGAAGCGCTCGACGTCGGTCGGATCCGGAATCTTCGCGGGGACGTACACCCGCATCTGCCGGGCGAGGTCGAACGGCGAGCCCACCGTCACCGCCGCCGCGTCCGGCGCACCGACCCGGTGCAGGAAGTAGTCCATCCGGCCGTCGACCGCCAGCGTTGCGCTGGTCATCACGACGCTCGGCACCCGGCCGAAAAGCTCGCGCGCGAGGACCGGCCCGACCTCGATCGGCGCCGAGTAGAGCACCGTCTGCCGCCGCCGCCCCTCCAGCGCGACCCAGTAGACCTGGTCCTCCTCCGACTGTTCGAGGAAGCCGCGGATGCCTTCGCCGAGCGCGGCGCCGCGCCGGACCGCCTGCCCGATTTCCGCCGCCAGGTCCGGGTCCTCCACGCCCTCCGCCCGGGCACGCAGGTGATCGGAGAGCGCCTTGATCCGCTCCGGAAGCGCCGTCTCGATCTCCGGCGGCCGGGCCAGCCGCCGCTGCGAGGTCTCCGGCCCGAGCCCCGCGAGCCGGGCCATCCCGTGGAAGAACAGCTCCGCCGCGTCGCGCGCCTCCTCCGCCTTGCGCGCCCCGGCCCCGTCGCGCAGCACGGCCAGCAGGCCCTTCTGCGTCTCCGGATGATGCAGCCGCCGAAGCCAGTGTTCGACCGCGAAGGCCGAGAGCCGCAGCCCGAGGTGCTCCCCCGCGGTGCCCTCGACCTGGTGGGCCTCGTCGAGGACCAGCGCCCCGTACTTCGGCAGGAAGCCCGCATCGTTGATCCGCAGCGCGAGATCCGCGAAGACGAGGTGATGATTGGCGACCAGCACCTGCGCGCCCTGCATCCGGCGGCGGGCGGTCATGAAGAAGCAGCGTCGGAAGAATGCGCAGCGCTGCGCCCGGCAATTGCCCTCCTCCGCGCAGACCTGGTCCCAGACGGCCGCCGGGCGCGCGCCGGGAAACGTCTGCACCGAGCCGTCCTCCGTCGTGTCCGCCCAGTCCCGCACCCGCGCCAGGTCCGTGGTCTCGTCGGGGCGGAACAGGTCGCCGGCCATCCGCTCGGCGCGCGCCAGGCGGCGGAGGCAGAGGTAGTTCGACCGGCCCTTCACCAGCACGGCGCGGAACTCGACGCCCAGGTGGCGCCGGAGAAACGGGATATCCTTGCCGATCAACTGCTCCTGCAGGCTGATCGTGTGGGTTGCGACCACGCCCTGCGCGCCCTGCTCCACGGCCCAGAGCAGCAGCGGCACGAGGTAGGCGAAGCTCTTGCCGACCCCGGTTCCGGCTTCCGTCGCGAGGTGGCTCCGCGCGGCCAGTGCATCGGCGACGGCCGCCGCCATCCGCGACTGCTGCGGTCGGTGCTCGAAGGCGACATCGGCGTCGCGATGCGCCGCGTCCAGCCCCCCGCCAGGCTCGAAAAAAGCCCGCGCGCGGACGGGAAACGAGGGCTCCGCGGACGCGCCCCCCCCAGGCCTACGGATCGCGATCATCGCCCCGCAGTCTAGCCCCCCTCCCCCCCCGCGGCAAGACCGCGGGCAAGAGGACATTCCCCGGGGGCGCATTTCACTTCGGGCGGTGCATCACCCGCATGGACGGGCATGGGAGCCGATGTAGTTTGCGGCAACGTTGACGGACACGTTAGATCCGGTGGAGTCTACGAGGAAGTTGACGCCGTAGTTGATCGTGGGAAGAAGGGTCGCGATGTCGTTTCCGCACGAGAATCCATTCCTATACGGAAGAGCCCACCAGGCGTTTGAAGGTCGACCTCCTTCGTTAACTGCCTCGACAACTCCTGCGAGACTAACTCCAACGCTATCTTTGCCGCGAACTCCACCGAGTCGGGGCAAGCAGAATCGTCTCCGTCGGCCTTTCGTGCGCCGGCGCATGGCC
>PWTM01000149.1 GCA_003563855.1 PVC group bacterium | reverse complement strand
TCTTAGCATGTGCGCATTGTGCAATGCGCCGACGCACGAAAGGTCGACGGAGAAGATTCTGCTTCCCCGACTCGGTGGCGTTAACGGCAAAGATAACGCTGGAGTTAGCCTCGCAGGAGTTGTCGAGGCAGTTAACGAAAAAGGACGACCTTCAAACGCCTGGTGGGCGCTTCCGTATAGGAATGGATTCTCGTGCGGAAACGACATGGCGACGGTTCTTCCCACGATCAACTACGGCGTCAACTTCCTCGTAAACTCCACCGGATCTAACGTGTCCGTCAACGTTGCCGCGAACTACATCGGCTCCCATGCCCCGTCCATGCGGGTGACTCACCGCCCGAAGTGAAATGCGCCCTTCCCCAGTCTTCGGCGTGCGGGAGGCATCTCGCAGGGCGACGTGGTGCGGCAGGCCAAGGCCGCGGGTCGGGCCGGTGCGCAGTGATCAGTGATCAGTGATCAGTGATCAGTGAACAGCGGCGAAGACGTCGCGGACCGCAAGGAACGGATCACTGATGACTGATCACCGATCACGGGTCCGCCCCCGGCCCGATAACGCCGCACACCACCTGCCCTCCGCGGGAGTCACCCCGCCGACGATTGGGCGGCGACCCAGGCGCGAATGTCACACTTGCGTTCGAGCCCGGCGGCGGTCATGCACCGCACCGTGCCGTAAACCGGCCGCTCGCCCCACGGCCGGTCGTGCAGGCCGAAGATCCAGCCGACCCCGGCGTAGGAGCTGGGGTCGCGTCCGTCGAGGAAGTAACGGTTGTTGAGCCGAAGCAGCGTCTCGAACGCGGCCCCGGGATCCGCCATCCATTCGAGCACCTTCTTGCCCCAGTACATGCGCAGGTGGTTGTGCAGGTAGCCCGTCTCGCGCATCGCGCGCATCATCGCGTTCCAGTAGGGATCGTGCGTGCGGCCTTCCTCCAGCGCGGCCGCGTCGTACCGGTGCGGCCGCGGATCGCCCGCGTGCGCGGCAAGGGTCTTGCGCGCCCAGTCCGGCACGGCCGTCTCGTACCGGTCATACCCCGGCGTGTAGGCCGTGAAGTTGTTCGCCAGCTCGCGCCGCACACAGAGCTGCTCGAGGAACGCGGCCCGGTTCGCGTCGTCCGGCGCCTCGCGCAGCACCTGCGCCGCGACCTCCACGGGCGAGAGGTGCCCGAAGTGCAGCGCCATCGCCAGGTGCGAGACCGCAGGCGTATCCGGCCGGTTGTGCGCGGCGGCATAGCGCGGCAGGTCCTCGGCCAGGAACCGGTCGAATCGCCGGCGTGCGGCCGACGGCCCGCCCGGGAACCGGTCATCGACGGGCGCCGCCGACCCGTCGAGCTTCAGTCCGGCCGGGAACTGCGCCAGGTCGACCGGCGCCAGGCCCTTCGGGCGCGGCGGCGGCGGCCGGACCGGACGGGTCTTCGGGACCGGCGCGAGCGACGATTCGAGGCGGCGCAGGATCTTCGGCCGCAGCGTGCGGGCCGCGTACTCGGCCTTGCCCGATGCCGTCTCGAGCGGCACGACCGCCTCGCCCTCGACCTCGACCACGGCGCATTCCGCCTCGCGCGCCACCCGCGCGCGCCAGGCGCGCTGGTGCGCGAGGTAGCCGCGGTCGCAGACGAGCAGCCGCGCGCCGCGCGCCGCGCCGAGCGCGACATCCGGCGGCGAACCGAGCGCCGCCGTGAACCCGATCCCGCGCCGCTCGAGCGCCGCTGCCGTCTCCCGCAGACCGGCGACCATGAACGCATAGGCGCGGTGCGTCGCCTCCGGGTAGGCCGGGTCGAGCCCGAAAACCACCCGGACCCCGACGCCCGCCTCATTCGCGTGCGCAACGGCGTAGGCCAACGCGGGATTCGCCTCCGCCCGCTGCGCCTGCTGCATCCAGTAGATCACCCCGCCGCGCCGCCCGACCGGCCGCTCGTTGAGCCGGCGGACCCGGTCCTCGGCGATCACGGCGCGGACCCGGGAAAGGCGACGCGCGCAATGTGCGGCAGCTCGCGGTACCGTCCGGCATAGTCGAGCCCGTAGCCGACCACGAACGTGTCGTCGATCTCGAAGCCCCGGTAATCCGGCGAAAACGGGACCGCGCGGCGCGCGGGCTTGTCCAGGAGCACACAGGTCCGCACCCGCGCGGCCCCGCGCTCGCGCAGGTGGGCGACGGCAAACGAGAGCGTCCGGCCGCTGTCGAGGATGTCGTCGACCAGCAGCACGTCCTGGCCGTCGACGTCGATCTCGAAATCCTTCGCGAGGCGGACCCGGCCCGACGAGGCCGTGCCGTTGCCGTAGCTCTCGAGCGTGAGGAAGTCGACGACGGCCGGGACGCCGTGCCGGTACAGGCCGCGGAGCAGGTCGGCCAGGAAGATGAAGCTGCCCCGCAGGATACCGATCAGCACGAGCGGTTCGCCGCCCCGGTCCGCGGCGATCGCGTCGACCAGCGCCTCTACACGCGTCGCAATCTGCGCGCGCGAAAAGACGACCTCGCTGACGTCATGCGGTGCCAGAGTCATGCGCGCCAGCGTAGCCGCCCCCCTTGCACCGGTCGAGCCCGAAGGGGGAATCAGGCGAGGACATTCCGGAGTTTTCGCCGGCCGGTTTGCGTAGAGTGTTGGAGTGGGTCGGCTTAGCGCGTTTCCGAAGGGCGAAAGCCCGCAGGTGGTACGCGGCGTGATTCTTGGGGGTGGTTCTCGCGCGGAGGGAGGCAGGCGCGGAGCGTCCGCCTTCACCCCCGAAGCGGGGGCTACGGCGCGACATGCCGGGCATCGCGGCTCGCGCGCCCGGTCACCCCGTGCGCGGCGTTATCGGGCTGGGGGCGGGGCAAGACACATGAGGAAAAAGCTGAAATGCTGAAATGCTGAAACGCTGAAAGGGGAAGGCCGGAGGCCCTCGTGATCCGTAGTCGTCGCCGTAGTCGTCC
>PWTM01000337.1 GCA_003563855.1 PVC group bacterium | reverse complement strand
TCGGGCGACGACCTGCCGGTCAGCGCGATTACCTGCGACGGCACGTACCCGACGGCGACGGCGAAGTGGGAGAAGCGCAACATTTCGCTCTTCGTCCCCGAGTGGGACGCGGACCTGTGCATCCAGTGCGGCAACTGCAGCCTCGTCTGCCCGCACAGCGTGCTGCGGGCCAAGTGCTACCCGGAGACGCTGCTGGCGGACGCGCCGGAAGGCTTCAAGTCCGTGCCCTACCGGGGCCGCGACGTGCCCGAGGGCACCCGCTACACGATCCAGGCCTGGGTCGAGGACTGCACGGGCTGCGGCCTCTGCGTCGAGGTCTGCCCGCGCAAGAGCAAGACGGAGGTCGGTCACCGCGCGATCAACATGGTCGAGAAGGAGCCGATCCTCGAGCGCGAGCGCGCCAGCGCGGCGTTCTTCGACGCGATCCCGGACGGCGACCGGGCGCCGCTGAATCTCGGCACCGTCAAGGACCTGCAGTTCGCGCAGCCGCTCTTCGAGTTCAACGGCGCCTGTTCCGGCTGCGGCGAAACGCCCTACGTGAAGATTCTCAGCCAGCTCTTCGGCGACCGCGCGCTGATCGGGAACGCGACGGGCTGTTCCTCGATCTACTGCGGCAACCTGCCCACCACGCCCTGGACGGTCAACGCCGACGGGCGCGGGCCGACCTGGTCGAACTCGCTCTTCGAGGACACGGCGGAGTTCGGGTTCGGGTTCCGGCTGACGATCGACAAACACCGCGAGTACGCGGCCGAGCTGCTCGAGCGGCTGCGCGGCGAGCTGGGCGCGGAGCGGGTCGACGCGCTGCTGGGCGCCGCGCAGGGGACGGAGGCGGAGCTGGCCGCGCAGCGCACCCGCGTCGCGGAACTCAAGGCCTGGCTCGAGAAGCGCAAGGACGCGGACGCGCAGCGGCTGCTCTCGGTCGCCGACCACCTGGTGAAACGCAGCGTCTGGATCCTCGGCGGCGACGGCTGGGCCTACGACATCGGCTACGGCGGGCTCGACCACGTGCTGGCCTCCGGCCGCAACGTCAACGCGCTGGTCCTCGATACCGAGGTCTATTCGAACACCGGCGGCCAGATGTCGAAATCGACGCCGCGCGGCGCCGTGGCGAAGTTCGCCGCCGGCGGAAAACCCGCGGCGAAGAAGGACCTGGGCATGATGGCCATGTGCTACGGGAACGTCTACGTGGCGCGGGTCTCGCTGGGCGCGAACCCGCGGCACGTGCTGCGGGCCTTCCTCGAGGCCGAGGCCTACGACGGCCCGTCGCTGATCCTGGCCTACTCGCACTGCATCGCGCACGGCATCAACATGCAGAAGGGGTTCGACCAGCAGAAGCTGGCCGTGAAGTGCGGGCACTGGCCGCTCTACCGCTACCACCCCGAGGCGGCCGAGCGCGGCGAGAACCCGCTCTCGATCGACAGCAAGCCGCCGGAGGCGTCGTTCAAGGACTACGCCTACAACGAGATCCGCTACAAGATGCTGACGCTGAGCAAGCCGGCCGAAGCCGAACGCCTCGCGGTTCTGGCGCAGGCCGACATCGAGAAGCGCTGGGCGCTGTACCGGAAGTGGGCCGGCGCAGAGGATTGAGCGCCGCGCCGCATTCACCCCCTCCAACCGAAAGGACGCCGCCATGGACCTGAGCACCACCTACCTGGGCCTGAAGCTGAAGAACCCGGTCGTGCCCTCCGCCTCGCCGCTCTCGCAGCACCTCGATGACATCCGCAAGATGGAGGACGCCGGGGCCGCGGCCGTGGTCCTGTTCTCGATCTTCGAGGAGCAGATCCGGCACGACGAGGAGGCGCTCGACCACCTGCTGACGGCCGGGAACGAGAGCTTTGCCGAGGCGCTCTCCTACTTCCCCGATGCCGGCGAGTACAAGGTGGGCGCCGACGCCTACCTCGAGCTGATCCGCAAGGCGCGCGAAGCCTGCGACATCCCGATCATCGGCAGCCTGAACGGCGTCTCCGATTCCGGCTGGACCGACTACGCGAAGAAGATCGAGGAGGCCGGCGCCCACGCGATCGAGCTGAACGTCTACTACATCGCGACCGACCCGGGCCAGGACGCAGCGCAGGTCGAGCGCATGACGCTCGACGCCGTCCGCGCCGTGAAGTCGGCGGTGGGCATTCCCGTCGCCGTGAAGCTCAGCCCGTATTTCAGCTCGATGGCGCACATGGCGCGCCAGGTGGCAGAGGCCGGGGCGGACGGGCTGGTCCTGTTCAACCGCTTCTACCAGCCCGACTTCGACCTCGACACCATGGAGGTGCTCTCCGACCTGCACCTGAGCACGCCGGGCGAGATCCGGTTGCCGCTCCGCTGGATCGCGCTGCTGCACGGCAAGGTCCAGGCCTCGCTGGCGGGGACGACGGGCGTCCACAGCGGGCGCGAGGTCGTCAAGTACCTCCTCGCCGGCGCGGATGTCGCCATGACGACTTCGGCCCTGCTCAAGAACGGGATCGGCCACATCCGCACCCTGCTGGCCGAGCTCGAAGCCTGGATGGGCAAGCACGAGTACGACCGCGTCGCCGCGATGAAGGGCGCGATGAGCCAGCACGCCGTGGAGAACCCCGGCGCCTTCGAGCGGGCCAACTACATCCGCATTCTCGAGGACTACAAGGGGCGGTACATCGCCTCCTGATTTCCGGCCCCGCGCCGGGGCGCGGGGTCCGGGCGGTAGCGAACCCGCAAAGGAGAACGAAGATGAAAGCCACCGTGGATGCCGATACCTGCACCGGCTGCGAACTCTGCGTCGATACGTGCCCGGAAGTCTTCGAGATGAACGACGGCATCGCCGTCGTGAAGCCCGGCGACGTCCCGGCCGATGCCGAGGACACCTGCCGGGAAGCGGCGGAGAACTGCCCGGTCGAGTGCATCACGATCGAGGACTGATCCGCACGATTCAGGCGCGCGGACGGCGGC
>PWTM01000026.1 GCA_003563855.1 PVC group bacterium | reverse complement strand
GGGGGCGAAACGGCAGACGCAGCGGACTTAAAATCCGCTTCCCGCAAGGGAGTGTGGGTTCGAATCCCGCCCCGGGCACCAGGATGAAAGGCAGGTAAATCGTTGCAAACAAGCGTACTACGAGACTCGATGCCGGGTGGGGTATGCATGTATTTGCCTCTGCCCGCCGCTCGCTAGTCGTCTTGAAAAGTAACCAGAAAGTAAACAGCTCAGGCGGGCACTTCGAGCGGTCTTTCGGCTGTGTGGACGGTTGTCCCGAATAGGGTGGTCAGTCGTTCGGCTAGGTCGCGATCAGTTCTTGCGCCCTTGCCTTGCGTGCCTCAAGGGGAGGCATGACTAGCCTTCCCGGTCTGCGACTTCCCGCCCCTAAAGGGGGGCGGGAAATCGGGAAACCGGCGATTTTCCAGACCTTCAGGAAATCTGGGAAACCGGGTTTCGTGCGGTGAAAGTCCATACTTGCGCGCTTCATGATCCAGCCTTCCCAGACGTCCCGGCGGCGCTCTCGGAAGTCTGCCCGCCTTCGGCGCGTTTCCGGCCGATCTGGCCCGGTGTGCCGATCCACGTCACACCGTGTGCCGCGGGCTCGCGCCAGACCGCCAGCGTTCCCTTGGAGACGAGCGTCCGGTAAGCATTGCGGGCGGCGGCCTTGCTCGCCCCCAACTCGCGGATCGCCTCGACGATGTCCGTCGCGGTGAACGGCCCCGACCGCTCGACGCGCTCGACGATGGCGCCAGACTCGACGCGGGCGGCTGGCGTGCCGTAACGCATCCCGCGTGTAGTCAACTCGACGGGCGCGGCATCGGACAGGACAAAGTGTCCGGCATCCCAGACGATCGAGCAGGGCGGTCGCGGTGCGTAGTTCCGCGCGATGAACGAAAGGACAAATCCGTCTTCCATCGCCGCGTGCTCAGCCAGGTACAACGCCGCGTCATAGTCGCGCGCGATGACGCCGGACCCGGCGCCGCGGTCGCGTGCATCCCGATCGCCGGCCCGACCCTTCTTCTCGTGGTGGGAATAGACGACTGCGGCGCCGAGCCGCTCGCAGAGAGCGTCGAAGGCTGCAAGGATCGGCTTCACGTCCGCCGCCGCGTTTTCGTCGCCCGTGAGCAGTTTGTAGACAGGGTCAATGATGACAACCTCGGCCTTTGTGCTCTTGGCCGCGCGCATGATCGCATCCGGACCGAATCCGCGCCGGCCGCGCGCATGCACCACATGGAGGTGGCCGCGCAGTTCCTCGGGGTCGATGCCGAGGTTGCGCGTCATGCGGTAGACCCGGCGCCAGAAGTGCGACTCTTTAATCTCCAGATTGATGAATAGGACGCGGCGGCGCTTCGGAATCCCGATGCCCAGAAAGTCCCGCCGGCCGGCGGCCAGCAGGAGCGAGAGCATGAGAAGAAAGAACGTCTTGCGCGCCTTACTCGAAGCGCAGATCAGAACTTTGTCAGCCGCGTCGAACAGGCCCGATAGGACCGGGTCGGGTTCGGGCGGGGTTTCGGATGCGTACACGGAACCATCCTCCGGGCGCTCTGATTCCACCACGTCCGCCTCGGCCCGCTCGACAGCCTCGCGCAGCGCCCTGACGCGCGCGGGCGTATCCTTGTCGTAGGTTTCGAGGGCTGCGAGCAGATCGCGACCTTCCAGAACCAGCCGCCGGCGAGCCGCGTTGGCGATGAGATCGCGAACATCGGCGCGGAGTAACTCCGGAACGCCCGGATAGGAGTCCACTGCGGTCTCTGCCTCGTCGTAAGCCCCGATGTCCTTGAGCGGGGTCAAGAGCGTTACAAGGCTATCGCGGCAGCCGCGTCGTTCGTGCGCGTCGAAGAGTACGCGCGCGATTTTCCGCAGAGCCGGATCTTGGAAGTGCTCCCGCGACACGCCAGACGCTTCGACCACCGGCCAGCATCGCACGGGATCGGAGAGCAGTCCGCCGAGGATTGCGACCTCGTGAGCTGGCGGCGTAATCCTTGCAGGAGGTGGAAGCCGCCGCTTACTTGCCACCAGCTCTTCGCGGGTCGTGATCACTTGCGCGCCTCGATCAGCGCCTCGAGATCACTCAACCGCAGGCCGTATGAGCGCGTGCGGCCGGGCAGCTTGACCGGTCGGATGTCGGACGTGCTGACCCAGTTTCGGAGTGTTCGCAGGGAAACCCCGAGTTCCGCCGCAGCCGCGGGCCAACGGCGAACGCGGCGGTCAACGGACGCCGGGGGCGCCTCCGTATCAGGAGGGACCCCTCGGACCTTCCCACATCGCGTCATGCTCTTCGCTGCCAATAGCTGCAGCGCCTCTTCCAGCGATACGTGCGTCTTCATGCAGGTCGAACCCCGACTTCGCAGCATGCGGGCCTATCCCGCCGCTCGTTACTAGCGTTGGGGGCCGTGAGCGTGTGATTCGAATCACGGAGCGTGTGATTTCTTCCGCGAGGGGAAGAATGGCGATACGGATACGAACGTGGCGACGCGAAGCTCGGCCGATTTTCTAGTCCACGTGCCAGTCGATACCACCAACCTTGATGCACTGAAAATGGCCCGCGAGGGCGCGGCTCTCTTTGCTTCTGCCCGTGGGCCAGAGCGCGGCCGATGGTTGGCGAATGCTCTTTCTGATGTAGTCAGAAAAGGCATGCGCTGCTTGGGTAGTCAAGGCGTTCTCGCCATTGTATTGACGGAGCTTCTCGCAGAGACGGTCAATGGAAGTTCGTACTCGTCGGACGCATGCATCTGGCTGGCGGGTGCCGACCTTGAAGTGACGACGCCTGAACTTCCGGAGGGCCTGTAGGCGTTCGGACGCCGCGCGCTTGTCGCTAGGAGACGTCGATGTAGACAGCGTGCGCATGCATTGCCGCTCAATGACGAGCAGTTCTTTGTCGGTTGCCGCGTCGTCCTTGCCAAGATTGTACTCTTGGATGAATGCGTCGGCGTCGACG
>PWTM01000044.1 GCA_003563855.1 PVC group bacterium | reverse complement strand
GCTTTCGCCCCTTGCCGGTGCAGCTGACATGCGCACCGGCTCCGAGATGGACGTCGGCGCAGGTGAGCCCGATCAGTTCGGAGGCCCGAAGGCCGGTCTGGACGGCGAGGCTGAACAGCGCCGTGTCGCGCCGCCCGGTCCAGGTCGCCCGATCCGGCGCGGCCAAGAGGGCGTCGATCTCCGCCTTGGTCAACCAGGTCACCAGACGCCGTTCGAAGCGCTTCGGCGGAATGGCCAGAACGCGCTCGATGGTGGCGGCATGTTCGGGATGGCGCAGGGCCGCGTAGCGGAACAGGGACCGGATCGCGGCCAGTCGGGCGTTGCGGGTGCGCACGCCGTTCTGTCGCTCGTGCTCCAGATGGTCGAGGAAAGCGCCGATCAGGGGCGCATCGAGATCGTCGATGTCGAGCTTTCCCGGCACCTTGCCGTGCTGCTCTGACGCGAAGATCAGGAGGAGCCGCAATGTATCGCGATAGGCCTGAACCGTGTTCGGGCTGACCTGGCGCTGGCGGACGAGGCGGTCGGTGAAGAACGCCTGCAGGGTCGTGGCCAGCGCACTCATGCGTCACCCGCCAGATGGCGCTCGAGCCGTTCGCCTGCCAGTGCCAGAAGTTCCGGCGCCGCCGACAGGTACCAGTAGGTGTCGCCGGGATCGGCATGGCCGAGATAGGTGGACAGAATGGCGAGGCGGGAGCCGGGGTCGCCTGTCCTGTAATCGCCGATAATGGTACTGACGGCGAAGCTGTGCCTCAGATCGTGGATCCGGGGCCGGCACGCCGCCGAGCGTGGGGCAATGCCGCAGTGATGCAGCAGTTTCCGGAAGATCGGCTGCACGGTATTGTAGCGCAGCCGTTTGCCGCGCGAACTGATCAGCAGGACCGGCGGGCCCTCAGGACAGGGACGGTCGTCGCGGTGCAGGTAGTCCTGCAAGGCAGCGACCGTCGTCGGGTGCAGCGGCAGGGCGCGGGCCTTGTCGAATTTGCCGTGCCGGATCGTCACCATGCCGCCGCCCGCGTCGAAGTCGCCGCGGTCGAGGCCGATTGCCTCGCCGATCCGCATGCCGGTCGTCGCCAGCAGACCGATCAAGGTCCGGTAGGTTGCCTGCACGTGTGTTCCGCGCAGGTTCCCCGTGGCCCGCATCAGCGCAGCAATCTCCCGGGGCGTGTAGAGATACGGTGTTGCGCGGCGTATTTGCGCCGGCAGAAGATCGTCGGCCGGCACCTCGGTCCTCGGGTCGAGCGTGCGCAGGTGCCGAGCGAAGAGACGGACCTCGGCCAGCCGCCGGGAGGGCCAGATCGCATCAGCGCCAGCGGGCTTTGTCGCCCAGGCCAGCGCTGTCCCGGCCCGGACATGGGTCTCGCCGCGATCCTCGGCGAAGGCGATAAATTGGCCGAGAAGCCGCTCGGCCTTGTCCATCTTGTAGCCGAGGGCGCGCCGCATCGTCAGATAATCGGCAAGGGCATTACGCAAGTGGCTCATAGCGCGCCCTCCGGCCAGGGGCGCGCGATCAGGCGCAGGGTGTCGCGGTCAACCTTGGCGTAGATCGCCGTGGTCTCGACACGACGATGACGCAGGAGCTGCCCGATCTCCGGCAAGGATGCGCCGGCGCGCAACAGTTCCGTTGCCACGGTATGGCGCAGGCGATGAGCGTGGATGCGCCCGAGGTCCGCGCGCCGGGCGGCATCCGCCACGATGCCGCTGACCCGGCTCGCGCCGAGAGCATGATGGGGCGCAAAGTGCCGGACGAACACGGTCCGCCCCTGCGCGTCCGCCGGTCGGGCATGGCGCAGGTATTCGGCCAGTCGGCGGCCGACATCCGGCGGAAGCGGGAGCCGCTCGTGACAATTGCCCTTGCCGCGCACGCGGATCGTGCCCGCGCGCCAGTCGATATCGTCGAGCCTGAGCCCAGCGACCTCGCCGCGCCGCAGGCCGAGCCGGACCAGCAGGGCCAGGATCGCCAGATCGCGGCAACCGACGGCGGTATCGGCATCGCAGGCCGCGAGAAGGCGCCGCACCTGATCAGGTTCGAGCCCCTTGGGAAGTCCGGCCAGTCGGCGACGCAGGACCTTCGGCACGGCCGGGACAAGCGAGCGTTCCGTCACGCCGTCCAGATGCAGGAAGCCGAGGAACGACCGAAGCGCCGTGACCGTCAGCTTCGCCACGCCGGCGTTCAGGCGCGGGCACCACGCCACAACGAAGGAGGTGATATCGGCCGGGGTCAGCCCCTCGAGATCGAACTGCCCCGTGGCCATTCTGCGGACCAGGAACGGGCGCAGGCAATCAATGTACCGATCGGTCGTACCATCCGCGAGGCCGCGTTCCGTGATCAGGAACTGCCGGTACCGGTTCAGGATTGCCCCGGCGGGATCGTCATCCACTGCGGCTTCGGCCGCGGGCACCAGTCCCAGCCCGCGCAAATGGTCGAGAGCGGGCCCCAGTGCCTTGCGTGTCTTCAGCTTGCGGACGCCCGCGGCCCGGCGGTCAGCCATGAACCGATCGACCTGCGCCATGGACAAATCGCCCATCGCGAGCTCTTGCGCCTGCAACCAGCCGATCAGGTCGTTGAGCAGCCTGCGCTGCTTCCAGAGCGTGGAGGCCGCGTATCCCTGCCGCCGCAGATCCTGCTCAAGGCCTTTGGAAAGGGCCGTGACCGGGTTCTTGCGCCGTTTCTTCTTCGGTTCGAACACCATGATATCTCCTCGTTTCGACGTGAAAGAGGAGACGTTACCAGCCTGC
Organism: PVC group bacterium; assembly: GCA_003563855.1. GTDB lineage: Bacteria > Verrucomicrobiota > Kiritimatiellia > PWTM01 > PWTM01 > PWTM01. The sequence goes on along the minus strand of PWTM01000044.1, from coordinate 213 downwards.
CGCCCCGAGGATTATGCCGAACCCGATGCAGCAAAACTGAAGTTATTCAGACGCTTACACAGTTACATCGGCATAATCCGGGCATCGGCATAATCGGGCAGGCAGTCGGGCGCCTCGGAGCCGGCGGCCACCGCCAGCGACATCTCCTCCAGAAAGAACGGGTTTCCGGCCGCGCGGTCGACGAGCGCCGCGGCGTCGCGGGGGCTGAGCCGC
>PWTM01000368.1 GCA_003563855.1 PVC group bacterium | reverse complement strand
GGGACGCCGAACCCGCCGGTTTCGACCGGCGCCGCGAGCGCCTCGTCGAAGCCGGCGCCGACGCGTTCGAGGTCGATGCGCTCCTGCGGCCGGCGCGGTCCGGCCATCGAGGGGCGGACATCGCCGAGATCGAGTTCGACCACGGCGGAGTACCGCGGCGCCGGCGCGTCCGGCTGGCGCCAGAGGCCCTGGGCGCGGTGGTAGGCCTCGACCATCGCGACGTGTGCCGCGTCGCGGCCCGTCTCCTGCAGGTAGGCGAGGGTGGCGGCGTCGACCGGGAAGAACCCCGTGGTCGCTCCGTACTCCGGGGCCATGTTCGCCGCGGGTGCGCGGTCGGCCAGCGAGAGCGAGTCGAGCCCGGGGCCGAAGAACTCGACCAGGTGGCCGACGACGCCCTGCGCGCGCAGGCGCTCCGTGACGGCGAGCGCGAGGTCGGTCGGCGTGGCCGGCGGACGGAGGCGGCCCGTAAGCCGCACGCCGGTCACGTGGGGGGCGAGCATCGGGATCGGCTGGCCGAGCATGGCGGCCTCGGCCTCGATGCCGCCGACGCCCCAGCCGAGGATGCCCATGCTGTTGATCATCACCGTATGCGAGTCCGTGCCCACGAGCGTGTCCGGGAAGACGAGCGGGGGCCCGTCGCCGGCCGGCTCCGTGCGTACGCAGAGGGCCAGGTGTTCCATGTTGACCTGGTGGCAGATGCCGAGCCCGGGCGGCAGGACCGAGAGGCGGCGGAACGCGTTGCGTCCCCAGCGCAGGAACGCGTAGCGCTCCTGGTTCCGCTCGTACTCGCGCGCGACGTTGGCCGCCAGGGCGTCCGGGTGGCCCGCCTCGTCGAGCTGGACGGAGTGATCGATCACGAGGTCGACCGGGATCTGCGGCTCGATCCGGGCGGGATCGCCGCCGAGTCGGGCGAGCGCGGCGCGGAGGGCGGCCAGGTCGACGACGCAGGGCACGCCGGTGAAGTCCTGGAGCAGCACGCGGGCGGGCAGGAAGGGGAACTCGAAGCTGCCGGCGGTTTCCGGCATCCAGCGCGCGAGCCGCGCGGCGGGTTCCGGGCCGAAGGCCGGGTGCGCCCGGTTCCGCAGCAGCGATTCGAGCAGGATGCGGATCGTGAACGGCAGCGATTCGAGCGCGACCCCCTCGCGCCGGGCGAAGACGGGAAGGCTGAAGAGCCGTCGCTCGCGTCCAGCGGCGGAGAAGGTCGATTCCACGTCCCGTTCGGCGTCCCGGCTCATGCGCGATCTCCCCGCGGCGCCCCGTCGCGCCGCCGGGCGGACTCTACCCGCCGGCCGGGGGGACGGGCAAGGCGCTTGGGGAAAACGCTGAAATGCTGAAACGCTGAAATGCTGAAAGGCTGAAAGGGGAAGGGCGGAGGTCCTCGTGATCCGCAGTCTGGGCTCGTCGCCCGAAGAGACGATCAAAGCCCAAGGTGCGACACGCGCCCACTGCCGACTGTCTACTGCCTACTCCAACCTCCCCCGGCCGCGCCGCGCCGCAGGCGCCCTGGAGTGCGGCGGCTTGCCGCCACCAGACACCGCTTGACCCCGCCAACCGAAAGCGGCGTCGCCGGGCTTCGCCCTCTGCCGCCGCACTCCATATCGCGTCACCGTTTTGGCAGCGTAAGAGCCGCCCGTAGAAGAGTAGTAAGTGGATGTCCGCCCCTGGGAACGCCACGCTCCAGCGTGGCATGGGCCCGGTTCTCGGGGTTCTCGTCCCCGGGTCGGCCAGGCTGGAGCCTGGCGTTCCCGGGGGGGGCGCTCCCGTCCTCGTCCTCGTCTCGTTCTCGCTCTTCCCCCGGGTCTTCCCGGCCGAGGACGAGGACCGCTCGCTTCGCTCGCTGAGGACGAGGACGAGGACGACTGCCGATGCGTCCCGTCGTCCACCGTAGTCGTCGCCGTAGTCGTCGACCGAGAAGAGGGGGCCGCGAAGAACCGGAACAAATCCACGCGGCCGGCTTTCTTGACGGCGGGGGGAGGGTAGATGATAGTGTTAGGGTTTCGGGCTAACATAGGAGGGGTGTGCCCTCGAACGGGCGGGAGACCACGGAATATGGCGGAATCGACGACGAAGACGACGGTGGCGGAGGACGCGGCGGCGGTGGCGGCGAAGAGCCGGGTCGGCACGGAACGGGGGACGGAGCCGAACGTGCAGATCCGGCTGGATCGCGAGGGCCGCAATCGCAAGCTCAAGCAACTCATCGCGCTGGCCAGCGAGCAGGGCTACCTGACGTACGACGATGTCAACGACGCCCTGCCGGAGAGCGCGGTCAGTCCCGAGGAGCTCGAGAACATCCTGATCCTGCTGCGCGGGATGGAGATCGAGGTCATCGACGCCTCGGACGTGACGCGCTTCAAGCACGAGATGGAAAAGGAGGAGCGGGCGCGCAGCTCCCAGCGCGCGGACGTCCTGGACGATCCGGTCCGGATGTACCTCAAGCAGATGGGGCAGGTGCCCCTGCTGACGCGCGAGCAGGAGGTCGAGATCTCGATGCGGATCGAGGAGGCGGAGATCGCCGCGCGCCGCATCTACAACCGGTTCGGCTTCGCCGTGGCCGCCTATCTCGACATGGCGGAGCGGCTGGCGACGGGGCGCGAGCGTTTCGACCGCGTGGTCAACGAGAAACTGGCCCCGAACCGGGACGCCTACTTCAAAGCGCTGCCGCGGCTGCGCTCGACGATCACCCGCAACCACGCCGAGGTCGGGCGCCGCTTCGCCGCGCTGCGCAAGGCGAAGACGGACCAGGACCGGGCCCGCGAGACGGCGACGCTCGAGCGCGTGCGCGAACGGCTCAGCGGGCACCTCGACCGGCTGGCGTTCAAGCAGAAATCGATCGAGGAGAACATCGCCAACGCGGAGCGCCACTACCAGCGGTTCCGGGGGCTGGAGCGCGAGCGGCATCGGATCGAGCGCACGCGCAAGACGGAGGCGCGGGCGACGCGCCTCAAGACGGCGGAGACGGAGCTCGCCGCGTTCGAGGACGAGGTCCGCTACTCGGCGGAGGCCTTCGAGGCGGCCTACCAGGAGCTGCGCGCCTGGATGCTCAAGGGGCTGCGGGCGAAGTCCGAGATGGTCGAAGCCAACCTGCGGCTCGTGATCAGCATCGCGAAGAAGTACACCAACCGCGGCCTTTCGTTTCTCGACCTGATCCAGGAGGGGAACATGGGGCTGATGAAGGCGGTCGAGAAGTTCGAGTACCGCCGCGGCTACAAGTTCAGCACCTACGCGACCTGGTGGATCCGCCAGGCGATCACCCGCTCGATCGCCGACCAGGCGCGCACGATCCGCATCCCCGTGCACATGATCGAGACGATCAACAAGCTGATGCGGGTCCAGAAGCAGCTGATCCAGGAGTACGGCCGCGAGCCCTCGCCCGAGGAGGTGGCCGAGGAGCTCGGCCTGCCGGTCGACCGTGTGCGCGCCATCCTCAAGATCGCCCAGCAGCCGATCTCGCTGCACAGCCCGGTGGGCGACAGCGACGACACGAATTTCGGCGATTTCATCCCCGACCTGAGCGCCGAGAACCCCTCGGAGATGACCGCCTACTCGCTGCTGAAGGAGCGGCTCAAGGAGGTGCTCTACACGCTGACGGACCGGGAGCAGGAGGTGCTGACGCTGCGGTTCGGTTTGGCGGACGGCTACTCGCGGACGCTCGAGGAAGTCGGTCGCCGGTTCAAGGTCACGCGCGAGCGCATCCGCCAGATCGAGGCCAAGGCGCTGCGCAAGATGCGGCACCCGACGCGCATCCGCAAGCTCGAGGGCTTCCTCGAGACCAGCGAGCCCTGAGCGCGCGCCCGGCCACGGGCCGCGCGGCGAGGACGGCATGACGGCGACGCCCCCCCCGATCCGCAAGGTGATCAAGCGCGACGGCAACGTCGTCGCGTACCGGCGCGAACGGATCGCCACGGCGATCTTCAAGGCGGCCGCCTCGATCGGCGGGACGGACCGCGCGCGCGCCGAGGCGCTGGCCGAGCAGGTCGAGGCGCGGCTCGGGGAGGCCTACGGCGGCGAGCGCGGCATGCCGACCGTCGAGGATATCCAGGACGTCGTCGAGTCGGTCCTGATGGCGTTCGGCCACCTGCGCACGGCCCGCGCCTACATCATCTACCGCCACGAACGCGCCCGCGCCCGCGGGGCGCGGGCGAGCACGGTCGAGGCGACCGACAACGTTCCCTACCGCACGATCTACGAGGTCCTGCGCTGGAACATGGACCACGGCTGCGCGTCGATCGAGGATCTCAACGCGATCGTGGCCGAGGGCCGGTTCCCGGAACTCGTCGAGGCCGGGGAGCAGCGCTACGAGGACGAGGTCCGGGCCGCGGCCGACCGGATCCTCGAGCGGCTGCCGCAGGTGCGCATCGCGATCGTGGCCGGTCCGTCCTCCTCCGGGAAGACGACCACGACGATCAAGGTGCGCGAGCGCCTGCGCGAGGCGGGCGCCGACCTGGTCGCGCTCAACGTGGACCACTACTTCTTCGACCTCGAGCAGCATCCGAAGGACGAGTTCGGCGACTACGACTACGAGACGCCGCACGCGCTCGACCTCGCGCTGATCAACCGCCACCTGGTCGAACTGCTCGAGGGGCGGGCAATCCGCACGCCGCACTACGATTTCAAGACCGGCCGCCGCGCGCTGGAGGTTCACCCGCTCGCGCTGCGGCCCGACCAGGTCCTGCTGATCGACAGCCTGCACGGGCTCTACGAGGGCATGACGGCGCGCATCCCGGAGTCGTCCAAGTTCCGTTGCTACGTCGAGACGCTCAGCCAGGTGCGCAACGCCGAGGGCGTGTTCCTGCGCTGGGCGGACCAGCGGCTGATACGCCGGATGATCCGGGACCGCTGGCACCGCAACCACCAGCCGATGCAGACGCTGACGCACTGGCACTACGTGCGCGCCAGCGAGCTGAAGCACATCATCCCGTTTATCGGGACCGTGGACGCGCTGGTCAACACGGCGCTGGCCCACGAGCTGCCCCTGCTCAAGCCGCGCGTCTTCCCGATCTTCCCGGAGGCGATGGCGCGGTTCCGGGACGATCCGAAGCGGCAGGACGCCTACCTGCGCGCGCGCCGCGTCTTCGAACTGCTCGACCCGCTCACGGCGGTGGAGGACGATGCGTGCGTGCCGCCGCGCTCGCTCCTGCGCGAATTCATCGGCGGCAGCGCCTACACCTACTGACCGATGGGCGCGCCTGATCCGACTTCCGCCGCGCCCTCCGCTGCGCCTGCCGACCGGCGCCTGAAGGCGATCGCCTGCGAGGTGTTCCACCGCGAGCTCTGCCGGCTCGCCGCCGAGTCCGAGCGGACGGTCGACCTCGAGTTCGTGCCCAAGGGGCTGCACGACCTGCCGGCCGGGGAGATGCGCGCCCGGCTGCAGGCGCGGGTCGACGCCGTCGACCCGGAGCGCTACGCGGCCGTGGCGCTGGCCTACGGCCTCTGCAACAACGGCCTGGCCGGGCTGCGGGCGGGCGCGACGCCGCTCGTCCTCCCGCGCGCCCATGACTGCCTGACGCTCTTCCTGGGCAGCCGCGCGCGTTACCGGTCCTTCTTCGAGGCGAACCCCGGCACCTACGTGTTGACCAGCGGCTGGATCGAGCGCGGCGAGGCGGACGGCGAGCTGCGCGACCTCTCGATCCAGCGCCGGCTCGGGCTCGACGGCGACTACGAGGACTGGGTGGCGCAGTACGGCGAGGAAAACGCCGCGTACCTGCGCGAGACGCTCGGCGCCCAGGGACTGGCACATTACGACGGAATCCTGTATATCGCCATGGGTCTGGCCACGGACGCCCGGTTCGAGCGGATCGCGCGGGAGCGGGCGGCCGAACGGGGTTGGCGCTTTGCGCGCGCGCAGGGCGACCTCGGGCTGCTGCGGCGGCTGCTGGACGGGCCCTGGGACGCGGAGGACTTCCTGCGCCTGGGGCCCGGGCAGCGGGTGCGGGCGGTGGTGGGCGACGTGGAGATCGTGGGGGCCGAGGCCCCCCCGGCCGGCGGCGAGCCGGCCCCGGATGAAGGGAGTGGACGATGCGAACCGTGAGGATGCCGCAGACGGACTGGCCGATCTCGTCCATCGGGTTCGGGGCCTGGGCGATCGCCGATCCGCGGACCTGGGGGGACCAGGACGAGGGTGCGGCCCTCGCCGCCGTGCAGGCCTCCGTGGACGAGGGCGTGAACTTTTTCGATACCGCGCCGATGTACGGCGACGGCCTCTCCGAGCGGCTGCTCGGCCGGGCGCTGAAGGACGTGCGCAACCGCGTGCTCATCGCGAGCAAGGTGCCGCCGGCCGCGACGAGCGCCGCGCGCGTTCGCGCGGCCTGCGAGCAGAGCCTCAAGAACCTGGAGACCGACCGGATCGACCTCTACCAGGTGCACTGGCCCAATCGGCGCGCCCCGGTTGCGGAGACGCTGGGCGCGCTGGACGCGCTGCAGGCGGAGGGCAAGATCCGCGCCTACGGCGTCTGCAATTTCGGGACGCGCGACCTGGGGCCCGCACTGAAGCCGAAACGCTTCGCCGTCGTCTCCAACCAGCTCGCCTACAACCTGCTCTTTCGCGCGATCGAGTTCGAGATCCTGCCCTTCTGCGCGCGCCAGCGCATCGGCGTCTTCTGCTACTCGCCGCTGGCGATGGGGCTGCTGACCGGCAAGTTCGCCTCGGCGGACGCCGTCCCGCCCGGCCGGGCGCGCACGCGGCACTTCGCGGGCGAGCGGCCCGAAGCCCGGCACGGCGAGGCGGGGGCGGAGGCGGAGACCTTCGAGGCGATCCAGCGCATCGACCGGATTTGCCGCGAGCTCGGGGAACCGATGAGCCACGTCGCGCTCTCCTGGCTGCTCGCCCAGCGCGGCGTCACGGCGGTCGTCGTCGGGGCGCGTTCCGCCTACCAGGCGCGCCGCAACGCCCGGGCCGGAAATCTCGTGCTCCCGCACGGCGTGGCCGATGCGCTGGCCGCGGCCACCGAGCCGCTCAAGCGCCGGCTCGGGCCGAACGCGGACCTCTGGCAATCCGAGGCCGAATCGCGCATTCGCTGAGTCCGCATGATGCCGTTCGCCACGCCGCTGGCCCTGCTGCCGGAGATCACGGATTCGGTACTGATCTTCGCGCTCGTCATGGCCATCCTGCTGGCGGCGCCCCTCGTCTTCGAGCGCTTCAAGGTGCCGGGCATGATCGGGCTGATCGTGGCCGGGATCGTCGTCGGTCCGCACGGGCTCGGCCTGCTCAGCCGCGAAGGCATCTTCGACCTGCTCGGCGAGGTCGGCCTCGTCTACCTCATGTTCCTGGCCGGGCTCGAGATCAACCTCCGCCAGTTCAACCGGCAGCGCAACGACAGCCTCGCCTTCGGCTCGCTCACGTTCCTGATCCCGCAGGTCGGCGGAACGCTGTTCACCCGCTGGATCTTCGGGTTCTCCTGGCCGGCGAGCGCGCTGCTCGCCAGCATGTTCGCCTCGCACACGCTGGTCCCGTTCCCGATCGTGCAGCGGCTCGGCCTCGCCAAGAACCGGGCGGTGCGCACGACGGTCGGCGGCACGATCCTCACGGATACGGCGGCGCTGCTGGTGCTGGCGGTGATCGCCGAGATGACCGTTGCAGAGCTGACCCCGATGTTCTTCGGGCGCATGGCCCTGCTGCTGGCCGTCTTCGTGACGGCGACGCTGACGCTGCTGCCGCGCCTCGGGCAGTGGTTCTTCCGGGTGGTCGAGCCGGACGGCCCGGCCGAGTTCGCCTTCGTGCTGGCCGCCTGCTTCGTCGTCTCGGCGCTCGCTCACTACGGCGCCCGGGTCGAGCCGATCATCGGGGCCTTCCTCGCCGGGCTCGCGCTCAGCGCGCACGTGCCGGAACACAGCGTCCTGATGAGCCGGCTGCAGTTCGTCGGCCATGCGCTGTTCATCCCCTTCTTCCTGCTGGCCGTCGGCATGCTGGTCGATCTGAGCGTACTGTTCACGGGCTGGTACGGCTGGGCCGTGGCCCTTTTCATGTCCGTGGCGGTCACCCTGGCGAAGTGGGCGGCGGCCCGGCTCTCCGCCCGCGCGCTCGGCCTCTCGCGGGACGAGGGCGGCCTGATCTTCGGGCTGAGCATCAACCAGGCGGCGGCGACGCTGGCGGCCGTGCTGGTCGGGCACCGGCTCGAAATCTTCGGCGAGGAGGTGCTCAACGGCACCATCCTGATGATCCTGGTCACCTGCATGATCGGTCCGTGGCTGACGGACCGCTACGGCCGGCGCATCTCGGCGCGACAGCCGCTCGAAGCGGCCGGCGAGGGACCGGAGACCCCCGAGCGCATCCTGCTGCCGATGGACTTCGAGCGCAACGCGACGCCGCTGATGGACTTCGCGCTCATGCTGCGTCGCCCGGAGACGCAGGAGCCGCTCCACCCGCTGAACGTCGCCAACGAAGACAGCGAGGCGCGCGTGGCGGCCGCCGAACGCGTCCTTGCGCCCGCGGTGCTCCGCGCCGTCGCCGCCGACGCGCCGGTCCAGCCCGTGACGCGGATCGACGTCAACACCGCCGCCGGCATCCTGCGCGCGATCCGCGAGCTGCGCATCTCGACCGTCGTCATGGGCTGGAGCGGGCGCAGCGCGGCCCACAGCCTGGTCTTCCACCGGATCCCGGACCTCGTCATCGACCGCTCCCGCCAGGCCGTCTTCATCTGCCGGCTGACGAAGCCGCTGAACACGGTCCGGCGCGTGGTGCTGCTTGCGCCCCCGCTGGTCGAGCACCAGGCCGGGCTCGCCGAACTCCTGCGGATGGTCCGGCGCCTGGCCGCGCAGGAAAGCGCGCCGGTGCTGCTGGTGGCCGGCGGCGCGACGGCCCGGCACCTGCGGCCGCGGTTCGACGAACGACCCCGGGCCGATTGCACGGTGCGGCGGCTGGACGACTGGAGCGGCCTGGTCCCCGTGCTCCGCGACGTCGTCGAGCCGGGCGACGGTCTCCTGCTGCTGAGCGTGCGGCGGGCGCGCCTGGCCTGGCAGCCGCGGCTCGACCGGCTCCCGCGCGAGCTGGCCGCCGCCTTTCCGTAGCAGACCCTGGTCGTCGCCTACGCGCCCGAGCCGGACACGGCCGGGCTGCCGGCCGCGACGGCGCCCGAGCGCGCGGCGGACGGGGCGGGGATGGTGCTGCCTTCCGGGCTGGCCGTGCAGCGCCTGTGCGTCGGCCTTTCGGCGCCCGACCTCGAGGACCGGCTGCGCATCCTCCTCCGCGACCGGTTCGGGGAGCCCGCCACGGCCGAGGCCGTGCTGCGCGAGCTGCTGCGGATCGAGCCGGCCGAACTCGCGCCGGGCGCCCTGTTGCTGCATGCGCATATCCCGCAGGTCGACCGCTCGGAGGTCAATGTCGCGGCCGGCGCGGAAGGCGTGCCCGTCGAAGGGGTCGACGAGCCGGCCCGCGTCCTCTTCGTCCTGCTCAGCGGCACGGACCAGCCGGCGGCCGAACACCTGCGCGCCCTGGCCGGCGTCGCCGGCATCGCGCGCATCGAGGGGATCGTCGAGCGGCTGGCCGGCGCGACGGACCCCGAGCAAGCGCGCCGGGCGCTCATCCCGTCGGAGGATGTCGAGGCCTGAAGCCCGCCGCCGGATGCCCGCGACCTTTCCAAGGTCTGGAAACGCAGGGCGTACGGGCGTCCAAGCCTTGGAAGAACGGCACGGCCCAGGTAGCCTCCCACTTCGGACGGGTACTTGGGTAGTTACGGAAGAACAACCGTCCGGGGATCCGGATGCCGCGTCACGAAGAGGAGCAGGGGAACGAAGAGGAGCAGGACAATGAAGAGAACGACGGTTGCGATTCTCGTTGCGGCAGCGGTTGCCCAGGGGAGCGCCGTTGCGGCGGACGCGCCGGCCCGGGATGCGCCGGTGGTGTTCGTCCTCGACCCCGGACAACTGGCGCACGCAAAGGAAGCCATCGCCCGCGGCGATGCGCAACTGGGCGCGGCGCTCGCGCTCCTGGTCGAGAGGGCGGAAACGGCTCTGGAGGCGGGGCCGTATACCGTGGTGGACAAGACGCTCGAGCCGCCGAGCGGGAACCCGCAGGACTACATGAGCTTCGGTCCCTACTGGTGGCCCAATCCCGACACCGACGACGGCCTGCCGTATATCCGTCGGGACGGCGAGGGGAACCCGGAGGCCAGGACCGATGGATCGGACTCCCCGCGCCTCGGCCGCATGGCCCGTTCGGCGCACACGCTGGCGCTCGCCCATACCTTCACGGGCCGGGCGGAATTCGCCGAGCGCGCCGCCCTGTTGCTGCGCACCTGGTTTCTCGACGCGGATACCCGGATGAACCCCCATCTCCAGTACGGACAGGCCATTCCGGGACGCGTGGAAGGGAGAGGCATCGGCATCATCGACACGGTCCGCCTCACGTCCGCCATCGATGCCGCAGGACTGCTTGCCGGTTCCGAGTTCTGGACGCGCGAGGAGCACGAGGGCCTGAAGGACTGGTTCAGGGACTACCTCCGGTGGTTGCAGACCAGCCGGCATGGCAGGGACGAGCGCCGGGCCGCGAACAATCACGGCACGTTCTACGACGCCCAGGTCGCCTGCTTCGCGCTCTTCGTGGGGGACACGGAGACGGCGAGAACGGTCCTCGAATCGGCCAGGGAGAACCGCATCGCCCGCCAGATCGACCCCGACGGCCGCCAGCCTCGTGAACTCGCCAGAGCCATCGGGTTCCACTACAGCCGGTACAACCTGGACGCGATGTTCCTTCTGGGCCGGCTCGGAGAGCATGTAGGGCTGGACTTGTGGAATTACCGTTCCGCGGAGAGCGGGGGGATCCGGGCGGCGCTCGACTACATCGCGCCCTATGCCGACGCCTCCAGGGAATGGCCGCACGGGCCCATCACGGACGCACAGCGGGTCCGGCTGCTCCCCCTCCTGAGGCAGGGGTGCCGGGTCTACCGGGACCCGACCTACCTCGATAGGATTCAAGAACTCCCCGAAGCGGTAAGGCGGAGAGACCCGACGAAGTTGCTCTATCCGGTGTCGATCACCCGGTAGCACAGGGCGGGGGGGCTTTCGGGGGTGATCGGTGAGCGGTGGCTCCCCATCGTTGTCGAGATCGTTGTCTTCGGCGTTGCTCGCGGCGGTTTCGATTCCATGGGCTCTTCGACAATGATGTCGACAAAGATTTCGACAAAGATATGCTCCTCCCCATCGTTGTCGGGATCGTTGTCGGGATCGTTGTCGGGATCGTTGTCGAGATCGTTGTCTTTGGCGTTGCTCGCGGCGGTTTCGATTCCATGGGCTCTTCGACAATGATGTCGACAAAGATTTCGACAAAGATATGCTCCTCCCCATCGTTGTCGGGATCGTTGTCGGGATCG
>PWTM01000356.1 GCA_003563855.1 PVC group bacterium | reverse complement strand
CGGGCTACACCGGCGAACGGGGGGTGGAGCTGCTCATCCCCGGCGAGCTCGCCGCCCCGGTCTGGGAGGCGCTCGCCTCGGCCGGTGTGGTCGCCTGCGGTCTCGGGGCGCGGGACACGCTGCGGCTCGAGATGGGCTACCCGCTCTACGGCCACGAGCTGACGCGCGAGCGCACGCCGGCCGGCGTGGCCGGCGGCGCGTTCATGGCCCGGGGCAAGCCGTTCATCGGCCGCGAGGCGGTCGAGCGCGAGCTGGCCGCCGGACCGCCGCAGCGGCTCGTGGGGCTGCGGCTCGAGGGCCGGCGCGCAGCGCGCGCCGGCGATCCGGTCCAGGCCGGCGGCCGTCCCGTCGGCGCGGTCACGAGCGGCGCCTTCGCGCCGAGCCTCGGGGTGGCGGTCGCCCTGGCCTGGGTCGACGCGGCCTCCTCGGCCGTCGAGTCCCCGCTCCAGATCGCCGCCCGCGGCGCCACGCTCCCCGCCCGGGTCAGCCCCCTGCCGTTCCCCCGCTAGCTTCGCCGGCGCCCGGGCGCTATACTGCCGCCGCGAAAGGGGGCGGACGATGAAAGCGCTGCTGGTCACGGGAGGGTGCGGGTTCATCGGGGTGAACTTCATCCGTTTCCTTCTCGAGGAGACGCCCGACTTCCATGGCCGGATCGTCAACGTCGACAAGCTGACCTACGCGGCGAACCCGCGGAGCCTGGCCGACCTGGCGGAGGCGCACCCCGACCGTTACCGGTTCGTGCATGCCGACATCGCGGACCGCGCCCGGATGGCGCGTGTCTTCGATGAAGAACAGGTGGACGCCGTCTGCCACTTCGCCGCCGAGTCGCATGTCGACCGCTCGATCGCCGCCCCGGACGCGTTCATCGTCACCAACGTCGTCGGCACCTGCACGCTGCTCGAGCTGGCCCGCGAGCGCGCGGACCGGATCGCGCGCTTCCACCACGTCAGCACCGACGAGGTCTTCGGCTCGCTCGGGCCGGAGGGGTACTTTACCGAGGAGACCCCCTACCACCCGAACAGCCCCTACGCGGCCTCGAAGGCCGCCTCGGACCACCTGGTCCGGGCCTGGCACACGACCTACGGGCTGCCGGTCACGATTTCGAACTGCTCGAACAACTACGGCCCCTTCCAGTTCCCGGAGAAGCTGATCCCGCTGATGATCCTCAACGCGCTCGAGGGCCGGCCGCTGCCGGTCTACGGCGACGGGCGGAACGTGCGCGACTGGCTCTACGTGCGCGACCACTGCGAGGCCGTCTGGCGTGTGATGACGCGCGGCGCCCCGGGTCGCACCTACGCGGTCGGGGGCGGCGCCGAGGAGGCGAACATCGACGTTGTGCACCGCGTCTGCGACCTGGTCGACGAGCTGGCGGGTCCGCGCCCCGACGGCGCGCCGCGGCGGGAGCTGGTCCGGTTCGTCGCCGACCGGCCGGGGCACGACCGGCGGTACGCGATCGACGGGACGCGGATCGGGCGCGAGCTCGGCTGGCAGCCGCGGGAGTCGTTCGAGACGGGCCTGCGCCGCACGGTCGCCTGGTACCTGGCCCACGCCGACTGGGTTGCGGCCGTGCGTTCGGGCGCCTACCGCGACTGGATCCGGGCGCACTACGGCGAAGAGGGAGGGGCGATGTGAGCGGGGCGAGGACGATCGGACTGCTGGCCGGCGCGCGGCCCAACTACATGAAGGTCTTCCCGCTGCTGCGGGCGCTCGAGCGCGCGCCCGAGCGCTGGCGGCCGGTGCTGATCCATACCGGGCAGCACTACGACGCGGCGATGAGCGACGTCTTCTTCGAGGACTTTGGCGTCCGGCCGCCCGACCACTTCCTCGGCGTCGGCTCCGGCCCGCACGGTGCGCAGACCGGTCGCGTGATGATCGCCCTCGAACCGGTGCTCGAGCGCGAGCGCCCCGACTGGCTGGTCGTCGTCGGCGACGTGAACTCGACCGTTGCCGGCGCGCTGACCGCGGTCAAGATGGGCATCCGCGTCGCGCACCTCGAGGCGGGCCTGCGCAGCGGCGACCGGTCGATGCCCGAGGAGATCAACCGCTGTGCGACCGACGCCATCGCCGACCTGCTCCTGACGCCGAGCGAGGACGCGGACGCGCACCTGCGGCGCGAGGGCGTCCCGCCGGAGCGGATCGCGCGGGTCGGCAACATCATGATCGACAGCCTCGTGTTCCTGCTGCCCCGGGCGAAGGCTTCGCCGGTTCTCGACCGGCTCGATCTCGCCGAGGGCGACTACGTGCTGGCGACGCTGCACCGGCCGTCGAACGTTGACGATCCGGCCCGGCTCGGCCGACTGCTCGACCAGCTTGCAGAGGCCGCCGGGGCGCGGCCGGTCGTCCTCCCGATGCATCCGCGCACCCGCCGGCTGGTCGACGACGCCCCCGCCCTGCGCCGGCGCGCCCGCCGGCTCTGCTGCGTCGAGCCGCTCGGCTATGTCGATTTCCTCCGGCTGCAACTGGGCGCGGCCGCGGTCGTGACGGACTCGGGCGGGATCCAGGAAGAGACGAGCTTCCTGGGCATCCCCTGCCTGACCGCCCGTCCGAACACGGAGCGGCCGATCACGATTGAGCAGGGCACGAACCGGCTCGTGGACCCGGACGGCGAACGGCTCGCGCCGGCGATCGAGGCGGCGATCGCGCAGTACCACGGTCAGCCCGCGCCGGCGATCCCGCTCTGGGACGGGCAGACCGCGCCGCGCGTCGTCGCGGCGCTCGAGCGCGCGACGGAGGCGTCGTGAAGGCGGGGCCGGCCGGCGGCCCGGCGGGGGAGGGTGCGATGGAGATGCTCGTCTCGGTCCCGCCCGCACTCGCGGCGGCGCCGGAGCTCATGCCCGGGGCGTTCCTCGCCCGGGATCCGCCCGGCCTTCCGCTCGGCTCCGGCGGCGGCACCGCGCACCTGCTCGTCGAGGGTTGGCGCGCGCTGGGCGGCGGGACGCCGTTCGCCGACTGGCGGG
>PWTM01000258.1 GCA_003563855.1 PVC group bacterium | reverse complement strand
CATCGCCTCGATGTGCGTCGGCTTGATGCGCGTGACTTCCGCCGCCTCCGCGACCGTCATCCGACGGGCGGTGCGCGCGGCCCGGAACTGCTCGCCAATCGTTGCCATCGTCCTGCCGCACCCGCCCGCCGCGCTCATGCGCGCGGATCGGGGTCCTCCGAGAGTGCCTCATCCGGCCCGTCCCCGGCAAGGTCCGGGTTCGACGGGATATCGCCGTCCAGGTCGATGAGGATGTCGCGTGGGTCGGACCCCTGCGCGGGTCCGACGATTCCCTTCTCCTCGAGCAGGTCCATGATGCGGGCCGCCCGCGTGTACCCGATGCGCAGCCGGCGCTGCAGCGAGGAGGTCGAGGCGCGCTGCGTCTGGCGGATGATCTCGATCGCCGCCTCGATCAGCCCGTCGTCCTCGTCCATCTCGGGTACGTCCGCCGTCTTCTTCTCGATCTTCTCCCGGATCGTGGCCTCGAACTGCGGCGCCCCCTGCGCGCGCCAGTGCTCGCAGACGCCGTGCACCTCCGGGTCCAGGGTCAGGCAGCCCTGCGCCCGGACCAGCTTCCCGCTGCCGGGCGGCAGGAACAGCATGTCGCCCCGGCCCAGCAGCTTGTCCGCCCCGTTCGCATCGAGGATCGTGCGGCTGTCGACCCGCTGCGCCACCTGGAAGGCGATCCGGCCCGGGAAGTTCGCCTTGATCGTCCCGGTGATCACGTTGACCGAGGGTCGCTGCGTGGCGAGGATCATGTGGATGCCCACGGCGCGCGAGAGCTGCGCAAGGCGCGCGATCGCGTTCTCGATGTCCGCCTGCGCCACCAGCATCAGGTCGGCCAGCTCGTCGACCACGACCACGATGTAGGGCAGCCGCTCGGGAACGGCGGAGGGAGACGGCGCGGGCTCCTCGCCGAAGAGATCCGCCTGCTTCGCGACCGGGCGCGTGTTGAAGCTGCGGATATTCCGCACGCCGACCTTGGCGAAGAGCTTGTAGCGCTTCTCCATCTCGGCGATCGCCCAGCGCAGGCCGAGCGCGACCTTCTTCGGGTCCGTGATCACCGGCACGACGAGATGCGGCAGGTCGTTGTAGGCGGAGAACTCGACGATCTTCGGGTCGACCAGCAGCAGCCGGAGCTGGTCGGGCGTGCGGCTCATCAGCAGGCCGGTCAGCAGGGAGTTCATGCAGACCGTCTTGCCCGAGCCGGTCGCGCCGGCGATCAGCAGGTGCGGCATCTCGGCCAGGTCGGCGACGATCACGCGGCCGCCGACGTCCTTGCCGAGCGCGAGCGGAAGCGCGTTCTTCTCCGCGTTCCAGCCGGCGCTCCCGACCACCTCGCGCAGCGTCACGACGCTGCTCTCGCTGTTCGGTACCTCGATGCCGACGACGCCCTTGCCCGGGATCGGCGCCTGCACGCGCACGCTCTCGGCCTTCATCGTCAGGGCGATGTTGTTGCTCAGCGCCGCGATGCGCTCGACCCGCACGCCGGGGGCGGGCAGCACCTCGTAGCGGGTCACGACGGGGCCGGTCTCGACGTTGGTCACCTGGGCGTCGATGCCGAACTCCGAAAGCGTCTCGGTGAGAATGCGCGCGGTGTCGGCCAGGTCGCTCTGGAGCACACCGGTTCCGTTGGGCGTCGTCGCGGCCAGCAGCGTCATCGGCGGCAGCGTCCAGGCGCGCGCCTCGTCCTCCCCGGGCGGCTTGAACGCGGCGGCCGGGGCCGGCGGCGCGTCCTCCGCCGGAGCCTCCGCGCGGCGGGGCGGGCGCGGCCGCTTTCGCGTCGGGGGCGGTGGCTCGGGCTCCGGCTCGGGCGGCTCGGCGACACGCGGCGGGCCGGCCGGAACGGGCGCGGCGTCCCCGTTGCGGCCGAGCGCCCGCTCGAGGCGGCGGCGCTCGCGGGCAACCTCGCGGGCCTGCTGGTCGAACGCCCGGCGCCGGTCGCGCCGCGCCTCGACCGCGGCCGCCGCGCGCATGCGCAGCCAGCGGCCGGCCGGGGCGACGCGCCGCCAGAGGTGCGCCGGATGCGTGTCGAGCGCGAGGAATCCGCCCGCCAGCAGCAGGCCCCAGGCGAGGATCAGCGTTCCGATCTCGCCCAGCAGGAGGTCCGCCAGGAGCTGGCGCCCGAAGACCAGCCCCAGCAGCCCGCCGGCCGAGGGGAGGTTCAGCCGCTCGGCGAGCGCGCCATGCCCCCCGCTCGAAAGCTCGATCACGAGACAGAGCGCGACGAGCGCCAGCAGCCCCCAGCCGGCCCGCGGCGCAACGCGGCCTTCGCGCCGGGCAAGAATCCACACCGCCAGCGCGAAGAGCGCCGGCGGAAGCACGTAGGCGGCCAACCCGAGCGCCATGAACACACCGAAGGCCGTCCAGGCGCCAACCGGCCCGATCAGGTTCTCTACCCGCGGGTTGGGCGGCGTCTGCAACGCCCGCACGTCGGCAGGCACATAGGAGAGCAGGCTCAGGAGCAGCATCGCCGCCAGCGTGAGCAGCAGGATGCCCCCCACGCCCGTCCACCCGCTCCGCACCCGTTCGCGTCGAACCGCCATGGCCGGAGCATACCGACCGTGGCCTCCCCCACGCAAGCGCCGCCCGCGTGGACTTTCGCCAGTTTTCGGCGTGCGGGGGGGATCTCCCCGGGCGGCCGAGGAGGCGATAACGTAAAGAGAAGCGTGCCCCCCGGGAACGCCAGGCTCCAGCCTGGCCGACCAAGGGGACGGGAACAGTTGGCATGGGGGACAGAATCATCAGGTCAGGATCATGGATCGCGGTCCTGCGCCGCACAGCGGCTTTGAAGTGCTTGCCCTGTTGGATGACGGGGGCGGCCTCGCGAGGTCGCTTCCCCCCCGCCGCCGCGGCGAGCCGCCGCACTCCAGGGCGCCTGCGGCGCGGGAAGGGCATCCGCTCGCGCCGGTCCCGCGCCGCGCAGCGGCGCCCTGCGCGAGCTTGCTCGCGCTCTCTGCGGCGCGGCTCGCCGCGCCGCCT
>PWTM01000255.1 GCA_003563855.1 PVC group bacterium | reverse complement strand
GAGACCGCTTCCCCCTGCCAACCGAAAGCGGCGTCGACGGGCTTCGCCCTCTGCCGCCGCACTCCATATCGCGTCACCCCTTCTAGCAGTGTAAGAGCCCCGCAGAAGCGAAGGGAGTGGAAGCCCGCCCCGGCGAAAGGAGGAATCTTCCCTGCCTCTCTACGGGGCGGAGGAAGAAGCGTTCAACGTTGAACTGCGCGGAGCGTCGCACCACTCGCGCGAGCGCGGGTTGGCCTTCGGTCTTCCCGCGCTCTCCCTCGGGCTCCCATGATGCGCGCCCCGGCACCTCTCTCAACCTTTCCTCCCCCACGGGGCAAGCCCGCGGGGGCCGGCCCTGCCCCCGGCACAGACCGTCCCCCCACACACCCACACACCCACACACCCGCACACACACGGCCCACCCCGACTCCCCACTGCCCACTGCCCTCCCCCCGACACGCGACACCCGACACGCGACACCCCTCACCCCCCACGCGACACCCCGACGATTCGGTTCGACGCGCCCCGGCGTTCCGGCTAGGCTCCTTCGCTGTACGGCAGGGAGGATGCGGATGGAACTCTTTCTTGTGCGCCACGGCATCGCGGCCGATGCGGCGCCGGGCGGCAGCGACGCGGAGCGGCCGCTCACGGACGAGGGCCGGCGCCGCACCGCCCGCGCGGCGGCCGGACTCGCTGCGCTGGGTTGCCGTCCCGGCGTCATCCTGACCAGTCCGCTTCGGCGCGCGCGGCAGACCGCGGATATCCTCGCCGAGGCGCTTCCCGGGGATGCGCCGGTCGTCGAGACCCCCGCGCTGGCCGGCGGCGCGCCGGGGGACGTCCTTGGCGAGGTCCGCGCGGCCGGGGCCGAATCGGTGGTCGCCGTCGGGCACATGCCCGACCTTGCGGACCTCGCATCGGTGGCGCTCTGCCGCCGGGACGTGGTCCGGCTCACCTTCAGAAAAGCCGGGGCCATGCGCCTGGTCTTCGACGGGCCGCCGGCGCCGGGGCGCGCCTGGCTCGACTGGCTGCTCCCGCCGCGCGCGCTCCGAGCGCTCGCGAAGAGCGGAGCGTAGCGCCGTGGACCACGGCCCCGTCGAACACGAAGCCAAGTTCCTGCTTCCTTCGCCGGAGGCGGGACGGCAGGCGTTTGCCCGGGTTCTGGGCGCCCGCATGTGCCCGGGCAGCCTCCGCATCCGGGCCATGCACGAGGTCTACCTCGATACCGCCGACTGGACCCTGCGGCGCGCGGGGCTCGGGCTACGCCTCCGCTGGGTGAACGGATGCGTGCGGCTGACGCTGAAGAGCGCGCACGCGGATCCCGACGGCCTCGCGCGCCGCTTCGAGATCGAAGAGACCCTCCCACCGGGCGTCGGGCCCGACATGCCCGGCCCTCCTCCGGGCCCACGCGTCGCCGCCGCGCTGGCGCGCTTATTCCCCCCGCTTCAGGTCCAACCCATCCTGCGCCTGCGCAAGATCCGCACGGAGGCCGTGCGCGCCGCGGGCGGCGCCGGAACGATCGAGGTCGCGTTCGACCTCGTGCGCCTGCTCGATCCGGGGCCGGCCGCCGGCTTCGCCGAACTCGAGCTGGAGCTCCGCTCGGGCGATCCCGCCCGCTTCTCGGCCTTCGCCGTGGCGGTCGGGCGCAGTCTCCGGCTCAAGCCCGACCCGCGGTCGAAGCTCGAACGCGGGCTGCTTCTGGCCGGCCGGCCGCCCCCGGTCCGGCCCCGCCGCGGCGACCGCAAGCTGGACCGCGGCGACACCTTCCTGGAGGCCGCCCGCAAGCACCTGGCCGTCCAGACCGAGCGGCTCTGCTGGTTCGAACCCGGCGTCCGCAGCGGCGTCGATCCGGAAGCCGTCCACCAGGCGCGGATTGCCCTGCGGCGGCTTCGCGCCGCGCTGCGCGTCTTCCGCGCGGCGTTCGATCCCGGCGCGATCGAGGCCCTGAAGCGCGACCTGCGGTGGCTCGCCCGCGAGCTCGGGCGCGTCCGCGATCTCGACGTCGCCCGCGCCCGCCTCCGCGAAGACGGCCGGCGGTTGCCGGCGTCGCTGCGGACGATCGCGGAAGCCGCCGACGCGGGGCTCGCCGCGTTGCGCCGTCGCGCGCGCGCGCGGTTGCTGCGCGCGCTCGACGCCCCGCGCACCGCCGGGTTGCTCGACGCGCTGCGCGCGCGGGCGTCCGGCGGGACGCCCTGCGACGCACCGCCCGCAGCCCTCGAGCCCGTGAGGAAGGCGGCCCGGCGCCGGGTCCGCCGGATGGAGAAGCGTGTCCGCCGCGCGGCGGACGCGGTCTCCGGGGAACCCACCGACGCCGGGCTCCACGCGCTGCGCATCCGCGGAAAGAACCTGCGATACGCGCACCAGTTCTTCGCGGACATCGAGGGCAAGCGCGCCCGCCGCGCCGCGCGCCGGGTGAAGCGCCTGACCGACGCGCTCGGCGAACACCAGGACGCGCTGATCATGGAACGCGGGCTTCGCTCCGCCGCCTGGGCGAGCGCGGCCCGCCGGGAGCGCCCGGAGGCCGGCGCCGACCTCGGGCCGCTGGCCGACCGCTATGGCCGCCTCGCCGCCCGTCTCCGCCGCGCCGCGCTCGCCGCCGCCGCGGCATGGCGCACCGGTAAGCGGTGACCCTGGAAAGATCGCAACGGCGCAGGTGCCCGCCCGCTCTGCCGCGGGCGCCTGCGCAGCGATGAACCTCAGAACACCCCGAAGAGGATACTGGTGAAGGTCGTGATCGGGGTGGTTTCGCGGAAGTCGTCCACGGTGGCGCGCACCTCGTGGATGAGCAGGCGGATATCGTCGTAGAGCCCAGGGTCGCGGGCCAGCCGGCCGATGGTGCCCTCGCCCTCCTCCACCGCTTCGAGGACTGCGCGCACCGCCTGGGCAGCGGCCTGGAGGTCCGCGTAGACCGTGTCGTCTTCGCCGAGCAGGCGGCCGGCGAGGCCTTCCCCGCGGCCCAGCCGCTCGGCCACGCCGCGCAGCTCGGCGGTGACTGCGGCGATATCCTCGTGGATGCGGCCCTCGTCCTGCAAGAGGCGCCCGAGCGTGCCGCGCCCTTCCGAGACGGCGGCCACGGTCTCGCGCAGGCCGGCGACCGACGCGGCCAGGTCCTCGTAGAGCCCCTCTTCGACCAGCAGCCGCCCCAGCGAGCCTTCGCCCCGTCCGATGCGCGCCACGACCTCGTCCACGTTCTCCGCGACGGCGGCGACGCGGTCGAGCACGCCGCCCTCCTCCTCGATCGCCTCGCGCAGGCTGACCACGGCGCGCGCGGCCTCGTCGAAGACATCGACCGGGGTCTCCCCGACCAACGGCGTGTCGGGCGCCAGGAGCGGGAGGTCCGGGGAGCCTTCCCGGATGTTCACGTACCGGCCGCCCAGCACGGAGGAGGCCTGGAGCTCGATCCGGTAGTCCTCGCGCAACTCCAGCGGTTGCGTCAGCCGGCAGATCAGCCGCACCCCCCCCTCCTCCAGCCGGATGCGCCGGACGTTGCCGATCTGCACGCCGCGCAGGTAGACGTGGTCGCCCTCGCGTACGCCCATCACGTCCTCGAACGTCACCTCGAGCGGCCAGGTCTCGGTGAAGAGCGCCTGCTGGCTAAGCACGATGGTGAAGAAACTCAGCGCCAGCAGGACCATCAGCATGAACGCCCCGACGGTCACTTCCATCGAGGTCTCGCGCGCCCGGTTACTTGCCATGACGATTCCCCTCTTCCCAGTCTCCGGTCCGGGTAATGTGCTGCGCGGCCAGGAACGCCTGCACCGTCTCGTTCCGCGACCGGACAAACGCCGCCGGCGAGGCGCACTCGACGATCCGGCCCCGGTCGATCACGGCGATGCGCGTTCCGATCGCCAGCGCGCTGTGCAGGTCGTGGGTGACCACGACGCTGGTGACGCCGAGCCGGTCCCGCAGGTCCCCGATGACGCCATCGATGTGGCGCGAGGTCACCGGGTCCAGTCCCGAGGTCGGCTCGTCGTAAAGGATGATCTCGGGCTCGCCGACGATCGCGCGCGCGAGCCCGACGCGCTTGCGCATGCCGCCCGAGAGTTCCGCAGGCGCCGCGTCGGCGCTCTCCTCGAGCCCAAGGAGCTCGAGGCAGGCATGCACGCGTTCGGCGATGGCCGATTCGGAGAGGCGTGTCTTCTCCCGCAGCGGCAGCGCGACATTGTCGGCCACGCTCATCCACTGCAGCAGGGCCGCGCCCTGGAACAGGACGCCGAAGCGGTCGCGTATCCGCTCCAGCGCCCGGCCCCGCGCCTCGTCGATCCGCTCCCCGTCCACCCGGACCGCGCCGGAGTCCGGGGTGAGCAGGCGGATCATGTGCTTGAGCGAGACGCTCTTGCCCATGCCCGAGGCGCCGACGAGGACGAAGATCTCGCCGCGCTCGACCGCGAGGTCGACGCGATCGAGCACCGTGCGCCCGCCGAGCCGCTTGGTCACCTGTTCGAATTCGAGGATCGCGCTCATTCGTAGAACAGCCGGCTGACAATGTAGCCGACGACGAGGACCAGCAGGAAGGAGATGATCACGGTGCGGCGCGTGGCCATGCCGACACCGACGGCGCCTTCGCGGGCGGAGAAGCCCTGGTGGCACGCGGTCGTGGCGATGATCGCCCCATAGATCACCGCCTTGAGCAGCCCGACGTAGACATCCTTGTTCGTGATGAACCACTGCACGCTGTCGATATAGGCGGGCACACTGATCCCGAGCTGGCGCTGGCCGACGATCGCGCCGCCCACGACGCTCATGATGTTGGTGTAAACCGTCAGCAGCGGCATCATCAGGAGCAGGGCCGCCAGCCGCGGCATGACGAGGAACCGCGCCGGGTTGATCGACATCACCTCGAGCGCGGAGACCTCCTCGGAGATCACCATCGTGCCGATCTGCGCGGTGATCGCGGAGCCGACGCTGGCGGCGATGATCAGCCCGGTCATGAACGGGCCCATCTCGCGCACGATCACCAGCGTGACGGCGGCGCCGGTGTTGATCTCGCGTCCGAAGCGCCGCAGCTCAAGGCCGGTCTGCAGCGTGAGCACCATGCCGATGAAGAGCCCGACCACGGTGATGATCCCGAGGCTCTTGATCCCGGTGACGAAGAGCTGGACGAGCACCTCGCGGCGGTTCCTCCGCGAAAAGGCGAAGCGCAGCAGGAGGAACGCCTCGACGCCCATCCGGACCGCGCGCCCGAGGTTGCGGCAGAGCAGCAGCATCCGGCGCCCGGCCGCGGCCAGCGTTCCGGCGGGAGGGGCGAACTGGTCGGGTTCGGGCGTGATCACGGCGCGTCGTCCCCGCCGAGGTTGACGGAAAACGCGTAGAACAGGCGAAGGCGCCGGTCCGCGCCCTCGCGCCGGTAGCCGGCCAGGCCCTTGAGCACCTGCCAGCCGCGCTCTTCCGGCCCGCACCGGTCCCACTCGATCAGCGGGAAGAGGGATGTGCGTTGCTGCCCGGGCGCCCGCACCCGGCGCCGGTAGAGCCCCCAGAGCAGCTCCGTCTCGCGCGCGTCGCCCTCGGCGCGGACGTCGAGCAGGGTCCAGAACGGCGCCCAGCTCCGCTCGACCGGGCGCGCGCCCCGCGCGGGCCAGAGCTCGAGCAGGCGGAAGCGTTGCGCCTCGCCCCGCCGGCGGTAGGAGAGCAGCGGCCAGACCCGGACTTCGCGAACCGGGGGCCGAGCGTCGTCGCGCGCGTGGTGCGTCTCGACGGTCAGCACCGGCACGGCGCGCCAGCGCTCGACTTCGACCGCGCCACGGTCGATGCGCTCGCGCTGGAAGAAGAACCAGAGCAGCGAATCCTCCGCGATCCCCTCGCGCCGGCGGTGTCCGAACAGGGGCCAGACGGTCGTCTCGTGCAGGTCGCCGCGCCTGATGCGAACGATCGGCCAGGGCGCGGTGACCTCGGTCTGCGTGGGCGACCGGGAGAGGCGAAAGAACGGCGGGAGGACCGAGTCGGATCGCTCCTCGCCCCGCCGGACCCGACCGTAGAGCGGGAACGCGAGGAACCCGTAGCCGCCCGGGGGCGGCTGGTGGTAGCGGGCCTCGCTCCAGAGCGGCCAGAGGACGAAACGGTGGGAGGCCCACTGGCGGTAGTGCCCGACGCCGTAGAGCGGGAAGACGCGCGCGCGCCGGATGCCGGGGCCGTCCGTCCAGGACACGACCGGCCAGAGCGCGTGGTGCGTCGTTGTCGCGCCCCTCCGGGTCCGGCTCCAGAGCGGCCAGAGCGCGAAGACAGCCTCGTCGTACGTCAGGAAATCGCGCACGCGCCCGCCGACGGGAAAGACGGCCAGGTAGCCGCGGCCCTGCGCGTCGCGACCCTGGAAGTAGAGCGGGAGCACCCAGAGCCGCCAGCGCCCGTGCGGGTCATCCGGGTCGGGCTGCCGGCCGTAGGCCGTCAGCAGGCGCCAGGAGAGCGCCCCACCCTCGAGGCGCTTCGACTCGCCGACGGGCCAGAGCCAGTCGGTATGCTCCCAGCCGGAGGCCGCATCGGTCTCGCGCGCGAAGAACGGCCGGACCGCCGTCAGCCGCGAACCGTCGGGCGCCCGGACGGTCTCGACCACCGGGCCCAGCGCGCGGATCCGCTCCGTGCCGTCGGGCGCGGTCTGGCGCGAGGCGATCGGGCCCCAGTCCCAGTCCCGTCGGGGGCCTTCCGGACCGCGCGACGCCGTGGCGCAGCCGCCGGCCAGCAGCAGACACGCCAGCGCCGCGAGCGCTCCGCCGTACCGCGCACTCATCGAATCGCCTCGTGCGCCGTCGCGCGGCCCAGCTCGCGCATGGTCTCCACCGTCATCGGCGCGACGTTCGCGACGCCCCGCACGCCGTCGGTCCCGAAGAGCCTGCCCATGCCATCCTCCCGCCGCGGATGTCCCGCGATCAGGCGAACTCGATTTCGTAGCTGAACACGTCCCCGTTCAGGCGGCTCTGCACCGTCCCGGGCGCCTTGTTGAACACCCGCTGCATCGCCACGTTGTCGCGCAGCACCTCGGCGGTGAAACCGCGGATCCCGTTGCGGCGCGCCATGCTCATCAGGTGGCGGAGCAGGAACGTCCCGATCCCGCGGTTCTGCCAGTCGTCGCGCACGACGAAGGCCACCTCGGCGCGGTTCGTCTGCGCGTCCAGGTAGTAGCGCCCGATCGCGACGAACTCGTCGCCGTGCGGCGCCGGGATCGTCGCCACCATCGCGACCTCGTTGCGGTGGTCGATGTAGACGAAGTCCTGGATCTGCTTGCGCGGGATGCGCTTGATCCGGCTCATGAACCGGTAATAGATCGTCTGCTGCGAGAGCGCGTAGAAGAGCTGCCGCAGGTTGGGCTCGTCCGTCGGGTGGATCGGCCGCAGGTAGACCTGCGTGCCGTCATCGAGCAGGTAGGTCGTCCGCAGTTCGCGCGGCGCGACCACGATCTTGCGCTCCTTCTCGCCCAGCTCCGCCGCCAGGTAGCGCGCGTCGATCGCCTCGCGCAGCAGGCCCGCGCGGAAGTCCGGATGCGCGATGCTGATGAGCGCCAGCGCCCGCTCCTGGACGCTCTTGCCGTGCAGGTAGGCGACGCCGTACTCCGTGACGACGTAATGCACGTCGGCCCGGGTGGTCACCACGCCCGCCCCGGGGCTCAGCCGCGTGACGATGCGCGAGACCGCGCCCTTCTTCGCGGTCGAAGGCAGGGCGATGATCGCCTTCCCCCCCTCGGAGCGCGCCGCGCCGCGGTTGAAGTCGACCTGCCCGCCGACCCCGGAGAAGAACTGCGAACCGAGCGAATCCGCGCAGACCTGGCCCGTCAGGTCGATCTCGAGCGCCACGTTGACGGCCACCATCCGCGACTGCTGCGCGATGATCCCGGGATCGTTCACGTACTCGGTCGGGTAGAAGGCAAAGGCCGGGTGGCCGTCGATGAAGTCGAAGAGCTTGCGCGTGCCGAGCGCGAAACTGGCGACGATCTTGTGCCGGTCGAGCCGCTTGCAGGCGCCCGTGATGACGCCGGAGTCGACCATCTCGATGATGTCGTCGGTCACCATCTCCGTGTGAATGCCGAGATTCCGCTTCCCCTTGAGGCTGTGCAGCACCGCGTGCGGGATCTTCCCGATCCCGAGCTCCAGCGTCGATTCGTCCTCGACGAGCGAGGCGACGTGCTCGCCGATGCGGCGGGTCGTCTCGTCGGGCTCCGCGACCGGCACCTCGACCAGCGGGTCGTCGCAGGGCACGAGCGCGTCGAGGTCGAAGACGTGGATCGCCGCGTCGCCGGTCGTGCGCGGCATGTTCGGGTTCACCTGGGCGATCACCAGGCCGGCGTTCTCCGCGGCGCTTTTGACGATGTCGACCGAGACCCCGAGGCTGCAGAGGCCGTCCGCGTCCGGCGGGGTGACCTGGATGAGCGCGACGTCGAGCGGCAACTCGCCGGACCGAAACAGGCGCGGGATCTCGGAGAGGAACATGGGCGTGTAGTTCCCCAGCCCCTCGCGGATGATGTCGCGGACGTTCTCGGCGATGAAGAAGCTGTTCACGCGGAAGTACTCGGACATCGCGCGCTCCGCGTAGGGCGCGTTCCCGTAGGTGAGCAGGTGCACGATCTCGGTGTCCGGCAGCTCGGTCGCGCGCTTCGTGAGCGCGGCGATCAACTGCAGCGGCGTGGCGCAGCCGGTGCCGACGAAGACCCGCTGGCCGGGCCGGACGCGGGCGACCGCCTCGTCCGCCGTCGCGACGAGCGAAGCGTACTTCTCCTGCCAGTCGGGTTCGTGGGTCAAAGGGGCGTCGCTCATGCCTCGGCTCCCGGCTCGGCCAGCGTCATGCGGGCGTCGGCCACGTACGGCTCGACGCCGACGCCGCCAACGATGTACGGGTTGATATCGAGCTCCTGGACCTGCGGGCAATCCACCGAGAGCTGGCTGATCCGCTGCAGGCTCGAGGCCAGCGCCCCCAGGTCCACCGGCGCGTGTCCGCGCGCGCCCTCGAGCAGGGCGTAGGAGCGCGTGCTGCGCAACATCTGCATGGCCTCGTCGGCCGTGATCGGCGCGAGGTGGAAGGTGACGTCCTTCATCACCTCGACGAAGATGCCGCCGAGCCCGAACATCAGCATCGGCCCGAAGAGCGGGTCGCGCGTCATGCCCAGGATCACCTCGCGGCCGCGCGGGCCCATGGACTCGATGTAGACCCCGCGGATGTGCGCATCGGGCGCCCGGCGCTGGACGCGCAGCATCATCAGGTCGTACGCGTCGCGCACCTGCTCGGCATCCGCCAGGTTCAGCCGCACCCCGCCGAAGTCGGACTTGTGGATGACGTCCGGCGAGACGATCTTCATGACGACCGGGTAGCCGATGCGCTCGGCGACCTCGACGGCCTCGTCACGGTCGGTCGTCAGGTGGCCCGGCAGGACGTTGAACCCGTAGGCGCGCAGGATCTCCTTGGCCTCGACCTCGCTGACCTGACGGCGCTTCATCCGCTCGTGCCAGAGCAGCACCCGCCGCACGCGGCGGGTGTTGACCGGGAAGCGGGTCACAACCCGCGGCGGCCGGCGGCGCCAGGCGGCGTATTCGCAGAGCGCCTCGAGCGCGCCCACGGCCCGCTCCGGCGACGGGTAGTTGGGGATATCGAGTTCCTGCAGCCGGCGCGTGGCCGCCTCGATCTCGTGCCCGCCCATGAAGGCGGCGAGCAACGGCTTCGTTCCCGCGTTCGCCGCGTGCAGGGCCTCGGCGAGCCGGAGCGGCTCGGTCATGTTCTGCGGCGTCACCAGCACGAGGACCGCGTCGACGCCGGGGTCCTCCTGGAGGATGCGGAAGGCCTCGACGTAGCGGTCCGGCGCCGCGTCGCCGATCACGTCCACCGGATTCCCGACGGCCGCGGCGGCCGGCAGGGCTGCGCGCAGCTTCTCCTGTGTCTCTTCGGCCAGCGCGGCCACCGTGAGGCCTTTCGACTCCAGCGCGTCGGCGGCCATGATCCCCGGTCCGCCGGCGTTCGTGATCACGGCGATCCGCCGGCCCGCCGGCAGCGGCTG
The DNA here is from genome assembly GCA_003563855.1 of PVC group bacterium. Classification (GTDB taxonomy): domain Bacteria; phylum Verrucomicrobiota; class Kiritimatiellia; order PWTM01; family PWTM01; genus PWTM01. The sequence continues at coordinate 1,404 of PWTM01000255.1, read as the reverse complement.
CATGGCGAACGCCATCGCGTAGTCGAACAGGTCGTCGAAGCGCTCGGCGCGGATCAACCCGGCGCGGTGGAACGCGGCGCCATAGGCCATGTCGGCGCCGGCGAGGCTGCCCGTGTGCGAGGAGGCGGCCCGGGCGCCGGCCTGCGTCACGCCGGCCTTGAGCACGACGACCGGCTTGACCCCGGCCGCCTGCTCGGCCACGCGCAGGAACTCGTCCCCGTCGGTGATGCTTTCGAGGTAGCCGGCGATCACCCGGGTGCGCGGGTCCTCCGCCAGCGCCTCGAGGAAGTCGACCTCGCTCAGGTCCGCCTTGTTGCCGAAGCTGACGACGGTGCCGAGCCCGATGCCGCGGCTGGCCGCCCAGTCCAGGATCGCCACGCAGAGCGCGCCGGACTGCGAGATGACGGAAATCCCCCCGGGCGGGACGCGTGCCGGCGAGAAGGAGGCGTTCAGCCGGTGGTGCGTGTGGATCAGCCCGATGCAGTTCGGTCCCATCAGCCGCGCGCCGTGCGCCCGGCAGAGCTCGACCAGCGCCTGCTCGCGCGCCAACCCTTCCTCGCCCACCTCCTTGAAGCCGGCGGTGATCACGATGAAGGCGCGCGTCCCGGCCTCGATCGCGGCGCGTACGCTATCGAGCACCGCCGCCGTTGGCACGGCAATCACGCACAGGTCGACGGCGTGCCCGGCCTCCGCGATCCCGGGGTAGCAGGGCAGGCCGAGGATTTCCTTCGCCTTCGGGTTGACCGGCACGATCCGGCCCTCGAAACCGGACCGTTGCAGGTTGGCCACGACCTCGTGCCCAACCTTCCCCGGCGTGGCGGAGGCGCCGACCACGGCGATCGATTTCGGCGTCAGCAACGATTCCAGCATGAACTCCTCCAAGCGTGGTCGAAGCCCTCCACGCGGGATCCCGGGACCCCGCGCGGTCGAGGGCTGCCCGCCTGCATCCCGGTCCGCGACCGGAGTTGCGCACCCGCGGCAAAGGCCGTCGCCACCTTCGCCCAAACCGCCGTCCCTGTCAACGCAGCGGCGGCGGCGCGGACCTTCCACCGTTCTTCGCGGCATCCTCTCTTCGGTCGACGACGCCGACGACTACGGGGAACGATGGGACAGAATCATTGGGGGCGATCCTGCGCCGCGGAACGGCTTTGGAGTGCCTGCCCTGTCGGATTACGGGGCGGCCTCGCGAGGACGCTTTCGCCCTCCCGCCGCGTCGCGACGCGGCGGAAGCGGCGGCAAGCCGCCGCACTCCAGGGCGCCTGCGGCGCGGGTGGAGCATCCGCTCGCGCGGGTCCCGCGCCGCGCAGCGGCGCCCTGGAGTGCGCGAGCTTGCTCGCGCTCTCTGCGGCGCGGCTGGCCGCGCCGCCTCCCCGGCGCGCACGGCGTGCGCGCGACGAGCCCAGG
>PWTM01000242.1 GCA_003563855.1 PVC group bacterium | reverse complement strand
CGTCTCGTCGAGCCCGACGGCGAGCCGTTCGCGCTCGAGGCGGGCGCCTCCCTCGCGCCGGTCGACGTCGAGTTCGAGACGTACGGCGCGCTCAACGAGGCGCGGTCGAACACGGTGCTCGTCGCACACGCGCTCTCGGGCGACGCCCACGTGGCGGGTTGGGACCGGCGCGCCCGGCAGAACGGCCGCGCCTACCGCCGCTCCCGGCCGGGCTGGTGGGACGCCGTGGTCGGACCCGGCAAGGCGATCGACACCCGCCGATTCTTCGTGCTCTGCGCGAACGTGCTGGGAAGCTGCTACGGCACGACCGGGCCCCAGTCCCCCCACCCCGCCGACGGGCGGCCCTACGGCACACGCTTCCCCGTCGTGACCGTCGGCGACTGGGTCCGTCTCCAGGCCCGGCTTCTCGACCGGCTCGGCATCGAACGACTGCACGCGGTCATCGGCGGCTCGCTCGGCGGCCAGCAGGCGATCGAATGGGCGATGGCCTTCCCCGGGCGGGTCCGCCGCAGCATCGTGCTGGCCGCCTCGCCCCGGCTTTCGGCCCAGGGCCTTGCGTTCAACGCGGTCGGCCGCTTCTCGATCATGAACGATCCGCACTTCAACGACGGGCAGTACTACGACGGCCCGCTCCCCGCCGGCGGCCTGGCCGCCGCGCGCATGCTCGCGCACATCACCTACCTGTCCGAGCGCGGCATGCACGAGAAGTTCGGCCGCCGGCTCCAGGGCAAGGCCCGCCCGGAATTCGGGTTCGGCATCGAGTTCGCCGTCGAGAGCTACCTCGCCCACCAGGGCCGCCGTTTCGTCGAGCGCTTCGACGCCAACAGCTACCTCTACATCAGCCGCGCCATGGACTACTACGATGCCGCCGAGCAGTGGGGCGGCGGCGATCTGGTCGAGGCCTGCCGGCGCGTGCGCGCCCGGACCCTGGTCGTCTCGTTCACCTCCGACTGGCTCTACCCGCCCGAGCACGGCCGCGAGTTCGCCTTCGCGCTCTGCCGCGCGGGCGGGACCGCCACCTACGCGAGCGTCCCCTCCGAACACGGGCACGACGCGTTCCTCGTCCAGACCGACGCCGTCGGCCGGCTGATCCGGCCGTTCCTCGAGACCGAAGCGCCCGGTCGCGCGCCGGAGGGCGCGGCGTGAGCCGGGACCGTACCGTCCCCGGCGACGCCGAGTTCGGGCGGATCGCCCGTGCGATCCTGGCGCGCATCGAGCCCGCCTGGACCGAGAAGGAGCTGGACGCGGCGCTGGCGCGGCTGCGCGAAACGCCCGCGGCCACGGCGGACCCGGCGCCGCGCTGGCAGGATTCGATCATCGCGCGCCATATCCCCGAGGGCGGCGGCGTGCTCGACCTCGGCTGCGGCGGCGGCGAACTGCTCGCGCGGCTGATGCGCGAGCGGGGCGTGCGGGGCCAGGGGGTCGAACTCGATCCCGAGGCCGTCGTCGCCTGCGTCAAGCGCGGCGTCCCGGTGCTGCAGAGCGACCTGGACGCGGGCCTGCGCGGATTCGCCGACCGCAGCTTCGACGCCGTCATCCTCGAGGAGACGCTCCAGACACTCCACCGGCCGCTGCGGATTCTCGAAGAGATGCTCCGGGTCGGCCGGGTCGGCGTCGTCTCGTTCCCGAACTTCGGCGCCTGGCGCGTGCGCCTCGAACTGGCCCTGGCCGGCCGCATGCCCGTCACCCCGCGCCTCCCGCACCGGTGGCACAACACGCCGAACATCCACCTCTTCACCATCCGCGATTTCGTCGAATGGATCGACGCCGCCGGCGTCCGTGTCGCCCGGGCCTATGCGCTGCGTGGCGAGGCCATCGCCCCGCTCGCCGAGGACGACAACCTGCAAGCCGACGAGGCGCTCTTCTTCCTGACGCGTTGAGGGCCCAGGGGCTTTGAGCTTGCAAGCACCCCCCCGCCGGAGTAGGGGTACCGGCGTCGGGGGGACCGCGGACAACGGAGGGGATGGGCGGCGCATGGACGCGGGAAGTGTCGAGGAGCGCGGGGTGTCGCGCGGGCGATCGGCGGCCGCGGGCGGCTGGTCGGCCGCCATGCTGCGTGTGCTTCTCTCGCGGCGCGGCCTCGCCGCGCTCCTGCTGGCCGCGACCTTCGCGCATGCGGCGTCGAGCCTCGCGGGCATGCCGATCCACCGGTGCGGGCTGCGCGCGGCGACCGGTCTTCCCTGCCCCGGCTGCGGCCTGACGCGCGGCAGCGCTTACCTCGCCAGCGGCCGGCTCGACGCCATGTGGCGGACGCACCCGTTTACCCCCTATTTCGCCGTGCTCGGCCTGGTGCTGGCCGGAGCGGCGCTGCTGCCCGAGCCCTGGCGGGCGCGCTGGGCGCGCGGCTGGGTCGCGATCGAGGCCCGAACCCGCCTGCACGCGGGCTTCCTGATCGGTTTTGCGGTGTTCGGAGTCGCGCGGCTGCTGTGGAGCGCCGCGGGGTTCCGGTGAGAGAAACGGGAATAGAGAAAAACTCAGGAGAGGAGATCGCGGAATGACGACGCTGATGAGTGTGCTTGCTGTGGCTGCCGCGGTGGTGTCGCTGGTGTGCTGGATCATGGTGCTGATCAAGATATTCAAGGATAATGTCGGGCTCGGCATCCTGGGCATCGTCTGCAACCTCTTCGCCTTCATCTACGGATGGGTGAAGGTGAAGGAATACAACATCAAGAACGTGATGCTCGCCTGGACCGTGGCCTACGTGATCTTCGTGATCGCCTACGCACTCGGGTTGGGCGCGGCCTTCCAAGACATCACGCAGGGCCTCGAAGGCGGCGGCATGTAGCGGCGACCGCGGCGCGCTGCGCCGCGGCCTTCAACGAGACGCGCCGTGCGCGGCGGCACGGGCCGTCCGTGCCCGGTTTCGCCAGCCCGCGCATCAGCCGCTCGCCCGGCCCAGCCGCGCGAGAACGGCCTCGGGCGCCGGATCGGACGGCAGGCCGTGCAGCGCTTCGGGCGGAACGCG
>PWTM01000050.1 GCA_003563855.1 PVC group bacterium | reverse complement strand
TAACGGTATGACATACTGGCTAAATTGTCGAAGTATGGTTCCTCTTCTGCATGGCATCGCATCATGCCGGTGTAGAGCCAATCTGCGGCTAATAACCATTTATCTTCTTGAACTGCTAAGCAAGATTCACAAGTTGCTGCTATGGCAAATAATTGCTGATATATTCCTGATCCTGAATTTTCTGCTAGTTCTTTCTCAATAAATCTTCTTGCTACCTCACGTGCTTCTATCCAGTTTTCGCTGTTTACTAGTTCAGTACTCCGTGCGACGGCATCTGCAATATCTGAGAGTCTTATCTCTAAACTTTTAGGTTGCCAGTAAACCGAGAATAAATCTTGATTGAATAGCATAGCTCAATGACTCATGAAAAATACAGATATAGAATGCAACGAACAAAGCAGTTTGGTTAAGTATTACAAATAGGTGGTTGGCTATAAAATATGTTCTAAATCGATCTTGGGTAACAGATTGAGAAATATCTATTGATTCCATAGCGGTTTTCATTCGGGTGAGGTACAGCCCAGTGTTCCAAGCCTATGAACTTCAAGCATTCCTTCGGTCGAGGTGTACCTCATGCGTTCAGGATCCGCAATATATAGGTCTATTAATATTTAACCTCTAGCTTAATAGTAAATTTCCCATCTGTAGACTTTTCGAACCACTTCGAGGGAATTTGATCCTTCCTAGTGGAATTTTCGCATCTCCGAGCAATGGCTCGACGCACCATGCCAACCTGATCCTTGGTATTGAACTCATACAAGCCCTTCTTGAAAATTACCTCAGTAATTTCAGCCGCTGTCATTGACTCAATAGCCTCTTTCAGCACCTCAATAGCCGCTTCAGCAATTGTCCGTTCTTTCATAACGCTTCATCCAAAAAGCAAATACTATCCCCAAAGCCCATCATCTTCAAACAAGAGAGGCTGAACATTCCCATCCGGCAGAATCTCAGGCACCATGGCATCTCCACGAGACTCTGTCCCATCCCACTGGTTAGGCCAGGTATTCGCCGCCATCAGCTCCTCAATTCTGGCCAACTCCTTATCATTAATCAAGATCACCTCAGGCATCCCTTGTTCCCTAGCCGCCAGATTCACCTCATTCTGAATCGCCAGAATCTTCTCCAGCATTGAACGGCGAGCCTCCATGTGTAGAGGCCCCAATCGATTCCGGCCAATATACTTGGTTGCCGCCTTCCTCACCTCCCCATGCTTACGGAGTCGGTGTTGAGGCTTCTTCATCTCCCAGTAGAGCGGGCGCAACCTCTGGAGAGGGGCCAAATAAGCCCATTTGGGTTGAGCAATTACTCGCTCCAAAGCCGCATCCTTCTGCACCAGGGGGCAACCGATACAGCCCGTCCTGGCATTCAGAGGTTCTGTTTCACCCAACTCATCCTGGGGATCATGGCCATAGACCTCCGCAATCTCAAAGGTCGGGAACCCTAATTCCACATCGGCCTTCACCAGCCAGTCCCACACATGGCAAACCCGCCAGTGTAGCAGCGGTGCCAGCGTATCTGAAATCGCCCCCGAAGAGGTTTGCTGGAACCACCCCTGGCCACATTCGCCGCCATCCTTCGTACAGCTGATGGCAATCCGCTGATCACGGGCAGCACTTTCACCAATGCGAACCCCGGTCAGCATCAAGAACTTTTCACCGTATTCCTGCCGCAGATTTTCCAGCTCCCGCTCAATGCTCATCACCTTGAGCTTTGGCGTACACCACCGGAAGGTGTTGCTCGGAGGGGGCACTCCCCGCCCCAGCATGTAGACAAAGAAGCGGTGATCCAGTTCAGGCAGAACCACACGGGTGTCAAAACCCCGGTCTTGCAGAGTATCCAACACCCCCATAGCCGCATTGTGGAGGGGCGGCAGCTCCTGGCGAGTGTCGGCATAGAGCACTGTGATGCTCTCAGGCCGAGGGATTTCCCCCAGATCAATCAAGTGGGCCACCAAAGTCACCGTAGCTGAAGAGTCTTTGCCTCCTGAAAAGGCAATGGCCCAATGCTTATACAGCGACCCGTAATGGCGCAACGATTCCGCCGACAGCTCTATGCTGCGCTCCAGAGACAGGCGCTCGTCTTCAAATAGGCTGAGGGTTCGCATTCGCCAGGGAGTAAGGGACAGATCTAGACTTCAGGTAGCGTCATTCTATCGAGAAAGCCGATTTAAAACACTACCGGTTGATAGAAGCATACGCGGGACCAGACCCGTAAGGGAAGGGAACTCCTCAATCTAAGAGGATTGGTTGTCGTTGCCTCGTGTCTCAGGTTTTAGAATCTCGGCAGCAAGGGCTATCAGGGTTCCTGCTAAGATGCAGTACATGGAGAGCATTGCTATGTAAGCACTACAGGAATTGTTGCATACTTCATTCGAGTGAAAACCGCTATATGTCATCTCAAATTATTTTACAGTTTCCCAAATGAGCCACTAGACCTTGATTTGGCAATTCATTATGGTCTAAGTAGGCAAAAACACGAAGGACTTTTTCATGGATCTCTAAAATTTGATCGTAAAGAATTTCGTCTTGATAATGAATTGGACAGATATACCCATTCAAGAACATCGGTTTCTCACACCATGAATCCGTTTGAGGATCATACTCAGCTATTTGTAGATCCTGCAAAAACTGCAAATTCAACCCATGACCATGACCAAACATTTTCCCTGTTTGGATAAAGTTTCTCCAGACACCCAACTTTACTATTGACAAATCATTGTGAGTTGTTTTATGCCTTCGATGCCTAAAAGCAACGGCATTGGCTATATGCTCTAAGGCAATGGAGCAATGCCCATAAGTTTGTATATCTATGAGTGAAGAAGTGAGTGAAGCAAGGTTATTTTCTATGGCTCCTTGCTTAATCATTCACTCCCTCCTGGATTGCTCCTTGTGTGCGTCAACTACTTTGCTAAGTAAATAATCAATATAATTGTTTACGCCTTCTATGTAGGAAAAGGCAGGAAGAAG
>PWTM01000332.1 GCA_003563855.1 PVC group bacterium | reverse complement strand
TTTCCCAGCCGTCCGTGCCCCGATTGACGGCCACGTCGGTCGCGGTTGTCCAGAATCGAATCGCCCGCACCATGTTCTTGCCGACGCCGAGCTCGACCATGGCGTCTTCGTCGTCGGACAGGATTCGACCTGACTTCCGAACGGCCATGACGGCCTTCGGCAGCCATGCGTATCGACACGGAAAGGTCTCATGCCCGGAGAATCGGAATCTTTGGGAGGGTGTCATGCTAAGTCCGTATACGTATCCGTATGGCCAGGCGGAGGGGCCGCCCAAGGCCGACCCGGATCCAGACATAGCCACAACGCTGCTTCATGGCCTCACCCTCGCGGCTCCTGTCATCCCGCGGCTCCCACTCCTTCAGGCATCGACCCCGCGCTCCGCGCTTCGGGGCGGGGCTGGCACCCGTCGTTCCCCAGCGGCAGTTTATGCCACGAGACGGGCGGGTTGTACAGCCCGCAGCGACCTGTGATCCGCGCGGCGGGGGATTGGGTCGAGGCGGTTGCGGCGGGGGACTCCATGCATCATCTTGCCGACGCAGGAGGATGGCGCTTAGGGGACAGAGAAGCAGTGAGAGACGACGGTTAGCGTCAGCAACATATTGCGGGCGAATGAGTAGGGACGCCAAAGGGGGTGAATCGGCGTCTTAGCTCGCGTTTCCGGGCCGGAAATCGCGGGCTAACCCAAGTTCGACAGTTACGCGACCAAAATCCTCGTTTTCCCTGGGAATACGGTCATTGAGGTCCGATTTTCTCCACTACATTCTGGATGGTCTTCGGCCGTGTTGGGAGTCGCAGGCGCATGCGCGTGAGGAGCTCGGCCGCCAGCTTTTCGGGCTTGGCCACGAGGCGCAGCCGGACCGTGGTATCCCCTTTGACGGGAAGGCGAGGATCGAGGGTCAGTCCGCACGCGTGCGCCTGGGGTCGGACCTCGGTAAGTGGCTAGTCGGCAGTAGATTGCGCCTTTTAGGGACCTCCAGGAAGCCTAGGCCGCTGTTTTCGGGGCCGAAAGCGCACGCGTAAGCAACTCGTGCTTGGTGGGCTCCGAACCCGGCCATCCAAACCTTGGAACGCCACTTGGCCGCGTCTTCCGGGCCTTGAAGACTGGCGAGGGGGCGGTTCGGGGCGCGGTCTGGAATCCGGCCGGGATGCCGGGCGCGGGGCCTATCGCCGCAGGCTCACCCCAGCTTCCCGATCATGACCCCAAGAATCGGGTGCGCGGTGTCGGCGCGCGGGACACGGATGGGGGCGTAGCGCGGGTTGGCGGACTCGAAGACCCAGGTGTCGGCTTCCACGCGGAGGCGTTTCACGGCGTCGGTGGTCGCGAGGTCGCTGGTCGGGCCGAACTCGGACAGGTTCGCGACTACGATCGCGCCCGGTTCGCGTGGAGTGCGGTGGTATTCGAAGACGACGAGGTCGCCGCGCAGGAGTTCCGGCTCCATCGAGTCCCCGGCGATCCGGACCACGAACCGGCGTGGTCCCGCCAGTCGCTTTGGCACTTCCACCCAGGGGCAGCTCTCGGCCTCGGCATCCAGGTTCGAGATGTCGAAGCCGCTCTGCGGGCTCCCGGCCGCCAGGGCGCCGACGACGGGGAGGAACCGCGTATGGGTCCCCGGTTCGATGTCTGCGAAGTCCCTGAAGACCGGCGGCTCGGCCTGATCCGGCGCCGGGGCGACGGCAACGGTCGACTCAGGCTCCGTGCGGATTGCGGATGCGGCGGCCGGGCGACTCACCGGCGTGGAGCGCGCGTCCGGATCCCATCGCTCGGCGTGGCGCTGGACAGCGGTGACCTCGACCGCCTCCGCCATGGAGCCGAAGAGGCAGACCTGCCAGTTGTCCGGCTTCCATCGAGCCGGACCGCAGAGCGTTGCCGCCTCGCGGTCGAACCGGTCGGCCAGGTCGTCACGCAGAACCTCCCAGCAGCCGATGATCGCATCGCGCCGACGCCGCAGCAGCGGCTGCGCGGGCAGCTTATCCCGCTTGGCGTTGTTCGCGACGGGATGTGACGGCAGCAGGTTCCAGAGGTCGTTGTTGCGCCAAAGCGCGAACGGGATGAGATGGTCCACGTCGAACTGCGCCGCCCGCAGGGGCCGCGCGGTCCAGACGCACTCGGTCACCCCCGCGCGCCTGAACAGGCTCCGCGCGTCGCGCGTCTCGCGTTCAGGGTCGGAGATCGAGAGCAGTTTCTCGACGGCCAGGCTGACGGGCACTGCGCCTTTCGACAGGCGCTCGGTCAGCTCGGCCCAGCGCAGGATGGTGGCGTCCAGGATCCAGCCGCCGGTCAGGCTCAACTCCCGCCAGAGTTCCTCCGGCATCGTCACGCTGCGCGTCTTGCGGTCGTAGCCGAAGACCGAGAAGTCCTCGCCACCGCCGGCGTAGCGGACCGGCATGTTCCAGATCGTCTCCGCGATCTTCTTCAGCGCGGCATCGTAGCTTCTTCGGACCTCCGGGCGCAGGTTGCGGTTCCGGTGCGCCGCGAGGAAGGCGGGCAGGCCGCCGCTCTCACCGAAGGCGTCGATCACGCTCCGCAGGTGACGGCGGATGGCGATCGGCTTCGGGCTGCCCGGGCGTTCGCCGTGCTTCTGGGCGATGAAGGTGGCCGAGTCGACGATCGGCCAGTAGTAGGCGAACCATCGCTCCGCCACAGCCTCGATCGGCACCTGGACCCGGCCCTCCGGCTCGAAACGGGAGAGGTTGTAACGGGTTTGGGCGATCTCCGCGAGGGCGCGGAAGAGCGCGAGCTTGTAGGTCGCGTCCTTCTTGTCGCGGTTCAGGATGCTCTCGACCTGGTCGAGCGGCCGCTCGGCCTCGGCGCCGGGCCAGGTGAAGAGCAGGGTTGCCCAGGCTGTTTCGGGGCGCTCCTGGGCGTCGGCGGATTCGGTCTGCCAGAGCAGTTCGAATCCGACGCGTTCGAGCAGGAGGCGGAGGCGGGCGGGGGGCAGGTCGGCGAAGTAGCGGCCTTCGGCGTCG
>PWTM01000342.1 GCA_003563855.1 PVC group bacterium | reverse complement strand
CGATGGTGTCGTCGACCACTGCTCCATGACCGTGGATGCTGCTGTAGGTGCGGGCGTAGACGAAAGCGCTGTCAATCCCGCTGCTGGTGTAGTCGAAAGTGAGCGATATCAGGTCCAGCGTGACATCCGACGGGATGGTCAGACTGAAGCTGAGGACGGTATCGTTGGCGAGCGAGGTCCCGGTCGAGTTGGTGCCGATGTCGGCCCTGGTCAGCCGCAGCGCGTCCGACTGCAGAGCTGTGGTGGGGAAACTGCCGATCGAGAAGTCCGAGGCGGTGACCCCGGCGGGCAATCCGCTGACGGTGGGCGCCAAACTGCCATCGGTGAATTCATACACGACGGAAGCCGCATGGACCGGGGCGGCAAGCAGCGCGATGACGGCTGCCAAAGCCGACAGGGTCAGGAAGCCTGAAGCGGCTCGCGTGGTGGTTCTTTGGTCTTCTCTCATGGCCATTCCCCTTTCCTCTTCCGTTTGGCCGGGCCGCGCCCGATCCACGTTACGACCGGATACCGCACCCGATCTGCGCCCAGACTATTCCTGTTGCTATCGTCGCGAAAGGGGATTATTGTCGAATTTATGGCCAATGTTGCTGAAAACAGGCTTGATGACGCCCCGGAGGCGGCGGTTCTGGCGTTCGAGGAGCGGTCCGGCCTGGGGGTCACGCATGGGACGGGGGACAGGGAATACGTGTCGGAGCACCCCGCAGGCTCAACGCTTTCCAGGCTCACCCGCGGGCCGACCCTGGCGGGGCCGGCGCGATCCGCAGGCCCAGCCAGGTGCCGGCCTTGAGGAGCGCGGTGAGCGCGAGCGTGCGCGGGAGGCCGAGCGCGGGGCAAGACACATGCGGGAGAAGCTGAAACGCTGAAATGCTGAAAGGGGAAGGCCGGAGGCCCTCGTGATCCGTAGTCGTCGCCGTGGTCGTCAACCGGAAAGGGACGAGCCGGTCGACGACTACGGCTGAAGACGGAACAAGCTCGGGCCGGGCGAGGCGCTTCGCCGTGAGACCGCTGCCGCCCACCCACGCCGGCCCCACCTCCACAGCGGCGCTGTCGACGGGGCATCAGCCTATGGAGTGCGGTGGCAGAGTTCCGGGCGCGCCTCGCGACCGGGACGGCGACACCGCTTTCGCCCCACCCGACACCGCGTGCCCCTCGCTAACCGAAAGCGGCGTCGCCGGGCTTCGCCCTCTGCCGCCGCACTCCATATCGCGTCACCCTTTTGGCAGCGTACGAGCCCCCGCAGAAGCGAAGGGGGGGTGCTGAGGGCGCTGGGGACAGAGAGGGTTGGCTCACAGGTCGTTCGTTGCCTCTTCGGTACGTTCCATGCGCCAGAAGCGCTTCGCCTCGTTCATCGGCCAGGCGCCGAATTCCCGTCGGGCGCCATCGCCGGCAAGGGTGGAAACGGGCGGGGCGCTGAAGTCGAGGTCCGTGCTGGTGCGCAGGTCGTAGCGGAAGCCGATCCGGGTGCGGGCGACGATCGACGCCTCGCCCGGGGCGGTCTCGGTGTCCAGGGTCCAGTCGATGGGACCGCGGAAATAGGCGCGGGCATCCCATTCGGCGACGGCGACCGGGGTGGAGTTGTTCTGGCCGCTGTAGTCCATGCCGATGCCGGGGAGTCTCTGGTAGAGCATGTGCAGGACGCCGTCGCGCTGCCATCGCGGCTCGTCGTAGGTGTTTTCCCAGATGCCGAGGTTTTCGTGGGTGAGATTCACGCGCGACCAGTGGTTGCGCTCGGGATCCTGTGCCAACGGCAGGGAGAAGACGGCGGTGATGCCGTCGAAGCGGTTGTCGTTGTAGAGGACAATGATGCGGTCGTCCGCGTCGGCGATGACCAGCGGGCGGCCCATGCGGTGGTTGCGGAGCTGGTTTTCGGGGAGCCGGGTCGAGGGATCGATATCGCGCGCGGAGACGGTCCGCCGATGCCACGCGGCGCCGTCGTGGAAGAAGACGTGGTATTGCCGGGTGTGGTCGCCGCTGGCGGCGTCGAGCGCCCACCAGTTGGCGATGATCGGGCGGCCCGCGCTGTCGGTGGTCATGCCCGACTGGTTCATCAGGCTGTGGCCTTCGGGAATGTCTTCGACGATTTCCGCGACGTGATCGGGGCCGAGGTCGAGGAATGAGGCGTTGTTGACGACCGGCAGGGCGATCGCGCTGCCGTCCGAGCGCTGCCAGCTCGTGCCGCCGTCCGGCGAGCGGAGATAGACGTATCGGTGATTGGTCTGGAAACCGGACTCGCCGGCCGGCGAGCCGGTGTTGTAGCGGAACACGCCGGAGAGATGCAGCACGCCGTCGGGACCGAGGGTCAGGCGGTCGGTGTAGAAGCAGTTATTCGGCGTCTGACCGCGGCCTTGGAACAGGGGCTGGGTGATGCCGTTGGCATCGGCGTGAATGGGTTCCCAGGTTCCGGTTTCGAGGTGGTAACGATGGAGAAACCAGTCGCCATTGCCCGAGCCGCCCTCGCGGTAGAGGAAGACCAGATCGCCGCCGGGGAGATTCTGGAACCTCGGATAGGTGACGGTCCGCTCCTGTCCGGTCATGCCGGCGGTGTCGAGGCGGGTCATCACGATGGGATCGTCCCCCAGCACGGAGGCGGTGCTTCTCGCGTAACGCAGCGCATGGCCGTGGACGCCCCAGGCCATGTGCAGCACGCCGTCGCCATCGATGGCCATGCTGATGACGTTGTGCGTGTCGTTGATGTTCACCGAGGTGAAGTCGGTAGAGAAGATTTCCCAGACCGCCTCGTCCAGGTTGCGGCGGGCGATGAGGACGGTGTTGTTGTCGGGGTGGGCGGAGTCGGTGGCATGGCGGCGGTAGTAGGAGATGAACTGCTGGTCGCCGACGGTGATCAGGTTGTCCTGGGCATAGGCGAAGGCGTTGATTGCGGAGCCGGCGTAGCCGTTTTCATCGGTGTCGGGGTCGCCGTCGGTCACCGGAATAAACGTCACCAGCGGCTCGGGGGGGGGGGGGGGCGGCGGGGGGGG
>PWTM01000097.1 GCA_003563855.1 PVC group bacterium | reverse complement strand
CTCTCTCACGGGCGACGCACCTCGCCGTCGCCGGATCGTCTGGTAGCAGAACCCGTGCCAAGAACCGCCTTCGGCCCGGGGCCCCGGGCGCCTTCCCTGGCACCCCACCCGCCGCCATGCATGCCTTTCCCCTGTACCCAGCGCCGCGGGTGGGGTCAGGGAAGTCCGCAGGAAAGGGTCAGGCAACCCCGGTTCGGCAGATACGGGAGGGCAAGGCTTTTTCTCACTTTCGCATTCCCGCGTACCGGCGGCGGCGCGAGCGGGCTCCATGCGACGCGGTTCGCGGAGCTACGAGGCGCGGGCGGATTCCGCATCGGGGAGCTTGCGGTAGAGCGTGGCAAGACTGATGTTCAGCGCCTTGGCGGCGCGCAGCTTGTCGCCGCCCATGCGCTCGATGACCGACTTCAGGTAGGCCTTCTCCTGCGCGCGCAGGAAGGCCTTGAGCGAACGCCCCCGGAACGCCGCCGCCCCGGACTCGAGGGCGGGATCCCCGCTCATCCCGATGTCCGCCGTATCGAGGACGCGCGTCGGGAGGGCCTCCTTCCGAAGCACCCCGTCGTCGGCGAAGGTGACGGCGTGCCGGATGGCGTTCTCCAGTTCGCGCACATTCCCGGGCCAGTCGTAGCGCAGCAGCAGACGCTCCACCTCCCCGTCGAGCGTCAATGCTCCCCCCGGGGCGTCGCGCTCGACGAAGCCGGCCGCGAGCGGAAGGATGTCCTCCCGCCGCTGCCGCAGCGGCGGGATTTCGATCGGGATCACGCTGATGCGGTAGAACAGGTCCTCGCGAAAGAGCTTCCTGGAGATCGACCGCTCCAGCGGCTCGTTCGTCGCGGCGATGATCCGCGCGTCGACGGGATAGGTCTCGGTGCCGCCGACCCGGCGGATATGCTTGTCCTGGAGGACGCGCAGCAGCTTCGCCTGCATGCTCAGCGGCATGCCCCCGATCTCGTCGAGGAAGACGGTTCCGGCGGCCGCCATCTCGAAAAGCCCGACCTTGTCCTCGGTCGCCCCGGTGAAGGCGCCCTTGACGTGCCCGAAGAACTCGGATTCGAGCAGCGGCTCCGGGAGCGCGGCGCAGTTGATCGGGACGAACGGCTTGTCGCGGCGGAGACTGTGCTGGTGGATGGCCCGGGCAACCACTTCCTTTCCGGTGCCGCTCTCGCCAACGATGAGGACGGTGACGTCGGTCCCCGCAACCCGCTCGATCATATCGCAGACCCGGATCATGCCCTCGCTCTCGGCCACGATATTGTCCAGCCGGTAACGGGGACGCGAGGTCGCATGGAGCCCGCGCCGCTCCCCCATCGCCCGGCGGTAGTCCAGCGCCCGCTCGACCGTCGCGAGGAGCTCGTCCACCTTGAACGGCTTCGTCACGTAGTCGAACGCGCCATGGCGCATCGCCTCGACGGCCGTCTTGATCGACCCGTGGCCGGTCAGCAGGACGATGGCCGTCTCGGGGTTCGCGCGCCGCATCTCCCGCAACAGCGTCAGGCCGTCGACGGGGGCCATGCGGATATCGCTCAGGAGCAGGTCGAAGGATTCCTTTCGAACCCGTTCCAGCGCATGCTCCCCGCCTTCCGAGGGCACCACCTCGTAACCCTGCTTGGCCAGGAGCGTCTTGAGCACACTGACGATCGAAGGCTCGTCGTCCACGACCAGTATGCGCGCCATGCCGTCCCCCTTCCCCAAAACCCCGCCCCGAGCCAACCTCCCCGAAGCGGTACTGCGATTCGGGGCCAAGAATGACAAAAGAATCCGCGCTTCGCAAGCACGAAAATCACGATTGAGAATCCGGGGCCAAAAGGGCATGCGATCTTTGGCCCCGAAAAGGGGTCGAGAAGCCTTCGAGTGCGGAACGCGGAACGCTCCAAATGCGGAACGCGGAATGCGGAATGCGGAACGGCGGGGGGGGACGACGGCGGAAGGCGGAATGGCGGGAAGTCGGAGGTCGGAGACCAGAGGGCGAGGAGCCAAAGAGGCCGAATCGATTCCCTCGACTCCATCGACTCCCTCGACTCCCTCGACGGGCTCGCGGACACAGGCGGGTCGCCGACCCGCGCGGAAGCCGGCGGCGGGCGGCCACGGGGGGCCGCCCCTACGGGATCCCGATCGCCGGGTCGGCCGGGCTCGGGGGCTGCGGGGTGTCGCGTGTCGCGTGTCGCGGGCTCGCCGGCCACACGGCGTCCGGCGTCGGGAGTCCGGAGTCCGCCGGAAACTCGCAAAGCTCTCTGCCCGGCCGCCGCCCGACCCGCGAGCCCGGGCGACGCCTGGACTGGGCCGCCCCTAAATCGCGAGGATATCGGCGAAGCGGAAGATGGGCAGGAACATGCCGACGACGATGCTGCCGACGACGATGCCCAGGAAGATCATCAGGAGGGGCTCGATAATCGAGGTGAGCCCGGCGAGGGCGACCTCGACCTCGTCCTCGTAGAACTCGGCGACCTTCTGGAGCATTTCGTCCATCCGTCCGGTCTTCTCGCCGGCGACGAGCATGTGCACGAGCATCCGCGGAAAGACGCGGTGTCGCGCGAGCTCCTGCGAGAGGGGGTCGCCGGCCTCGACGGTCTTCCGGGCCTCCAGGATAATCCGGCCGTAGACCCGGTTCCCGGCCGCGTAGGCGACGATGCCAAGGGCTTCGAGGATCGGGACGCCGCCGTGCATGAGCTGCGCGAAGGTGGAGGACAGGCGGCCAAGGCAGATCTTGGCGGCGAGTTCGCCGACAAGGGGCATGCGGAGGACGAACCGGTCCCAGGCATAGCCGCCGGCCTCGGTGCGCTTCAGCCGGAAGAAGGCGACGACCAGGATGGCCAGCGCGACGGCGACGCCGAGGAAATACCGGCGGAGGAAGTCGCTGGCCGCCACGAGTACCCGGGTCGCACCGGGGAGTTGCGCGCCGAAATCGCTGTAGATATCGCCGAAGACGGGCACCAGCCAGATGAGCATGGCGGTGGCGATGCCGAGCGCGAGGATCATCACGACGATCG
>PWTM01000145.1 GCA_003563855.1 PVC group bacterium | reverse complement strand
TCGCCTGGCGCCGATCCAGGCTTCGCCCGGGGGCTGAACGCCGCGCGGACGCGTGCGCCAAGGGAGACTCCCAGGGACGGCCCGGCGGGCCGAGGGGGCGGGGTCTGCCCGGCACGCGGATTCGATGGCTCTGACGCGACCCCGCGCCCGTCCAGAGGGTGGGACTGGTCGGTCAAACGGGGCTGAGAGCTGAGACGGAGGCCTTGTAGCTCGGCCCGACTCTTCCCAAGAGTCGCTTCGAAGAGAAACGGCGGAGTTCCAAAGAAGTTCAATTATAGAAAACCTGTCCCAGAGAAACGCTGCAAATGCCTTGCAAAGCGGGGAAGGCTTGTTTTACATGACGTCGTGCGGATGGTTTGCGGCGGAGGATCTTGCCCGAGGGAGACAGGGAGCCATGCATGAGAGGTTGGTCCCATCGAAGGTGCTCAGGCGCTCGGCGCGCGGGCCGCGCGTTGGGCTTTGGGTTGTCATTGTTGCGGTATGCCTGGGCGCGGCAACGTCCGCCTGCGCCGAGACGGAGCGCGCGGTGACGGAACCCGTGCGATTGCCGGCGCCCGAGCATGAGGGGCCGCCGCTGGAGACGGTGATCCGTCAACGGCGCTCGGTTCGATCGTTCGAGGGCGCCCTGACGCTCGGCGAAGTCTCGCAACTGCTCTTTGCGGCGCAGGGCGTGACCGATTCGATCGGCAGGCGCTCGTTGCATGCGGCCCCCTCGGCCGGCGCCACATACCCGTTCACGGTCTATGCGGTCGCCAACCATGTGGAGGGGCTGGACGCGGGTGTCTACCGGTATCGGCCGAACGCGCATGCGCTGGAGCCGGTTCACGCGGGATCGGTCGGCTCCGCGCTACGGGCTGCCGCGCTCGGGCAGCAATGGGTCGAGACGGCGGGACTGGTCGTGGCACTGGTCGCCGACTATGCCCGCACGACAGGCCGGTACGGCGAACGGGGGCGCCGTTACGTGCATATGGAGGCCGGCCACATCAGCCAGAATCTCTATCTTCAAGCCGTGGCCCTGGGGCTGGGGTCTGTGGCCGTCGGCGCTTTCGACGACGATCGCGCCGCCCGGGTGCTGGGCATCGAATCTCCGAGGGTTCTGCTGTACCTGCACCCGGTCGGGCGCCCGGCGCCCTGATCTCTTGGTTCGGATCCCGGTCCGTCTCTCGCCGATCGTGGCTTGGATGCCGGCTGCGCGGTGAGGGTGAGTGCGGCGCGTGGGTGAGGCGGCGCGGGCGCGAGACCGGACGAGGGGGCGCCCGGAGACAGGGAGGCGGGCACATGCTTTCGAAGGTCTTCTCCGGCGCGGTGCAGGGGGTGGACGCGTTCCCGGTGGAGATCGAGGTCAACGCCGGGGGCGGGCTGCCGAAGACGGTGGTGGTGGGGCTGCCCGATACGGCGGTGAAGGAGAGCGTCGACCGCGTCTGGACCGCGCTGGCCAACTCGGGCTTCATGCCGCCGCGTGGCCGAACCACGGTGAACCTTGCCCCCGCGGATGTGCGCAAGGAGGGGCCGAGTTTCGATCTGCCGATCGCGCTGGGCGTCCTGGCGGCGACGGGCGAGCTTCCGCCGGAGGCGCTCGCGGAATGCTGCGCGGTCGGCGAGCTGGCGCTGAGCGGGGAGGTGCGCCGGGTGCGCGGCGTACTTCCGATCACGCTGGCCGCGCGCCGGGACGGACGGCGGGGCATCCTGGTGCCGCCCGAGAATGCCGAAGAGGCCGCCGTGGTGGAAGGGGTGGACGTCCACCCGGTGCCGAGCCTCAGGGACGCGTTCGAATTCCTCGCGGGCCGGGCGGCGATCCGGCCGTTGATTGTGGACGTCGACGCGGTCTTCGCTGAGGGCAGCCTTTACGAGGACGACTTCGCCGACGTGAAGGGGCAGGAATTCGCGAAGCGGGCGATCGAGGTGGCGGTCAGCGGGGGGCACAACATCCTGGCCATCGGCCCGCCGGGCACGGGCAAGACGATGCTGGCGCGACGGGTGCCCTCGATCCTTCCGCCGCTGACACTCGACGAGGCGCTCGAAGTCACGAAGATCCACAGCATCGCCGGCACGCTCGCGTCGCACCAGTCGCTGGTTGCCGTCCGCCCCTTTCGCGCGCCGCACCACACGATCTCGGACGCGGGCCTGCTCGGCGGCGGTGCGCACCCGATGCCGGGCGAGGTCAGTCTCGCCCACCGCGGCGTGCTGTTTCTCGACGAGCTTCCCGAGTTCCACCGCAATGTGCTCGAGGTGTTGCGGCAGCCGCTCGAGGACGGTTCGGTGACGATCGCGCGGGCCGCGGCGAGCGTGGCCTTTCCCTGCCGTTTCATGCTGGTGGCCGCGATGAACCCGTGCCCCTGCGGTTATCACGGCGACCGGCGCCGCGCCTGCCGCTGCACCGGGCCACAGATCCAGCGCTACCGGAACCGGGTTTCCGGACCGTTGCTGGACCGGATCGACATCCACGTCGAGGTTCCGGCGGTGCCCTACGCGGAACTGGCCTCGCTGAAGCGCGGCGAGTCCTCGGAGGCGGTTCGCGCCCGCGTGTTGCGCGCGCGTGCCGTGCAGCGCGCGCGTTTCCGCGAGAAGCCGGGAGTTCACTGTAACGCGAACATGCGTGCGCGCGACGTGCACCGCTGGTGTCGGCCGGACGACGCCGCGGCGGTCCACCTGAAAATGGCGATGCAGAGCTTGCACCTGAGCGCGCGGGCCTACGACCGGATTCTGAAAGTCGCCCGGACCATCGCGGACCTGGCAGGCGCGGAGGAGATCGGGTCGAACCACATCTCGGAAGCGATCCAGCTCCGGGCGCTGGACCGCGACGCTGCCTACTAGCGCAAGGCTTCGCCGCCATCCGCGGCGCGTTACCCCCTGGCCGCGCTCCGGCGCCGTGGTTCCATCAGATCGGGCCGGTCTCGCCCGGGCGGGCGCGGGCCGTCCGCCGCGCGGTGGGCAATTCGGCTACCGCGGCCAGAATTTCGTCGAGGCGTGCGGTGGGGCCCGCCTGCGCGAGGCGCGGCAGGC
>PWTM01000326.1 GCA_003563855.1 PVC group bacterium | reverse complement strand
TATGCGGGAAGTGGGGTCTAAGCCGTGAAGACGCCCTTCCGTGGAATACAACACCCGGATAATCAGCAGGTTGCTTAGGTCCGACCCCGATGGCCCGATGGTATATGCGCGCCCGAATCTGTTTGGACCGCGGATACCGCGGATGGGCCCGGATGGATGCAGACCCGCCCGGCGGACACGGGGAGAAAGGAACACGTGCGACGCGCCAGGAGGGAGGGCGAAGAGCCCTCTCCGTGGGTCGGGCGGCCGCGCAGCGGCCGGGCGGGGCGGGGTCGCCGGTCGGCCCAAACGTGTTTGGTCCGCTCATGCCGTCTGGAACTTCATGGTGGAAAGCTCTTCGCTCGTTGCGCGCTGCGAGATCTGGAGGAACTCCACGCCTACCACGCAGTCGTTCTCGTCGAAGTCCAGAACGATACCCGGACGGACCTCTTCGGATTCGACGATGCGCTTCTCATCGAGCCTGAAATACAGCGCATCGCTTTGCCTGTCCACTTTGACTCTCATGATCCCCTCCCGAGGCGCCGATCGAAGAACGCCGTCACCCGTCGTTCGGGCTCCACCGCGACGTTCACGACAACCCGCAGCCATCGATTTCCGCATTCGGGAATTCGCCCGAGGTAGTGCCGCGTTCCGTCGTCACGGTCTTCGATTCGATCCGGCGTAAGAACGGTTCGTTCAACCCATCCCCGCTCGATTCCACGCTCAGCGAGCATGTCCCTGAAGTGGCTCGATTCGTTCATCGGCAGGATCCTACCCCCGCGAGAGATGTTTGTCATCTTCAGGGGGCGCGCCGGGAACCCATCCGCTGCCGCGAGCCTCCCGCGCTCGTCTTCGATCTTCTCCTGAATCGTCCCGGTCGAGGACGAGGACGAGGACCGCTCGCTGCGCTCGCTGAGGACGAGGATGGTAGGCGCGGCGGCGCGGTTGACGGGGGCGCGGGGGGTGGGGATACTGCGTCAGGGTCGGCCGGGACGGGGCGCGGGGCGGAGGGCCTGCCGATGGTGCCGCAGTGGGTGATCGAGAAGAAGCGCGACGGCGGGGCGCTGGACGCCGCGGAGATCGAGGCGTTCATCCTCGGCTATGCGCGCGGCGAGATCCCGGACTACCAGATGGCCGCCCTCGCCATGGCGATCTACCTGCGCGGCATGTCCGACGAAGAGACCGCCGCCCTGACCCGGGCGATGATCGCCTCGGGCGCCGTGCTCGACACGTCCGCGATCCGGAAGCCGAAGGTCGACAAGCACTCGACCGGGGGGATCGGCGACAAGATCTCGCTGCCGCTGGCCCCGCTGCTGGCGGCCTGCGGGCTCGCCGTGCCGATGCTATCGGGCCGGGGGCTCGGGATCACGGGCGGCACGCTCGACAAGCTCGCGGCCATCCCCGGGTTTCGCACGGACCTCTCGGAGGCGGAGTTCCTCCGGACGGTCGAGCGCTGCGGTTGCGCGATCACGGGCCAGACGGAGCGACTGGCGCCGGCCGACCGCAAGCTCTACGCGCTGCGCGACGTGACGGGGACCGTGCCGTCGATTCCGCTGATCACGGCCAGCATCCTCTGCAAGAAGCTGGCCGAGGGGATCGACCACCTGGTGCTGGACGTCAAGTGCGGGCGCGGGGCGTTCATGCGCACGCGCGCGGATGCCCGGCGGCTGGCGGAGCGCCTGGTCGGGGTCGGGCGCGGCCTTGGCGCGGACGTCTCGGCGCTGGTGACCGCGATGGACGAGCCGCTGGGCGGCGCGGTCGGGAACGCGGTCGAGGTGGTCGAATCGATCGAGGTGCTGCGGGGAGGCGGTCCGCCGGATGTCGTCGAGCTGACGCTCGCGCTCGGTGCCGAGGCGCTCCAACGGGCGGGCGTCGAGGCGGACGGGGACGCGGCGCGGCGGCGGCTGCGCGGCGCGCTCGCGGACGGTTCCGCGCTCGAGCGGTTCCGCGCGATGGTCGAGGCCCAGGGCGGCGATCCGTCGGTCGTGGACGCGCCGGACCGGTTGCCGGCGGCGCCGGTTCGCGCGCCGATCGCGGCGCGGGCGGCCGGGACGGTGGAGGCGGTGGATGCGGAGCGCGTCGGCCGCGCCTGCCTGCTGCTGGGCGCGGGACGGCGCCGGACGGAGGACCCGGTGGACCTGGCCGTGGGCCTGACCGACCTGGTGAAGGTGGGCGACCCGGTGGAGCAGGGGGGGGTGTTGGCGGTGGTGCATGCGCGCGACGAGGCGGGCCTTGCGGCGGCGACGTCGGCATTGGACGGCGCCTTCGCGATCGGCGCGGGCCCGGTCGCGCGGCCGCCGCTGGTGCTGGAACGCCTGGACGGCGACGGCGCAGGAGCGGAGGTGTGATGGACGCGGAACGATTACGGGCGGCGCGGGAGGCCGTGGCCACACGGTGGCCCGGGTTCCGGCCGCGGTTCGGGGTCGTGCTCGGTTCCGGCTGGGGCGCGGTGGCGGAGGCGCTGGGTCCGGTCGACGAAATGGCGGCCGGGGAGATTCCGGGCTGGGGTCGGGCCGGGGTCGAAGGACACGCGGGCTGGCTCTGGCGCGCGCGGATCGCCGGGGCGGAAGGCCTGGTCTTCCAGGGGCGGCGCCACTGGTACGAGGGCGAAGGCTGGACGCCGGTGGCGGCGCCGGTCTACCTGCTCAAGGCGCTGGGCGCCCCGCTTGTGTTGCTGACGAACGCGGCGGGCGGACTGCGCCCGGAGTGGGCGCCGGGAACGCTGATGATCGTTCGCGACCACATCAACGCGATGGGCGCGAACCCGCTGGCCGGTCCGCACGACCCGTTCTGGGGCGACCGGTTTCCGGACGTGTCCACGCTGTACGACGCCGCGCTGCGCGAGGGCCTGCGGCGCGCGGCCCCGGACGATGGGCCGGCGCCGGTGGAAGGCGTCTACCTGGCGGTCTCGGGGCCGACGTACGAGACGCCCGCCGAGGTGGCGGCCTACCGCGCCTGGGGCGCCGACGCGGTGGGCATGTCGACCGTGCCCGAGGCGTTGCTGGCGGGCGCGGCCGGGCTGCGCGTGGCGGCGCTCT
>PWTM01000128.1 GCA_003563855.1 PVC group bacterium | reverse complement strand
TCGGGGCAAGCAGAATCGTCTCCGTCGGCCTTTCGTGCGCCGACGCATGGCCATGCGCACATGCTAAGATAGCCGCCGCGAGGCCTTTCGGGCAGAGACCGCCAGAAGTGAGATGCGCCCCTGCCGACTGCACTGCCGACTGAACGATTGACGGGCGAGCGGTGACCGGCCATCCTCACAGCACCATTCGAAAGCGGAGAATCACCATGATGGTCACCGGCCGTTCCCTCCTTCGTTCCGTCGGCGCCGCCCTGCTGCTGGCCGCTGTCTTGATCGCCCCCGCCGCGACCGGCGCCGAACCGCAGGCGGCCGCGGATGAAGCGGCAGTCGGCCTGCCGGAAGCGCTGGCCGCGCTCACGCAGCATGTCCTGGGCGAAGCCGAACTGGACGCCGCGCAGATCACCGCGTTTCAGAACGCCATCGACGAGCAGAAAGAACGCATCGGCGCCGACCCCGCCGTGATCCGGGCGTGCTTCGACCTGGTGCGGGCCTACGACACGGAAGTCGGCCCGCTCTGGGTGGCCTACCGGGGGCTGCATAACCGGAACCGCGAGCCGGGCGACGAAATCCACTGGGCCGTCTTCTGGGTCATGCAGCACATCATGGACCAGGTCTGCACCGGCGAGAACATCGCGCGCTTCGAGGAGCTGCTCGACGGCTTCCGCTTCGGAAGCGCCGACCATTTCCCCGGCCGGGTCGAGCAGGCGGCGGACCCCGAGGCCGTCTACACGGTCAGGATCGACGGGAGCTACCCCGAGACCTGGGGCAGCCCGGTCTTCCACGAAGACCGGCCGGCCCGCAAGCCGACCGGCGCCTACCTGGCGCCGGGCGACATCGCCAGGGTGACGGTCCCCCCGGCCCTCGTCGATCGGGGCTACCAGGTCCGGGTGGGCGCGCATTCGTGGGATCTCACGAACAAGCCCCGGGTCACGCGCCTCTTCCGCTGCACCACGGTGTTCGATATCGACCGGACCGAAATGAAGGTGGCCAATCCGCTGGGGGGCGGAATCTACATCGAGGTGCCCTACCGGGCGGACGCGGGGATCGTCGAGGTCGCGATCCGGAACGCGGTGCGCTCCCCGTATTTCTCCTACAAGCCCTTTCACCGAACCACGCTCGAGGAATGGCGCGAGGTGGAGCGTCATCATCCCGGGCCCTGGGCCGACTTCCAGTCCGAGCGGTTCCTGCTTCAGGTGCCGACCAACTGGATCTACCGGATGGACGATCCCGTGACCCTGATGCGGGACTGGGACCGGGCGCTGGAAGTCACCGATGCGCTGATGGGCTACCCGGAGCCGCACGGCCGGGAGGTCGTCTACACGCAGGTCGACACGCAACTGCGGGGGCGGGCCTTCCACCCGGGCTATCCCGCGGTGAACCGGGGGTACGATCCCACCCGGGATTTCGAGGGATACAACGCGAACGATCACCTGGTGACCGGCCCGCGCAACGCCATGTCGTACGAATTCCACGAACTGGGCCACGCCTATCTCTTTCCCAAGTACCACGGCGACCGGGAGGCGGCCGTCAACCTGCTGCACGTGGCCGTCATGAACCGCGCGTTCGATGTCGACCTTGACGAGGCGTTCCGGGGCTCGACGGGGCAGAGCAATGCCTTCCGCACCCTGGACCACACGGCGATCACCTGGATGATGAGCCACAACTTCGTCGAGAGCGGCTTCATGACGCCGGTGGAACGCCAGTACCAGTTGAAGGGGCACGCCAGGTTCGTGGACATCGCGCGGCTGTTCGGATGGAAGGTCCTGGACGACTTCTGGCTCTCGACCAACCGGGATTACGAGGAGGGCAACCCCTGGCCGCGCAATTCGGGCGGGGAGGACGCGGATCGCTACACGCTCCGGTTGTCCGAAATGGCCGGGGTGGACCTTCGGCCGTTGATCCATTTCTGGGGCATCCTGCCGGCGGAGCCCGAAGCATCGGATGCCGCGGTGGAGGCCGCGGGCCTCCGCCGCTCCACCCGGGTCTACGACCAGTTGACGCGCTACCGGGGCCTCGTCCCCGAAAACAACGAGGCGTTCCGCGAATTCGCCCTGGGCTGGTGGCAGAGACCGCCTCGCGCCGATGGCTATACCACGGAGCGCAATCACGCGGACCGCTGGGAATCCTACGACGAAGCGGAGGCGGCTCGCGTGCGGCAGACGGTCCAGGGGATCATCGACCGCTACTTCCCGGAAGGTCGGCCGCCGGACACGGCGGAGTGAGGAGCGAGGAGCGAGGAGCGAGGAGCGAGGGGGAACTCGTCCACCGTAATCGTCGACCGCTCTCGTCGCCCGCTATCGTCGCCCGCTATCGTCGCCCGAAGGAAACCGGGAAGAACCCGTCGCGATCAGGAACCGGACGCCAGCCCGCACCGTCGAGAGATTCGAGAGAATCGAGGGAATCGAGCCGGAGAACGGCCAGTCGACCGGCTCAGAGCCTCCGCCCCGCTCCCCCATTCGGCAATCGGCATCCGGCACTCGGCATCCCCATCATTCCGCGTTCCGCATTCCGCGTTCCGCATTCGGAAGCGTCACATCACCAGCCGCTGGCCGCCGTCGACGAAGACGATCTGCCCGGTGACGCTGTCCGCGCGGACGAGGTAGAGCACGGCCTCGGCGATCTGCTCGGGGGTGCAGGGGCGGCCCAGCGGGATGGGCCCCGCCTTGTCGTGGAGGTAGTCTTCGCCTTCGCCCGGGGGCGGCAGGACCGGACCCGGCGCGACGCCGTTGACGCGCAGGCGCGGCGCCCAGTGCCGGGCCGCCAGGCGGGTCGCTTCCGCCAGCGCCTTCTTGCTCAATTCGTAGGGAACGGCCGAGGGGTCCAGTCCCGCGATCCGCCGGTCCAGCAGGTTGACGATCGCCCCCGGGCGCTCCTGTGCCGCGAACGCCTTCATCAGCAGCAGCGGCGCGAAGAGATTCACCCCGAATTCCGTGGCGAGCACGGCCTCGTCGAGGCGCTCGAAGGTGTCCTTGTGGAACAGCGCGGCGTTGTTGACGAGAACGTCGAGCGGCCCGACCGCCGCGGCGG
>PWTM01000130.1 GCA_003563855.1 PVC group bacterium | reverse complement strand
GAGCAAGGCGCGGCGGTCGGCGCAGGACTCGTGTCCGCGCCGCGCCGCCGCAACGCCGCTCACGGGGCCTTCCCGGACGCGAGCGGCACGGCCTGCCGCACCACGCCGCCCGGGAGATCACCCCCGCACGCCGAAAACTGGGGAACGTCCACTTCCCGCCGGGAGGGGGCGTTGTTTTCGGTGCACGGTCGTGCGGGATGGTGTATACCTTCGCTCGGTACAGCAAACGCCCAACCGGGAGGAGAGGCCATGCGCTATTTCGCCGACGTGAAGAAACCGATCCAGTTCGAAGGGCCGGATACGCGGAATCCGCTGGCCTTTCGCTTCTACGACGCGTCCCGCAAGGTCGGCGGGAAGACCATGCGCCAGCATCTGCGCTTCGCGGTCGCCTACTGGCATACGCTCCGCGGCACCGGAGGCGATCCCTTTGGCGGACCGGCGATCGAGCGCCCGTGGCTGACCGGCAGCGATCCGGTCGACACGGCGGAGCGCACGCTGGACGCGGCCTTCGAGTTCTTCACGCTGCTGGGCGTGCCCTTCTACTGCTTCCATGACCGCGACATCGCCCCGGAAGGCGCCACGATCGCGGAGAGCCGCCAGAACCTCGAACGGCTGGTCAAGCGCGCCGCCCGCCGCCAGCGGGAGACCGGCGTCAAGCTGCTCTGGGGCACGGCCAACCTGTTCAGTCACCCGCGCTACACCCACGGCGCCGCGACCAACCCGGACCCGCGGGTCTTCGCCCACGCGGCCGCCCAGGTCCGGGCCGCGCTCGACGCGACGCGTGTGCTGGGCGGGACCGGCTACGTCTTCTGGGGCGGCCGCGAGGGCTACAGCTCGCTGTGGAACACGGACATGGCCCGGGAACGCGAACAGCTCGCGCGCTTCCTCCACATGGCGACGGCCTACGCCGACGAGATCGGCTTCCGCGGGCAGTTCCTCATCGAGCCCAAGCCCAAGGAGCCCTCGGTCCACCAGTACGACTACGATGCCGCCACCGTGCTGGGCTTCCTGCGCGAGTTCGACCTCTGGGACCGGTTCGCCCTCAACATCGAGGCCAACCACGCCACGCTGGCGGGGCACACCTTCGAGCACGAGGTGGCCACGGCCGCCATCGCCGGCAAGCTCGGCAGCCTCGACATCAACCGCGGCCATCCCCTGCTCGGCTGGGATACCGACCAGTTCCCGACCGACGCGGCCTCGGCCGTGGCCGCGATGTTCTGGATCCTCGCCCAGGGCGGGCTCCGCCGCGGCGGGTTGAACTTCGACGCCCACGTGCGGCGCGGGTCGTTCGACACGATCGACCTCTTCCACGCGCACATCGGGGGGATGGACACCTTCGCGCGCGCCCTGCTGGTGGCCGATCGCATGCGGCGCGACGGCGTGCTGAAGCGGTTCGTGACCCAACGGTATGCCGGGTTCCGCAAGCCGATGGGCCGCCGCATCCTGGGCGGCAAGGCGACGCTGCCGGAGCTGGAGGACTGGGCGGCGAAGCAGGGCGAGCCCCCGCGCGTCAGCGGGCGCGAGGAGTACCTCGAGAACGTGCTGAACGACTACCTCTACGCCACCCGGCTCGACTGACCGGCCGCCAGGGAAGGGAGGCATCGCATGCCGCGGCTCTACCTCGGATTCGACGCCAGCACGCAGGGCATCACGGCCACCTTGGTCGATCCCCCTGCGGGACGCCTCGTCGGCCGGTACGCACTGGCCTATGACGAGGCCCTGCCCGAATACGGCGCCCCGCGCGGCGTGCTTCCTTCCGCCGATCCGGCGGTCGGCGAGGCGCCGCCGCTCATGTGGGTCGAGGCCCTGGACCGGCTGCTGCTGCGGATGCGGGACGAGGGCGCGCCGCTGGCCGAGGTCCGCGCCCTCTCCGGCTCGGCGCAGCAGCACGGTTCGGTCTTCCTCGGTTCGGGCTTCCCGGATGCGCTGGCTTCGCTCGATCCCGCGCGGTCGCCCGCCGACCAACTCGCGCCCCACCTGGCGCGCGAGCGCTCGCCGATCTGGATGGACGACTCGACCGGCGCGGAGTGCGCCGAGATTCGCGCCGCGCTCGGCGGGGACGCCGCGGTGGCGGCCCTGACGGGCTCGGCGGTCTTCGAGCGGTTCACCGGGCCGCAGATCCGAAAGATCGCGAAGCACGAGCCGGAGGTCTACGCGCAGACCGCACGGATCGCGCTGGTCAGTTCGTTTCTCGCCTCTGTGCTCGGGGGCCGTCCGGAGCCGATCGACTATGGCGACGGGTCCGGGATGAACCTGATGGACATCCGGCGCCGCGCCTGGTCGCCCGAGGCGCTCGCGGCAACCGCGCCGGACCTCGCGCGGCGCCTGCCGCCGCTGGTCGCGCCGGACACGGTACTGGGCCGGATCGCGCCCGCGCTCGCCCGCCGCTACGGGCTGCGGCCCAACACCGCGCTCGTCGCCTGGTCGGGCGACAACCCGTGCAGCCTGGTCGGCGCCGGCCTTACGCGCCCCGGCCTGGCCGCGATCAGCCTGGGCACCAGCGACACGTTCTTCGGGCTGGCCGAGGCGTTTCGTCCCCCCGCGCACGGGGAAGGCCACGTCTTCTGTGCGCCGCCCGGCGGGTTCATGCCCCTGCTCTGCTTCCGCAACGGATCGCTGGCCCGCGAGCGCGTGCGCGACGACCACGGCCTGGACTGGACGGGATTCGAAGCGGCGCTCGCCCGCCGCCCCGCGGGCAACGAGGGTGCCCTGATGCTGCCCTGGTTCGCGCCCGAGATCGTGCCGCGCGGCGCGCCGGCCGGCGTCCGCCGCGCGGGACTCGATCCCGCCGACGCCGCCGCCAACTGCCGCGCGGTGGTCGAAGCGCAGATGATGGCGATGCGGCTGCACGGAGAAGCGCTCGGCCTCGCGCCGCGGGCGATCTACGCCACGGGCGGCGCATCGGAGAACGCGTCGATCCTGCATATCATGGCCAACGTCCTCGGCTGCCCCGTGCACCGGTTTGCCTCGACGGACAGCGCGGCGGTCGGCGCGGCGCTGCGCGCCGCCCACGCCTGGCTCGCCAACGAGGG
>PWTM01000320.1 GCA_003563855.1 PVC group bacterium | reverse complement strand
CGGACATCGGCGCCGTGCGCCGCACGGGCGCGCACGCGCCCGAGCTCTCGTTCTACCCGCGCTCGAAGCCCTCCTCACGGAGATCGGCCGCCGGCTCTCCCCCCGCGTCCGCGGCGTCATCCACCCCGCGAGCCGCGGCGTGGGGCTGCCGGACGGCGGGCTCTTCACCGCCTCTTTGTCGAGATCGTTGTCGACATCGTTGTCTTCGGCCTTGCCCGCGCCCGTTTCGACTCCATCCGCTCTTCGACAATGATCACGACAAGGATTTCGACAACGATTCCGCGCTCCCCCCATCGTTGTCGAGATCGTTGTCGACATCGTTGTCTTCGGCCTTGCTCGCGCCCGCTTCGACTCCATTCGCTCTTCGACAATGATCACGACAAGGATTTCGACAACGATTCCGCTCCCCATCGTTGTCGAGATCGTTGTCGACATCGTTGTCATCCCCCATCCACGCGCCCCGTTGGGTGGTTCCTTCTCCGGATCCCCGGGACGACAAGGATCGCGCCGGGGCCGCGGCACCCGCCCCCTTCCCCTCCCTCGACATCTACCTCAACCCCGTCGCCTGCTGGCGCAACGTTCCGCAACCGGTCTGGGACTTCACCATCGGCGGCTACCAGGTCATCAGGGAGTGGCTCTCCTAATGCCGAAGCCGCGACCGTATCCATTGAGGATCTCGTCGGCAATCGAGTACGGCCCGCACCCGGATTGTCTTCTCGACGACCTCGTAGTACACGGCATACGGGAACCTGGCCGAGAGCATCCTGTGGTATCCATGCACCAGAGCATGAATCCCGGCAAATAGCCGTAGCGACTCGATATCGGCGGCCAAGGCTTCTTCAAAGTAATCGCCAAGACCTTCGTCCTGCGTTTCGTAGAACTCGCGGCCTCGAATCAAGTCGTCTACGGCAGAACGCAGAAGAACGATTCTCACGTCCTTCTCTCCCGAAGCCGTCGCTTTGCCTCCTCCCACGGCACGAACTCGTCCTTGCCCGCCTTAAGCGCCGCCTCCCGGTCCCGAAGAACTTCGCCGTGCCAGTCCGGCGACGGGTACTCCTCCGCTGATCGGCTCAAGTCCGCCCATAGCTCTTCCATGGCGCGGAGCTTCTCATCTCGCGACATCTTCCCTATATCAAGTACCGTGTTCATGATTGTAATTCCATCACGCTCGACATGGTGTCATCTCCTTCCGTTCCAGCGCTTCCGACAGGGTTGTGCGGAGGCTGGAGAGCAAGGACTCCCGAGTTCTCTCCTGGCAGTTGACCCCAGGGATTTCGCCCCCGGTGATGTCATCGTAGATGTCCTTCAGGTTCGCCTGAAGTTCCTCCAGGGTCTCGCCCTGCGTCATGTAGTCCGGGAATTCCTCGATGTATCCCAGCCACATGTCCCCATCCTGCCAATAGACGTATCGCACCGTCTTCATGCCGCAATACTACCGCCTCCCGCCATCGGCTTCAATCCTCTCTTCGATCCACAGGGTTGCCCTACTTCAGCTTCTGTGCTCGCCTCTCCGTGCCTATGGTGAGCCTGCCCCGCCGGCGCCCGACTGTCAATCCCGTAGATCGCAGGCCGGGAGGGATCCGGCGACAGTGTCAGCGATACGACCTGGCGCCGAGGCAGGCATCATGAATCCCGGGATCGATTGGAACTTCCCTTCTGATTCTCTCGCAGAGGCGCGGAGGCGCAGAGGGTTCACTCCTCGTGGCAGTCTTCATCAGCATGACCGAAGGACCGATCCTCCGGGCATCCAGCGCGTGTTCGGGCTCGGACCGTGCATCGAGAGCGGAAGCTCCTGTAGCCGCGGCCGGTGGCCGCGGGCCGCGATCGCCGATCGCGGCTACAGGCGGCGATTGAGTGCTGCCCCCATCCGTACGTCGCAAGCCGGGCCTCTGTGCACGGCGTCTCTGCTGAACGGCGACCGACCTCCGGCCCCCACGGGCTCGCCCCGTGGGGGAGGAAAGGTTGGAGAGGAGCGGCGCTTCCACCGGAGGAGGAGCCCGGAGAAGAGCGCGGATGGGCCAGAGTCTGCGTGCCGTCCCGTTCAGGCCGTTGTCGTGTGTTGTCTAGCCCATTCGGTGAACGCCTTGCGCGACAGGTTCCCGGCAGCAAGCTGAAGAACCACTCGTTCTTGCTCGGCAACATCGCATTGAATCTCAAAGCCGTTCAGCAGCAGGAACGTTTCCATCGCGGCATGGCCGACGCGCTTGTTTCCGTCAACAAATGCGTGGTTCATGACCAGCGAGTGGCATAGGGCAGCCGCTTTCGCGACGAGGTCCGGATAGAGATCCTGACCTGCGAAGGTGACATGGGGTTGGCTCACGGAAGACTCGAGCGCGCCAATGTCCCGCACGCCGGACGCGCCGCCCGAATCTGCAAGCACACGTTCGTGAAGGTCAAGGATTTCAGCAAGAGAAAGGTAGCGCATCAGGCAAGCCGTCGGTAGAGCTCGCGATTCTTTGCCAGCACTCTTCGTACCGCCTCATCGTAATCGGCATCCGGTTGCCCGATGAGATCATCGATTGAGGCCGCCAGGAGCTGTTCCGCATTGAGTCCGGCTCGTTTCGCCTTCTCCCGGAGCGCAACCGCCTTGGCATCGTCAATCTTCAGCGTCAAAGTCGTCATGGTCCGTCTCCCCAAGTAACGGCATCACCGTATCGCGCCTCGAATTCGTCTTCAACCCCAAAGCGCTCCCTCTCGCGGTCCACCCATTGCCCTGCAATGCCTTACGCAGGTCCGCCCCCGCCCGCTCAACCCCGTAGCCGGCATGTCCCGCGGGGGCGGGCATGAGCCTGCCGCGGAGCGGTCGCATCGTGACAGCGCCCGCCCGGCATGCCCGGTTCGCCCAGTCGTTGCGGACGGAAGACCGGCGGCGGGAGGAGGCGGCGAGGGCCCGGCGATGGCGGCGGATCCCGTGGAACGCGATCTCGCGGACATCGGCGCCGTGCGCCGCACGGGCGCGCACGCGCCCGAGCTCTCGTTCTACCCGCGCTCGAAGCCCTCCTCACGGAGATCGGCCGCCGGCTCTCGCCCCGCGT
>PWTM01000034.1 GCA_003563855.1 PVC group bacterium | reverse complement strand
GGCCTGGTCCACGCGGATTTCAAGGCTGAGAACATCCTGGTCTTCGAGGAGGATCCACTCCCGCGGCGTTTCCTGCTGATCGACCTCGACGGCCTGCGGTTCGACCCGGCGCCGTCGCGCTACGCCGTCGCCCGCAACGTCGTTCAGCTCCACGACGCGCTCGGGGGCTGCAGCGGGCCGCTCGACCGCGCGGTCTTCCTGCGACGGCTGACGCCGGTCTTCCCCTGGCTGGGCGAGCCCGCGGTCCTGCGCCGGCTCGACCGCTGGACCCGGCGCCGCAATCCGAGAGTGCCCCCGTGCGCCCCGTCAAGTTCCTGATCGGACTGCTGCTGCTCCCTGCCGCGGCGATCCTGGCCGGAACGCTGCTCGACCTCCTGCACGGGCTGGGCGCGGAGGGCGCCGGGGCACTGCGCGCGCCGGCGCCCGTCGCGCTCGGGCTCGGACTCGCGCTGGCCGGGTTCTGCTTTTTGGCGTTGCCGCGGCCGACGCTCGCCTACGTGATCGGGCACGAGCTGACCCACGCCGTCTGCGCCCTGCTCGCCGGCGCCCGGGTGCGCGGCCTGCGCATCGGCCCTGACGGGGGCGCCGTAAGCGTCTCGCGCGGCAGCGCCTGGATCGCGCTGGCCCCGTACGTCGTGCCGGCGGCGACCCTCGGCGTCCTGCTCGCGCGCGGCGCGGTCGCGCTCTTCTTCGACGTCCGGCCCTACGTGCCGCTCTGGATCGGGCTCGTCGGCCTCACCTGGGGCTTCCACCTCTGCTTCACCCTCGCCATGCTGCTGCGCCCCCAGCCGGACATCCGCGCGCACGGCCGGCTCTTCTCCTGGAGCTTCATCGCCGCGGCAAACCTGCTCGTCGCCCTGCTCATCCTCGCCGCCGTCGCCGGCATCCGCCCCGCCGAACTCGTGCGCGCCGCCGAAACCCGCGCCGCCACCCTAGCCCGCGCCGCACTCACCCTCCGCGGCGTGTTGCATCGCCGTCAAGCATCCAGCAATGTGGAAAGCTTGTTCAACACCTGTTTCACGGCGGATTCCGGAAGAGAACAGAGAAACGATGTCCCGCGCGACTTCCAGTCCATGCTCTTGACCTGGTCGGACAGCACGACCCCCGACACCTTCAGTCCATCCGGCACTTTGACCTCAAACGGGTACCCCTTGATCCGATTCGTAATGGGGCAAAGGAGCGATAGACCGACCTTGCGGTTGTACGATTCGGGGGAGATGACCAGCGCCGGACGGTGACCGGCCTGCTCGCGTCCCGCTTGAGGGTTGAGGGAGATCCAGACCACGTCCCCCCTTTTCGGACAGTACGCGGTCGGCATCACCACGCCTCCCGTCCGACGGCCCCGCCCGTAGAGACCTCCGTATGAAGGTTGCGCTTGTTGACGCCCTTGAGCAGGTCTTCGAGCCTGTATTCGGACTCCGCGTGTGGATCGATCACGATCCTGCCATCGTCAACGGACAGATCGACCCGCGAACCGAACGCCAGTCGTGCCTCCTTCACGAATGCTTTCGGGATACGCACCGCCAGGCTGTTCCCCCACTTCTGAATCGTCGTCTGCATGGCTCTCCTCCTGTATCTACAAAGAAGATACACGCAGATGCCGAGTCACGCAAGGCCTTTCTCTCTGCACTGACAGCGGAGCAGACGGTGGCCTCCCGCGCCGCGCAGCGGCACCCTGGACTGCGGCGGCTCGCTTGCCCTCCGACTTGAGATCGCGGTCAAACCGCACCATGCATTGGCCAGTAGAACTTTACGCGAACTGCGCGCCTGTTTTCCGGGGTTAGACCCCGTTTTTCTGCCGAGAAGCGGCACTATAAGCCCCGGACGGCTCGCGCGCGATCCAGAGGGCAGACCGGTCGGACATGCTTACGGCACGCTTGTCCATCGCCACGCGGTAGGCACATGTTCGAACTGCGTTATCTACGAAGTCCTCACTTCCAACGGCGACGGCCTCGGTCCACCAGGCCTCTCGTTCCGGCCGGCCTTCCGAGAGGGCCTGACGAACCGTCTCCGCGTAGAAACGTGAGAACGCGTCCATGGTAGCGAAGCCTGATCGCAGCAGGAGTCGTCCTTGATCGACGATGCGGTACCGCTTCCTCTGCCCTGTCAGTTCGTCATAACTGCACCAACGCCACAGGCGCGGATGCTCAACCTTGCCGGCGCGGACCATGTTCAGGTCCACGTAGCGCAAGCAGTTGAGCAGGTGCCGACCATCCTCAACCCGAGTACACTGGTACGGATGCTCCCACACGGAATCCTCACCGCCTTTGCGCCGATGCCGCGCCTGGGCGACAACGCTCGCAGCCAGTCTCATCATCTCGGCAACCGCATGGCGCTCATCGACATCCACTACCACATGAACGTGGTTGCTCGTGATAGCCCAGCCCAGAACAGCGACCCGATGGCGCAGGGCACCGACCCGCAGCCATTCGCGGTACTGATCCCGTTCCCTGCTGAACCGGAGGAAGAACCGGCCATTGTGGCACCGATGAGTCAGGTGGTAGATGAAACCATCCTGCAGATAGCGGGTTGATCTCGGCATGTCGCTAGACTACCGCGTGCGAGCGACACGGCAAAGCCCAGATTTCAGCACGAAAACAGCCTCCTAAGCCCCCCAGAAGCGCTGCTTTGGGAACCTAACTATCTGATCTATAGCGCTTAGCCGCGGCTTGACCGCGTTGATACCGCCCATCTTTCGGTCGCTCCGCCACCCCTCGGGCGGCCACGGGGGGCCGCCCCCACGGCGCCGGCCATAGCGTGTTTGCTCCGCCCTACCCGGTCATCTTGTTCTCGTCTTCGTCCTCAGCGAGCGCAGCGAGCGGTCCTCGTCCTCGACGGGAAAGACCCCGGGGAAGATCGATAACGAGGACGAGGAAGGAGACGCGCTACCCATCGTTGTCGAAATCGTTGTCGGGATCGTTGTCTTCGGTTCTCCTCGCACCCGTTTCGACTCCATGCGCTCTTCGACAATGATTACGACAAGGATTTCGACAAGGATTCCCGGCTCCCCATCGTTATCGGGATCGTTGTCTTTCGCCCACAGTCACCCGCCGCCTCGCCCCTCCCGCGCTACGCCACGGGCGGTCCCGCCCCGGATTGCTTGTGCCATTCGCGTTCATTCGCGTCCATTCGCGGTGCCCCCCCTCGGCTCCCCGAAGGACGAGGGACACGACGAAGAGCAGGACGCCGGCCGGCTCAGCCGAACTCGTCGTAGGCGATCATGTCTTTCTCGACGCCGAGGTCGTCGAGCATGCGGTTGACGGCGGCGATCATGGGCGGGGGGCCGCAGAGGTAGTACTCGATCTCGGACGGATCGGGGTGGCGGGCCAGGTACCGGTCCAGCACGACGCTGTGGATGAAGCCGGTCGGACCGTCCCATTTGTCTTCCGGCAGCGGCTCGCTGAGGGCGACGGTGTAGCGGAAGTTCTCGAACTCCTCCGCGATCGCGCGGAACTCCTCGTCGTAAAACATCTCGCGCCGCGAGCGGGCCCCGTACCAGAAGCTGACCGTGCGCCGGGTGCGCCGGGTCTTGAAGAGGTCGAATATGTGGCTGCGCATCGGGGCCATCCCGGCGCCGCCGCCGATGTAGACCATCTCGCGGTCGGTCTCCTTCGCGAAGAACTCGCCGTAGGGGCCGCTCAGCACAACCGTGTCGCCGGGCTTGAGCCCGAAGATGTAGCTCGAGGCGATGCCCGGCGGAACGTCGAGGCCGGGCGGGGGGATCGCGATCCGCACGTTCAGCATGACCCGGTTGCCTTCCGCCGGGTGGTTCGCCATCGAGTACGCCCGGAAGCAGGGCTCGTCGTTGCGCGCGGTGAAGTCCCAGAGCCGGTTCCGGTCCCAGGCGTCGCGGAAACGCTCGTCGATGTCGAAATCGCGGAAGCGGAGCGCGTAGGGCGGGATGTCCATCTGCACGTAACCGCCGGCGCGGAAGTCGAGGTTCATGCCGGGTGGCAGGTCGACGACGAGTTCCTTGATGAACGTGGCCACGTTCCGGTTCGAGCGGACGGTGCCCTCGAACTTGCGGATTTCGAGCACCTCGGCAGGCACGCGGATGCGCAGGTCGCGCTTGACCTTGAGCTGGCAGGCGAGCCGCCACCCCTCGCGCGCCTCGGCCCGCGTGATATAGCCCATCTCCGTCGGCAGGATGTCGCCGCCGCCCTCCTCGACCACGCACTTGCAGAGGGCGCAAGTGCCGCCGCCGCCGCAGGCGGAGGGCAGGTAGATCTCGCGCGAGCCGAGCGCGGAGAGCAGCGAGGCGCCCGAATCGACGGTCAGCTCCTTGTCGCCGCCGTTGATCGCGATCGCGACCGGTCCGCTCGGCGCGAGGCGGCGCGAGGCCAGCATCAGGCCCACCACGAGCAGCAGGATGATCCCGGTGAAGACCCCGGTCGCTACCACGATGAAGAGGAACACGTTCACCATGCCCGTCCCGGTCTCCCCGTCAGAACTGAATCCCGGCGAAGATCATGAAGGCCATCGCCATCAGGCCGGTCATGATCATCGTGATGCCCAGCCCCCGCAGTCCGCCGGGGATGTTCGAGTAGCGCAGCTTCTTGCGGATGGCGGCCATGGCCATGATCGCCAGCGCCCAGCCCACGCCGGAGGAGGCGCCGAAGACGACCGACTCGGCGAACCCGTAGCTGCGCTCGACCATGAAGAGCGAGCCGCCGAGGATCGCGCAATTGACGGTGATCAGCGGCAGGAAGATGCCCAGCGAATGGTGCAGCCGCGGGAAGAACCGGTCCAGGATCATCTCGACGAGTTGCACGAGCGAGGCGATGACGGCGATGAAGCAGATGAAGGTCAGGAAGGAGAGGTCGAGGGCAGCCAGCGCCGCGCTGCCCGTCCAGGCCAGCGCGCCGGGATCGAGCAGGAACCGCCGGATCACCCAGTTCGCCGGGACGGTGAGCGTCTGCACGAAGATGACGGCCATGCCGAGGCCGGTCGCCGTCTGGACCCGCTTCGAGATCGCGAGGAAGGAGCACATCCCCAGGAAGTAGGCGAGGAGGATGTTCTCCACGAAGATCGAGCGTATGGCCAGGCTCGCCAGTTCCATCGTCGTCCCCTGTCCCCTCCGGCGCCCTCGCGCCGGTCAATCGTTCTCCACGTGGCCGCTCAACGTCCGTTGCGCCCAGATGATCAGGCCCAGCGCCAGGAACGCGCCCGGAGCCAGCAGCATCAGCCCGTTGCCCGGATAGGCCTCCGGCAGCACGCGCCAGCCGAACCAGGTGCCCGAGCCGAGCACCTCGCGCATCGTGGCCACCGCCAGCAGGACGCCGCTGTAGCCCAGCCCGTTGGCCAGCCCGTCGACCAGCGAGGGCAGCGGCGGGTTCTGCAGCGCGAACGCCTCGGCGCGGCCCATGACAATACAGTTCGTGATGATGAGCCCGACGAAGACCGTCAACTGGCGGCTGATGTCGTAGGCGAACGCCCGCAGCAACTGGTCGGCCAGGATGACGAGCGTCGCGATGATGGAGACCTCGACGATCATGCGGATCCGCGTCGGGATCGCGCGCCGCAGCAGCGAGATCGTCAGGTTCGAGAGCGCGAGCACGGCCGTCAGGCAGATGGACATGACGACCGCGGTATCCATCTTGACCGTCACCGCCAGCGCGGAGCAGATCCCGAGCACCTGGATGGTGATCGGGTTGTTCTCCGAGAGCGGATCGACCGCCACGCGTTTGAGTTTCGACGGCATGGTTCAGGGCTCCCGGAGCCGGCGGAGGAAGACATCGTAGCGGGCGATATCCTCGTTGAGGAATTCGGTGACAGCCTCGCCGGTGCGCGTCGCCCCGCTGATCCCGTCGACCGCGTGCGGGTTGCCATCCGGGTAGCGGTCGCGCACCGCGCCCTTGACGATCACCACGCGCTGGAGCGCGCCGTCGGCGCGAATCGTGCGGCCGCGGAACCGTTCCTGGAAGCGCTCGGTCTCGATCTCGGCGCCGAGCCCAGGCGTCTCCTGGTGTTCGTAGAACGTGATGCCCGCAATCGTGACACCGTCGTTCTCGATCGCGAGGTACCCGCGGACCGGCCCCCAGAGGCCGGGTCCGCCCACCGGGAACGCGACGCGGGTGACGACGCCATCCTCGCGCCAGCGGTAGAGGGGCAGCCAGTCGCCACGCTCGACCCGCTCCGCCGCGTCGACCCCGGGGGCCGCCTCGACCGGTTCACCGGTTGCGGCATCTACGAAGAAGTCCTCGACCCGCGCATCGAAGAGCGCGCCGATATCCTCCCAGGGCAGCCGCCGCCCCCGGTCATCGTCCACCTCCGCGCCGAAGGCGCGAAGGACGTTCAACCGGCGGGCCAGCTCGGCCATCCGCTCCTGGCGTCCCCGCAGCGTGGCGGCGGCCGTCGAGAGCAGCAGACTGCAGACGACGCAGACGCCGGCGGCGAAGAGCAGGGTGCGGCGGTCCTCGCTACGCATGGCCGAACCCCGCCAGGTAACGATGCCGCGCGCGCAGGTGCGCCTGGAGCACCGCGTGGTCGATCAGCGGCGCCATGACGTTCATGAACAGGATCGAGAGCATCACGCCCTCGGGGAAGGCGGGGTTCGCGACGCGCACGGTCACCACGAGCGCGCCGATCAGGAACCCGTAGATCCACTTGCCGGGGTTGCTCGCCGCCGCCGAGACGGGGTCGGTCGCCATGAAGACGAGCCCGAAGGCGACGCTGCCCATTGCGAGGTGCAGGTGCGGGCCCATCCCGACGAAGGGCCGGACCGCCTCGCCCGCGAAGAGGCCGAAAAGCCCGGAGGCGGCGGCGAGCCCGAGCAGCCCGCCGGCCATGATCCGCCAGGCCCCCACCCCGCCGGCGACGAGGATCAGTGCGCCGAGCGCGATCGGGATCAGCGAGGTCTCGCCGATGCTCCCGCCGATCAGCCCCCCCGCCATGTCGCTCCAGGCGAAGCCGGCCTCGCGCAGCGCCTCGCCAAGCGAGGCGCCGGCCGGAACGTCGGCCGCGACGGCCAGCGGGGTGGCGCCGGTGAACCCCGCGACGGTCTCGGCCCGGTCCCGCACGACGGTCCAGACGCGGTCGCCCGTGATCTGCGCCGGATAGGCGAAGAAGAGAAACGCGCGCGCCGTCAGCGCGGGGTTCAGCACGTTGAAGCCCGTGCCGCCGAAGATCTCCTTGCCGAGCACGATGCCGAACGAGATGCCGACCGCCACCTGCCAGAGCGGGATCGTCGGCGGCAACGTGAGCGGGAAGAGCAGGCCGGTGACGAGGAACCCCTCGTTGATCTCGTGCTTGCGCACCATGGCGAAGAGCACTTCCCAGGCGCCGCCGACCGCGTAGGAGACGAGGACGATCGGGAGCACGATCCAGGCGCCCTGGAAAACGTGCGCGAGAAACCCGGCATCGGCGACCTGGTTCGCCGTATTGTACTGGTAGCCGGCGTTGAAGATGCCGAACAGGAGACAGGGCACCAGCGCGACCGCGACGGTGATCATCGTACGCTTGATGTCGAGCGCATCCCGGACGTGCGGCGCGCCGCGCGTGACGGATGCCGGGGTGAAGAGGAACGTCTCCCCGGCCTCGTAGATCGGGAAGAAACGGCGCAGCCGGCCCTCCGGCCCGAACCAGGGCCGTGCGCGCTCGATCCAATGGAGCAGAAACTTCATCGCGGCGTCACAATCCCTCGGCCTCGGCCTCGGCCAGCCCGGCGCGGATGATCCCGGGAAGATCCGTCTTCGACGGGCACAGGAAGGCGGGCAGGGCGAAGTCTTCCGGGTCGGTTTCGAGCAGGCCGAGCCGGACCGCCTCATCGACGTCGTGGGCGAGCACGGCCCGGACGAGGAAGTCGGTCAGGATGCGCATCGGCATCACGCGGTCGTAGAGCCCGGTCAGGATCATCGCGCGCGGCGAGCCGTGCAGGTTCGTGGTGTGATCCCAGCGCCGATTGCGGCCGAGCCAGGCCGAGAGGAAGGTGCGCGAGTGGCTGAACTGACGCCAACCGGGCATGAGCCAGCCGAGGAAGGCGCGCTCGCGGCCCTCGGGAACGACGGTCACCGCCGTGTCCCGCCAGCCGATCCCCTCGTCCGCCGCGAAGGCGCGGCCGGACAGCGCGTCCCCGGCAATCGCCCGGGTCTCGCCCGGAACCATCCGCCCCTCGAGCACCGCCCCGAGCGGGCTGCCGATCCGCACCCGCAGGTGCCGGCGCTCCGATTCGCGCACGCCCGGTCCGCCGAGGGCGATCACGCGATGGGTCGGCAGCGCGCCGCCGAGCAGCAGTTCGCCGATCAGGACCAGGTCTTCGCCGCGCACGGTCCAGACCTTGCGCCCCTCGCGGATCGGATCGATGTGATGGATGTGGACGCTGGTGTTCCCGGCCGGGTGCGGCCCGCTGAACCGGTGCACCCGCAGGCGCTCGCCCGGCGGCGGCTCGGGCGCAGGCGCCCCCTCCGCAAGGCAGAGGTGGACCAACCCGTCGGTCAGCCGCGCCATCGCCCGCAGGCCGGCGGCGAAGGCGGCCTCGCGCCCCTCGAGGGCGACGGCGAGGTCGGGCGTGAACGGGGCGGTGTTCATCCCGTTGACGAAGATCGCGGCCGGGCGGTTCTCGGGATCGGCCATGTGCGAGAAGGGCCGCTGCCGGATCAATGCCAGCAGTCCGGTACGCAGCAGTCGTTCGAGCACGGCCTCGCGCGAGAGCGCATCGATCGACTCGATAGAATGCGCCCCGAAGTCAACGGTCTCCTCGCGGTCCGACCGCTCGATCTCGATGGCAAGGATCGCCCGCCGCTCGCCGCGGCGGACGGCAAGCACGCGGCCGCCGGCCGGGGCGGCCAGCTTGAGCGCCGGGTTGCGCTTGTCCTCGATCAGCGGATCGCCGCGCCGGACCTCCGCGCCTTCCTCGACCAGAAGCCGGGGCCGCACGCCGTCGAACTCGGGCGGGTAGAGCGCGACGACCGGCGGATCGGGAAGGGAGTGGACCTCCGGCGCCGGCGCGCCCGCGAGCCGGATGTCCATTCCTCGGCGAATGCGTATCGGCGCAACCATGCCCTCGATCCGGCTAAAACCGCTGCCACCGCATCGGCGCAACGGCCTGCGTACTCTACCAACCCCGGCCGACTTGTCAAATGCCGCGGGCGGACGCTTGACATGCGCGCGCGGCGGGCACAGGGTTCTCACGCTTCCGGGCGAAAACGGGCGCCGGAGGCCGTGCGAGATGAGCATCCCGGGCTCCGGCAGACGCCGGCGCCGGGCAAAGGGAGACGAGCAATGGGCAGGATCGACGCGTTGTTTGAGGCGGTATCGAAGGGCCGGCGTAAGGACGTCGAGGAGATCGTGAACGCCGAGGTGGCGAAGGGGACCGATCCGGTCAGCCTGCTGATGGAGTCGATGGTCCCGGCCATGCGCGACCTGGGCGACCGGTTTTCGCGTAACGAGGTCTACGTGCCGGAGATGTTGATCGGCGCCCGGGCCATGCAGGCGGGCCTGAACATCATCGAGCCGATGATCGCCGAGCGCGGGCACAAGCCGCTCGGGCGCGTCTGCATCGGCACGGTCAAGGGCGACCTGCACGATATCGGCAAGAACCTCGTGGCGATGATGCTCAAGGGCGCGGGTTTCGAGGTCATGGACCTCGGGGTCGACTGCGACGTGGACAAGTTCGCCAAGGCCGTCGACGACGGCGCGCAGGCAGTGCTCCTCAGCGCCCTGCTGACGACCACGATGCCGTACATGAAAGAGGTCGTCGCGCAGCTCAAGGACCGCGAGGGCGTGCGGTTCGTGATCGGCGGAGCCCCGGTCACGCAGCAGTACGCGGACGAGATCGGCGCCCACGGCTATGCCGACAACGCCGGCGAGGCGGTCGGCATCGTTGAGCAGGTCCTCGGCATCGGCGCCTGATGCCGCGGCGGCGCGGCCCCCGATGAACCTGCGCCTGCGCACCGGCGGGACGACGCTGCGCGTCGCGACGACGGCGGAGCGCAGCATCGCGGCGGCGGCGCGCGCGGCCGGCGTCCCGCTCAACATGGCCTGCGGCGGCCGGGGCGTCTGCGGCCGTTGCGCCGTCGTCCTGCGCGAGGGCGCGTTCCTGAGCGCCGGCCGCCTGATCGAGGTCGCGCCCGGCGCCTCGGCCGAGGCGCTGGCCTGCGCAACCTTCGCGCGCTCCGATAACGCGCTGGTGGAAGTGCCGGCCACCTCGCTGATCGAGCCCAAAGCGCAGGTCCACGAGGACTTCGTCCTGGCCGATTTCGAGCCGGCCCCGCGCACGCGCCGGCTGACCGTCGAGCTGCCCCCCGCCCGGCTGGGCGCCGCGCCGCCGCTGGCCGAGCGGCTCTCGGAGGCGCTCCGCCCCGCGCTGGGCGATGCGCGGCTGCGCTGGCCGCTATCCGTGCTGGGCGCCACGGATCCGCAGGCGCCGAACGCCGGCGGACCGGCGACGATCGTAGCGGGGCCGGACGGGGACGGCTGGACAGTCTGCCGGATCGAGTGTGGCGCGCCGCGGCTTCCGCACTGGGGGATCGCGGCCGACATCGGCACCACGACCGTGGTCTGCGCATTGATCGACATGGACGGCGGCGAGGTCCTGGGCCGGGCGTCGGGCTATAACCAGCAGATCCGCCGCGCCGACGACGTCGCCGCGCGCATCTCGGCCTGTGAAACCCCCGGAGATGTCGCGGAGCTGCGCCGCCTGGCGGTCGAGGCGACGCTCAACCCTCTGATCGAGGAACTCTGCCACGGCGCGGGCGGCTCGCCCAAGACGGTGGTCCGTCTGGCCGCGGCCGGGAACACGGTCATGACGCACCTGTTGCTCGGGCTCTCGCCCGCGGCGCTGGGCGCCTCGCCGTTCGCGCCGGTCGCCTGTCGGTTCCCGCCGCTGCGCGCGGCCGACCTGGGCCTGGGCATCGCCCCCGAGGCCGGCGTCGATATCGTGCCGTGCATGACCGGCTATCTCGGCGGCGATATCGCCGCCGATCTGCTCGCGGCCCGCATGATGGAGCGTCGTCCCCCCACGCTGCTCATCGACATCGGGACCAACGGCGAACTGGTACTCTGGGACGGCCAGCGGTTGCTGGGGTCCGCCACGGCGGCCGGCCCCGCTTTCGAGGGCGCCGGTGTGCGGCACGGCTGTCGCGCCGCGGCCGGCGCGATCGACCGCATCGCCTGGCCGCGCGGCGGAGACTTGGGCTTCACGGTCATCGGCGGCGGCGCTCCGGTCGGACTCTGCGGCTCCGCGCTGGTCGATTTTGTCGCCCGGGCGCTCGAACGGGGCCTGCTCAACGAGGTCGGGCGCTTCGACGTCGAGGCGCTGCGCGCCGCCGGCCGCTATGCCGAGCTGCCCGGCGCCGACGGCGCGCAGCGGGCCTGCATCGTCGCGCGCGCCGAGGAATCCGGCCTCGCCGGGCCGATCCTCGTCACGGAGCGCGACCTGGCCGAACTGCTCAAGGCCAAGGCGGCGCTACAGGCGGGCGCGCGCACCCTGCTCGCCCGCGCCGGGCTCGAAGCCGGCGACCTGGCCGAACTCGTCCTGGCCGGCGGGTTCGCCCACCACCTTGATCTCACCGCCGCGATCCGGATCGGATTGCTGCCGCCGCTCCCGGTCGAACGCATTCACGTGCTCGGCAACGGCTCGCTCGCCGGCGCCTACCTC
>PWTM01000033.1 GCA_003563855.1 PVC group bacterium | reverse complement strand
GCGGAGGGGGTCGCGCTGAAGGGAACCGCGGAGGGCGCGACGGTCGTGGACATCGGCTCCGGCGAGTACGTGTTCCGGTTCGAGGCGCCCGCGGAGAAACCGGGCAGATGAGCCGGCGCGAGGAGGCCAACCCGTTCCTGGACATCGACCGACGGATCGTCGGGGATGCCGGCACATCTGACGAGGTCGGGCGGAACCTCCACGAACTCTGCGACCGGATCGGTCCCCGCTTCGCCGGCACGGAAGGCTACCGGAAGGCGGCCGAGTTCATGCGCGACCGGTTCAAGGCGTACGGCCTTGCCCGGGCACAGCTCGAGTCGTTCACGTTCCCCGGCTGGCGGCGCGGCGCGCCGGCCCGGTTGCGGCTCGTCACCCCGGTCGCCAGGGATTTCCCCTGCCTGTCCCTGCCCTATGGCGCCGCCACCGGACCGGAGGGGATCAAGGCGGCCTGGATCGCCATCGGCGGCGCGGACGACCTCGAGGCGCTCGGCCGGCGCATCCGGGGGCGGCTGGTTCTCGCCGAGGGCCGCGGCGGGCATCGGCAGGAGATCCAGGCGCGGTGCGCCGCGGCGGGCGCCGCAGGCGTGCTCTACGCAAACCCCGCGGAGGGGATGGTCCTGCACACCGGAAGCGTCGCGAGCGGGCAGTTGAGCCCGATTCCCGCGGTCAGCATCGCGCGGGAGACGGCGGCCGAGCTTCGCCGGTGGGCCGCGGACGGCGGGACGCGCCTGCATCTCTTCACGGACGGCGCGGTCGAGCCCTGCGAAACCTGGAACGTCGTCGGCGAATGGCGGGGCGTCTCGCGTCCCGAGGAGCGCGTGATCATCGGCGGGCACCTCGACTCGCACGACATCGGGCCGGGGGCGTACGACAACGCGGCCGGGGTTCTGCTGGTAATGGAGGTGGCGCGCCTGCTGGCGCCCCATCGCCGCCGGCTGAAGCGGACGATCCGCTTCGTCGGCTTCGCGGCCGAGGAGCTGGGTCTGCACGGCTCGCATCACCACGCCCGGGCGCACGCCGCGGCCCTGCGCAAGACGCGCTTCATGCTCAACTGCGACACGCCGGCGCTGGGCCGCCCGCATGGACTGGCCTTCCACCGCTGCGCGCGCGCGGAGGCCTGGGTCGCCCGCCTGGCCGCGCAGATGGGCGAAGAGATCTCATTCGCCAACCGGTTCCACCGCTTCTCGGACCACTACCCGTTCCTGCGCCGGGGCGTCCTTACCGCCGGGGTCGGGGGGCGCGCCGGCCTCTCCCGCGGCGGCGCGTTCAGTCACATGGCGGCGGACACGCCGGACA
The DNA here is from genome assembly GCA_003563855.1 of PVC group bacterium. Classification (GTDB taxonomy): domain Bacteria; phylum Verrucomicrobiota; class Kiritimatiellia; order PWTM01; family PWTM01; genus PWTM01. The sequence continues at coordinate 10,315 of PWTM01000033.1, read as the reverse complement.
AGCTCGCGGTCGGAGAACTCCGCGACACCGCCGCCTTCGCGGCGCGGATCATGCTGCGCGCGGCGGGTGACGAGGCGTGGCCGGCGTTGAAACCCGAACGGGAACGGAGCGAACCGCGTGCCTGAGGTGCGTGTCGAGCGAAAGCCGATAACGCTTCCGACCTACCGGACCGGAAGGCCGGAGCCCAACCCTCTTTTCTTCGAGAAGCGGGTCTACCAGGGGTCCTGCGGCAAGGTCTACCCGGTACCGTTCATCGACAAGGTCTTCGGCGGGAGGTTCTTCATGAAGACCAGCATCGAGGCGCCGTCGGGAAGGTAGCCTCGGATCCCGCCGACCCGGTCATAGCCGCAGCGCCGGTAAAAGGCCACGGCTCTCTCGAAGGTGGGCGAGTCGTAGGTTTCGATCAGCAGCTTGCCATGACCCCGGGAACGGGCCTCGGCTTCCGTAGCCCGCAGCATCGCACGCCCCCATCCCCGCCCGTGGAACCGGGGATGCAGCGCAAACCACCCCAGCCAGACGTTTTCGGGCGGCCCCCATTCCCAGCAGTGCAGCCCGGAGATGCCGGCGATGACGGCCTCGTGTTCGAACACGAGATAGGCGCGTCCGTCGTCATGGCCCGAGGCCCGCGAGGCGAAGTGTCGCCGGAACGTCGTCCGGGCCCAGGCCCCCTCCTCCGCGTTCATGGCCTCGGCGACCAGGGCGACCACGGCCTCGATATCCTCCGCCTCCATGGCGCGCGGCTTCATCATGACGCCTCTCACCTCGATCCCGAATCCGGTGGCCCGTCCGTCCATCCGTCCATATCCGCGCCGAGCGCCGGCGGCGCCGTGAGCGGAAAGCCGCCCGGCGCCGAGATCTTGGGCCGCTGCTGCGGCGCCAGCGCGGTCACCCTGTTGCTCGCCCGGTGGAAGGCCTTCACGAGGCAGGCCGTCTCCGCGCGGTACATGAGTTCAAGCAGGAAGCAGGCGAGGAAGAGCGAGCCCCCGGTCTTCTCGGGCTGTCCCTCGAAGCTCGCGTGCGAACCCTCGTCGCCGCGCGAGGAGGCGACGACCCAGCGCTCCGGCGCGGCCAGGGACTCCACGAAGCCGCCGCTGTTGCAGGCGTCGATCCGCACGACCGTGCGTGCCCGGATCCGGTCGAGGTCCTGCCGCAGCATCCCGGACGGGAAGGGCCGCGCCTCGGGGTGCAGCCAGGCCCCGCGGCCCTTGGCCGACCCGTGCCCGCTGTAGAGAACGAAGACCGTGTCTTCCGGCGCCACGCGTGCGGCCAGGTCCCGGAGTTCGTCCCGGATGCGGGGGACCGTCGCGGCATCCTCGTGCCGGTCGAGGTCCGCCACGAGGATGCGCACATCGTCCTCGTCCGCGCCCAGCGAGCCGATCATGAACCGGCGGAAATTCCAGGCATCGGTGATCGTATCGACGAGCGCACCGGGCGGCGGGGCATCGGCGACGCAGATCGCGAGACCGTGCACGCGACCGCCGCCGATGTCCCGGCGGACCGGCGTGGGCAGCGCGTTTCCGACGCGGGCGGCCGTGAGATGCCAGGGCCCGCGATCCAGCGGGTTCAACGGGCGCACCCGCGCCCGCAGCGTTTCGCCCGCCCGGGCCTCGATCAGCAACCGGCTGTTCCGTCCGGGCCCGGAATCGTCGTCGGCCCGGATCGCCCGCCCCGAGCGGTCGTGAACCGTGAGGGTCATGTCGGCGCGCGATCGCGCCTCCAGGCGGTAGAGGCCGGCCACGTCGAACTTCAGGTCAACGATGTCCACGTCGCCCCAGGTCTCCCAGTCGCCGTTGACCGCGAGCCCGGCCGCCGGTACACGCCGGACCTCCCGGATCGGCGCATCGAGGTCGTCCGGGAAATCGTCGTCGGCCAGCGGTTCGATGTCCGAGACCTCGAGCGCAAACGCGCCCTCGTCGCGCCCGCTGAATCCGCTCACCAGCGCAAGGTAGCGGCGGCCCCGCTCGATGCGCAGGGCCACGGCGGAGGACAGGTCCCCCGGCGCCCGGTCGTCGTTGAAGCCGAGCAGAACGCCGTCTTCGTCGTAGACGTGAAGCACGGTGTCGAGCGGGCCGGTGACGAAGGTCGAGATCAGCACGGCGCCGGATTCGGGCGCGGTGAAGGTGAATGGCGCCGGACGGCCCGGCCCGATGACGCCGCGCGCCGCGCCGCCGACTTTCGCCTCGCCGGTCGGGAGATCGAGCTGGCGGAAGGAGACGCGCGTCGGGGCCGGCGAGGGGCGGGTTGCGGCCCCCGGCGAGAGGGAGGCTTCGATCCGCACGGTCGCGCCGGCCGCGAGCGGCAAAGCGAGCGCGGCGTCGAGCCCGAAGACATCGTCGTTCTCGCCGAGGTAACGCCCCCCGGCGTCGAAGGCGTGCAGCATCGTATCGACCTCGCCGTGGGTGCGCACGAGGTAGAGCCCCGCTTCATCGGCCTGGACCGTCAGCGCGCTCCATCCGTCCTCCTCCCGGATGACGACCTTGGTCTCCTCGCCGGGTGCGAGCACCACCGCCCGGGCGCGCGGACCCGCGGCCAACAGCAGCAGGGCGGCCAACCCCGCGCACCCCGGGCCAAGCCCCACCCACCCGCGTCGCCTGCCTTTTCCCGCTAACCCCCTGTGCATGCGCGGCCTCCACCGCGCCGACGGGCGCCAACGAGCCCCCCGCGCGCGTACGACCTTCCATGCCTGACGCGCCGACGCCCGGCAAGCCCGTTTCTGTCTTCCGATGACCGGCGCTTGTCGCTCCGGGCCGCGTCTGCCAGACTGCGAAGACGATGAGCGGCGAGGCAGCGGGCAACAGTCGGGCGGACGCGTGCAGGGCGCGGTACGCCGACGCGAGCGCTCGCGCCGATCGCTCTTGGAGCGCCTGATGCGACTGGCCCTCATCTCGCCCAACCACGGCCGCAGGCACATCCTCGACCTGCGTTACCTCCGCGACGTCTTCCTGGGCGCCTCGGCCTCGACCTGCATGCCGCTCGTCCTCCCGCTGCTCGCCTCGTTGACCCCTCAGGACATCGACCTGACGCTCATCGACGAGACGACGGACCCGATCGACTTCGACGCGGAGGTCGATGCCGTGGCGATCACGGCGATCACGCCCTGCGCGCCCCGGGCCTATGCGATCGCGGATGCCTTTCGCGCGCGCAGCGTCCCCGTCGTGATCGGCGGCCTGCATGCCAGCCTGTTCCCCGAGGAAGCGCAAGCGCACGCGGACGCCGTCTGCATCGGCGAGGCGGAAGCGATCTGGCCGGCGGTGCTGCGCGACCTGCGCGACGACCGGCTCCAACCGGTCTACCGCGCGGAAGGCGGCGCGGACCTCGGCGTCTACATTCCGCCCCGGTGGGACCGGATCCCCGCCCGGCGCTACCGGTTCTTCTCGATCCAGGCCTCGCGCGGATGCCGCTACGACTGCGACTTCTGCACCGTGCGCGCGATGTACGGGACGACCCGGTTCAAGCCGATCCCGCACCTCGTCCGCGAGATCGCCGTGGTGCGGGAACAGACGCGCGCCTGGAGCGATCGCTTCCTGCTGGTCGACGACAACGTCTTCTCGGACCGCGCCTACGCGAAGGCGCTGCTCGAGGCGCTCGCGCCGATGGGGCTGGCCTGGGAGTGCTTCGCGCCGCTGCGGATCGCGGACGACGGGGAGATGCTCGACCTGCTCCGGCGCAGCGGCTGTACCCGGCTGAGCATCGGGATCGAGTCGATCTCACCGGAGAGCCTCGCCGACGTGCACAAGAAGGGCGTGAACCGCGTCGATCGCTACCGCCGCCAGATCGCGCGGCTGCACGCGCACGGACTGCCGATCGTCGGGCTCTTCATCCTGGGCTTCGACGGCGACGACGAGGGCATCTTCCGACGCACGCGCGATTTCGTGCAGGAGACCGCCATCGCGTTTCCCGTCTTCAGCATCCTGACCCCGGGCCCGGGGACCCGTCTCTACGAGCGGCTCGAGCAGGAGGGCCGGATGCGCCACCGGCGCTGGGCCGAGTTCGACGGCACGCACGTCTGCTTCGAGCCCAAGCAGATGTCCGCGGCGACGCTGGCCGACGGGTACCGCTGGCTCTACCGGGAGCTGTTCACGCCGCCGGCGATCGGGCACCGGGTCGAGGCGCTCTGGTCCGAGGGCGTGATCCGGGGCGAGCGGCGGCGGGTCACGCGGTGGATGGTCCGGGCGATCCTTCGCAGGGAACTCGTCCGCCAGCGGCGCCGCCGACCGACGCTCCGCCCGCAGCTTCGCCAGGCGCTGGCGGACCTGCGGACGAAGCCCGATGTCGATATCGTAACCGTCCTGCTGAACCTGGGATTGGCCGAGTATGTGGACCAGATGCCGCTGCCCGAGCGCGCCTTCTGACGGGCGGTCGCCGCCCGCCGGACCCCGCGCCTACCGAACGGCCGCGGCCGTCACGGTGCTGGCCCTGGTCGCCTACACGGCGGCTGTGGGCCTGGCCCTCCGCCCGCGCGACGGCCACGCCGGCCGGCTCGACGTCGCGTCGGCCGCCGCCATCCTGCTGAATGTTGGCGTCGCGGCCCTGCACATCCGGCTCTGGCGCGCCCTGCCCCCGCCCCGGGGGAAGGCCGCGCTGGAAGTGTTCGGGGCATCCTACGATCCGTGGATGGGCCGCGGGATGCTGCTCCTGCTGGCGCTCGAAACGCGCGCCTTCGCCCACTACGCCGGCGGACCGCCCGGATGCGCGCAGGCGCTGGCGCAGGGACTGGGCATCGCGCTCGGCGGGCTGACGCTGTTCGTGGTCGCCCGGGCGGACCACCGCCTGCTGGCCGCCGGCTTCGACGGGAAGTCCGCGACCCCGCGCCTGGCGACAGACGGTCCCTACCGCCGGTGCCGGCATCCGCGGTACGCGGCGCTGCTGGCGTCGCGCCTCGCGCTGGCGCTGCTGCTGGGCGGCGCCTGGCCCTGGGCGCTGCTGCCCGGCTGGGCGCTGCTCGTCGGCCGCCGGATCGTGATCGAGGAACGCCGGTTGCGGGCGCGCTTCGGCCGGGCGTACCTGGACTACGCAGCCGAAACGCCGCGGCTGCTGCCGCGCCTGCGCGGGCGCCGGGAGGCGGCGCGACCGTGAGGCTGCTGCTCCTGCTGCCGGACGGCGAGATCCACCGCGTCGGCTTCGGCCGGTTCCGGATTTCGCTGCGCGAGGCCCCGTTGACGCTCACGATGCTGGCCGCGCTCGTGCCGCCCGAGCTGGAGGCGCGCATCCGGCTGGTCGACGGCAGCGTCGAGCCGATCCCCTGGAACGCGAAGGCGGACCTGGTCGGGATCAGTTGCCTGACCGGAACCGCCCCGCGCGCCTACCGCATGGCGGCGCGGTTCCGGGCGCGGGGCGTCCCGGTCGTGCTCGGCGGCGTGCACGTCACGCTGCGGCCGGAAGAGGCGGCGCGGCATGCGGACGCGATCGTCACCGGGTTCGCCGAGCGTGCCTGGCCGGCGCTGCTGCGCGATTTCGCCGCCGGCCGGATGCGCCCGGTCTACGAGGGCGGACAGCCGGACCTGGCCGGGCTGCCCCGGCCCCGACGCGACCTGCAGCGGCGGTTCGCCTATGCGGCGCCCCGCACCGTGTTCGCGACCCGGGGCTGCACGAACGCCTGCGATTTCTGCGCCGTGCCGGCCGCGGCCCAGGTCTGGCGCACCCGCCCCGTGGGCGAGGTGATCGACGAAATTCGCGCGCTGCCCGGACGACGGTTCGTCTTCAACGACGTCAGCCTGGCCGAGGACCGGGACTACGCGATCGAGCTGCTGACCGCTCTCGTCCCACTGCGGCGGGCCTGGGGCGGTCTGATCACCGCGCGGTCGGCGGCCGACGAGCCGCTGCTCGACCTCATGGCGCGCAGCGGCTGCCAGTACCTGCTGCTGGGGTTCGAGTCTGCCGACGGCGACACGCTGCGCGGCATCCGCAAGGGGTTCAACGACGCCGTCCCCTACCGCAGGCTGATGGCCGCGATGCACGCGCGCGGCATCTCGGTCCAGGGCTGCTTCATCTTCGGGCTCGACGGCGATACGCCCGAGGTCTTCGACCGCACCACGGCGCTGGTGCAGGACCTGCGGATCGATATACCCCGTTACGCGATCTACACGCCCTACCCCGGGACGGAGGCCTTCGAGCGGCTGGAGCGCGAGGGCCGCCTGCTGCACCGGGACTGGAGTCGGTACGACACGCGCCACGCCGTCTTCCAACCCTCGGGCATGTCGCCGGCCGACCTCGAGGCCGGCTACCGGCGCGCCTACCGCGAGACGTTCCGGCTGCGGGCCATACGGCACCGCCTCGCGGCATCGCCGCGGCGGACGATCGCGCTGATCGGCAACCTCGCCTACCGCCGGTTCGCGCGCCGGCTGCCGGCCAAGGACCCTTCGCCGGCCGGCCCGGCGCAGGACGGATCCGCCGCGTGAAGGTCACGTTCATCCTGCCCAGCGTAGGCCGGATGCCGGGCCGGCCCTACGTGCGGTCCTGGCTCATGGAGCCGCTGGCGATCGGCGCGCTTTCCGCGCTGACCCCGCCCGACGTCGAGCGCGTGTTCCACGACGACCGGCTCGAACCGATCCCGTTCGATGCGCCGACGGACCTGGTCGCGCTGAGCGTCGAGACCTACACCGCGCGGCGGGCCTACCAGATCGCCGCCGCCTATCGCCGGCGCGGGGTTCCGGTCGTCATGGGCGGCTTCCACCCGACCCTGGCGCCGGAGGACGCGGCGACGGAGGCGGATGCCGTCGTGATCGGCGAGGCCGAAGGCGTCTGGCCGGCGCTGCTCGCCGACGCCGCCAGCGGTCGGCTGCAGCGCGTCTACCGCGCGGGCGACGGACCGCCCCCGCCGATGGCGACGCCGGATCGGTCCATCTTCGCGGGCCGACCCTACGTCAAGCTGACGCTGGTCGAGGCCGGCCGGGGCTGTCCGCACACCTGCGAGTTCTGCGCGATCAGCCCCTTCTTCCGGCGGCGCCACCGCAACCGGCCGGTCGAGGAGATCGTCGCCGAGATTCGCGCAGCCGGGCGCCGGCCGGTCTTTTTCGTGGACGACAACCTCTGCGCGGACCGCGGCCATGCGCGCCGGCTCTTCGAGGCGCTCGCGCCGCTGCGCCGCCGGTGGGTCGGGCAGGTGAGCCTCGATGCGACCCGCGACGAAGGCCTGCTCGCGCGGATGCGGGCGAGCGGCTGCGCAGGGGTGTTGATCGGGCTCGAGTCGCTCGATCCGGAGGGGCTCGCCGCGATGGGCAAGGCCGTGAACGGCGCCCCGGCCGACTATGCCGGGGCGCTCGCCCGGCTGCGACGACACGGGCTGGCAGTCTACGGCACGTTCGTCTTCGGGTACGACGGCGACACGCCGGCCACGCTCGAACGGGCGTTCCGGTTCGCCGTAAAGCACCGGCTCTTCTTCGCTGCCTTCAACCACCTCGTGCCCTTCCCCGGCACGGCGCTCCATGCGCGGCTCGAAAGCGAGGGCCGCCTGCGCCGCCCCGCCTGGTGGCGCGATCCCGCCTTCCGGTTCGGCGACGTGGCGTTCCGGCCGGCCGGGTTCACGCCCGGCGGACTGGCCGACGCCTGCTTCGCCTTCCGGCGCCGGTTCTACGGACCGACCTCCGTGCTGCGGCGGGCGCGCGACCCGCGGGCGAACGCGCGCACCCCGTTCATGACCGCGCTTTTCCTCGCCCAGAATCTCGGCGCAGGCCGCGATGCCCGCCTGCGCCAGGGGCTCCCGCTGGGCTTCCCGGAGGCCTGATGCGGGTCGCCCCTGCCACCCCGGTCCACGACGCCTCGCTGCGGGCGTTGAGCCGCGCGGCCGTTCAGCCCGGCTGGGTACGACTGCGGTTCGACTGCGAGCCGTCCTTCTTCGACGCCGCCGCCGTGCAGGGATTCGAGACCGAGGTCGTCGCCGCCTTCGAGGGCGAGACCGTCCGCGGCGTCGGCTGCCGCAGCCTGCGCCGCGTCTACCTCGACGGCCGGCCGACGGTCTTCGGCTACCTGGGCGGCCTTCGGATCGATCCCGCCTTCCGCTCCGGAACCCTGCTCGGCCGCGGATTTCGCTGGCTGCGCGAGCGGCACGGGGACGGGCGGACGCCCGGGTACCTCACGGCCATCGTCGAGCGCAACCGGGCCGCCCGTGACCTGCTGATCGCCGACCGACCCCTGCTGCCCCGCTACCTCCCGCTCGGCCGCTACACGGTCTACGCGATGCCGGCCCGCCGCCGGCCCGCCCGGCGCACCCGCGAGCGACAGATCCGGTCCGGCGCCGACATCGGACTCGACGCGCTGCTGGCCTTCCTGGCCGCGGAAGGTTCGCGCAAGCCTTTCTTCCCCGTGATCGAGCCGACCGATTTCGGACGCCCGCTCCTGCGCGGGTTGCGGCTCGAGGACTTCCGGGTCGCGGTCGACGGCGCCGGGATCGCGGGCGCGGTCGCCGCCTGGGATCAGACGGCCTTCCGCCAGACGGTGATCGAGGGGTACGCGCCCTGGGCGGCCCGGCTGCGGCCGGTGGCGAACGCCGTCCTCGCGCGGACCGGCTTCCCCACCCTGCCGCCGCCGGGGTCCACGCTTCGGATCGCCTCGCTCGCCTTCCTCTGCACGCGCGGCAACGCGCCTGACATCGCCGCCGACCTGCTCGCGGCCGTGCGCGAAGAACGCGGCGGGGACGGGCCGGACCTGTACGGCCTCGGCCTCCACGCGGACGATGCCCTGAATGCCGCGCTTGCCGGCGTCCGCGCCTGGCGCTACGGCAGCCGGCTGTACGTCGCCTGCTGGGATGATACCATCGCGGCCTGCCGGCGGTGGGCGTCGGGTCAGGCGCCGCACGTCGAACTCGCCATGATGTAGCGGCACGAACCGGAAGGGGGGGAGCGATGGGGCTGCGGACCACGATCGTGCATCGGCCGCTGCTCACGGAGGCCGAGCGGGAGGAGATGCTCGCGCTGCACCGGCGCGTCTACGCGAACGTGTCTCGCGCGCGCTTCTTCCGCGACCTCGACCGGAAAGACGGCGCGATCGTTCTGCACGGCGGGGACGGCGCGATCGCCGGGTTCTCCACGATACACCTTCTCCGGCTGCGGACCGGCCGGGGCGAGACGCTTTTCCTCTTCAGCGGCGACACGGTCGTCGCGCGCGAACAGCGGCGGACCCCCGCGCTGGCCGGCGCGTTCGGGCACGTGATGCTTCACGTGCTCGACCGGTTCCCGGCCCTGCCCTGCTACTGGTTTCTCGTCGCCAAGGGGCTGCGCACCTACCGGTTCCTCCCGCTCTACTTCCGGCGGTTCCATCCCACCCGACGCGAGCCGACGCCGGCCGGGATCGAACGGCTCCGGCGGGCGATCGGGCGCGACCTCTTCGGCGAGGCCTACGACGCGGAAGCCGGCATCGTCCGCCACGCCGGCGTGGCCGACCGGCTGCGCGCCCGGGAGGTCGCGCTGGCCGCCCCCCGCGGTCGGCTTCCCGACGCGCGCTTCTTCCTCGCCGGCAATCCCGGCCACGCGCAGGGCGAAGAGCTGGCCTGCCTGGCCGAGGTCTCCCGGGCGAACCTGACGCCGGCCGCCCTTCGCGTGATCGAACGGACCCCCACGGCATGGCGCCCGGAGGGCGAATCGTGTTTCGCGCCCTGAGCCTGGCGGCCGGGCATGCGCGGTGGCTGGCTTCCGGGATCCCGGACACGCTCGCGTTCCTGGCCGCCGCCGCCGCGCCGCGCCGCGCCCAATGCCGGGCGCTGCGGCGGATTCTCCACGCTAACCGGGGAACTGAATACGGCCGGCGGCACGGGTTCGACGGCATCCGCGACCCCGACGCCTACGCGGCGCGGGTGCCCGTCTCCGACTACGCCGAGCTGGCGGCGGCGATCGAGGCCGACGCCCTGGACACGCGCATCGCCGAACCCGTGCGCGGCTTCCTGCCCACCAGCGGAAGCGGCGGCGCCGCGAAGTGGATTCCCTGGACGGACGCCTTGCAGCGCGAGTTCCTCGCCGGCGTGCGACCCTGGATCGTCGGTCTCTACCTCGCCCATCCGTCGCTCCTGCTCGGCGGGCATTACTGGTCCGTCAGCCCCCAGACCGCGCCCCGCGATCCGCCGCGGGCGGCGGGCGGCGACCGGGCCGGCTTCGCCGACGACACGGAGTACCTCGGGCTCCGGGACCGCCGCCTCGCGCGCCGGCTGCTCGCCGTCCCCGGCGAACTGGCGCGCGTGGAGGACCCCGAGCTGTCCGCGTACCTCACGCTGCTCTGCCTCGCGGGCGATGCCGGACTGCGCCTGGTTTCCGTCTGGCACCCCTCGTTCTTCACCGTCCTGCTCGACGCCCTGCCGCGGCGCCGCGACCGGCTCGTCGAGGCGCTG
>PWTM01000096.1 GCA_003563855.1 PVC group bacterium | reverse complement strand
GGGGCATGGCATGCCATGCCCGTACGGGCGGGGGGCGGGGGCCGCGGCGCGCAGGGGCACGGCATGCCGTGCCCTTCCTCAAAGCAGCGGGGCAAAGAGCGCGGCGAGATTCTCCGCGATCCGCTGGACCGCGGACCGGCGCGCCCAGGCGGCGGGGTCGATCTCGTCGCTGCGCGCGAGGTCCTCGAGGAGGGCCTGCTTGAGTCGGTCGATCCATGCCGGGTCGAAGACGGCGAGGTTCGTCTCGTAGTGGAGCCGCAGGCTCCGCACGTCCAGGTTGGCGCTGCCGACGAGCGCGAGCGTGTCGTCGACGATCAGCGCCTTGGCGTGCAGGAACGGCGGACGCCGCTCGAAGATGCGGACGCCGGCGTCGAGCAGGTCCGCGTAGAGCGCGCGGGCCGCGAGGCCGGCAAGCCAGTGATTGTTGCGGGCGGGCACCACGATACGGACCCGCCGGCCGCGCAGCGCGGCGGAGCGGAACGCCCGGAGGATGTCGGGCGTCGGCACGAAATAGGGGGTGGCGACGAGGACCTCGCGCCGGGCCGAGACGATGGCGTTGAAGAAGGCGTCGGGCATGACGGGCGGTTCGCCGTCGGGGCCGCCGTTGACGACGCGCACGAGCGCGGGTCCGGCCGCCGGTGCGGGCGGGAAGTGCGCGGCGTCGAGCAACGTCTCGGCCGCCTCGCCGGTGGCGTAGTGCCAGTCCGCAAGGAAGGTGTACTGGAGCTGGTGGACGGCCGGGCCCCGGACCTCGACCTGGTAATCGCGGCTGGCCGGGCGGCGCGGAAGGTTGGCGTTCACGCCGGAGATGTTCAGCCCGCCGGTGAAGGCGATCTCGCCGTCGACGACGAGAATCTTGCGATGGTTGCGCAGGTTGAACTGGAACCGGCGGCGCAGGGGGCGGAAGGGGGTCCAGCCCACGAGCCGCAGGTTGGGCGAGGCGCGCCCGTAGCGGGCGAGCAGTCCCGTGTAGCGGGCGGCGGTCGAGCCGAACCGGTCGTAGAGGACGCGGACGCGCACGCCCGCGCGCGCGCGTTCGAGCAGGGCGTCGAGGAAGGCGCGCGCGACGGCGTCGCGCCCGAGGATGAATGTCTGGAGATGGATGTGGCGCCGCGCGCCGGCGATGGCGCGCAGCATGGCGGGGTAGGCCTCGGGCCCGGAGACGTGCAGCGTCAGCGCGTGGCCGCCGAGCAGCGGGAAGTCCGGCGCGAGCGGATCGAGCGCCGTGTTGAGCACGTCCGCGTCCGAGGCTTCGCGCGGGGCCGCGGCCCCTTCGCGCATGCGGCGCCAGTAGGGGGCGGTCAGGTCTGCCTCGCTGTCGCCCGCCTGCGCCCGGTCCGTTCCGCGCAACCGGGCATCGGCCGTGCGGCGGCGCCAGCGGTGGGCGGGCAGGCGGTCGACGCCGAAGACGAGGTAGAGCAGCGGGCCGGCGACGGGGAAGAGCCAGGCGAGCAGGATCCAGAGGACCGCGGCCGTGGCCTCGCGCCGGCGGGCGGAGCAGTGCAGCGTCACCGCCACGGCGGCGAGGAGGTGAAGGACTGGCGCGAGCGCCAGCCAGACCCCCCCCAGGTGCGCCCGTAGTCCCTCCATGACCCCGCGGTGGCCTCCCGTCTAGAGGTGTGGATTCGTTTCCGTCCACCGGTCGAGCGGCGGAAGGACGCCCATCGCGATGACCTCGTCGCGCAGCCGGACGAGGTGCCGCACGGAGGCGCGCAGCGCGGCCATCTCCTCCGGCGTGCCCTCGGGCAGCTTCGCCTTCACGCCGTCGGGACCCAGGCGCGTCTCGACCGCCATGAGGATGCGTTCGATGCCGGCGTCCGGCGCATGCACGTAAGCGCCGACGGGCCAGGGGTAGGGCGGACCCCCGAGCGCGGCCCGGCACATCAGGGCCGCCTGGTGCGCGGGGCTCTGGAACGAGCTGCGGCCGCGCAGCTCGATGATCCGCTTTCCGCCCTGGGCGACGCGTTCGCGCAGGGCGGCCCAGGCCGCGGCGGGGAGCGCCTCTGTGCCGATCAGGTCCGTCAGCGGCGTGCCGTCGACCCGCGCCGTGCTGGCGAAGACGGCCATCGATTCGCCGTGCCCTCCGTAGGTGCGGCATCCCGTCACGCGATTCGGGGAGACGCCGAAGTGGCGGGCGAGCTCCGATTGCAGCCGGGTGCTGTCGAGCGCGGCGAGCGTGGCGACGCGGCGGGGCTCGACCCCGGCGTGCACGAGCGCCGTCAGGCCGGTGATGTCGGCGGGATTGAAGACAACGATCGCAAGCTGCACATCCGGCGCGCAGGTCCGCAAATCCCGGCCGAGCTGGGCGGCGATGGCCGCGTTGCCGCGCAGCAGGTCCTCGCGCGTCATCCCTTCGCGCCGCGGTGCGCCGCCGGAGGAGACGACGATGCGCGCGCCCTCGAGCGCCTCGCGGATATCGGTCGTGGCGGCGATACGCGCGCCGGGGAAGGCACAGTGGCGCAGCTCCTCGGCCACGCCTTCGAGCCCCTGCGGGAAGGGGTCGTAGAGGCGGACGCGCGGCGTCAGCCCGAGCGTCAGGACGGCCTGCGCCAGGTTCGAGCCGATGGCGCCGGCCGCGCCGAGAATCGCGATCCGGTCCTCGCTGAGGTACTCCATGCCCCGTGCTCCCCGCGGTCCGCGCGCCGCGCGGACCGTCCCGCGGCCCGGCGCGCCGGCCGTGCGCGTCAGTATGCCGCGCCCCCGTGCGAAACCCAAGCGTCGCGTTTCCCGGTGGCCTGCGTCGCCCGGGGACATTCCCCGGTTTTCACGGCGCGTTCTGCGCAGCGCGCGCGAGTGAACAGCTTGGATTAGAGCATTCGCAAAGCGCGAAAGCCCGCAGGTGGTACGCGGCGCGTTTCTCCGGGTGGTTCTCGCGCGGAGGGGAGGCAGGCGTGGGGTGCCGGGCATCGCGGCTCGCGCGCCCGGTCACCCCGTGCGCGGCGTTATCGGGCTGGGGGCGGGGCAAGACACATGAGGAAGAAGCTGAAACGCTGAAATGCTGAAACGCTGAAAGGGGAAGGCCGGAGGCCCTCGTGATCCGTAGTCGTCGGCGTAGTCGTCCACCGGAAAG
>PWTM01000166.1 GCA_003563855.1 PVC group bacterium | reverse complement strand
CTGGCGGTGCAGGAGATGTTCGGGCTGGATCCGTTCAGCGGCGCGGTCTTCGTGTCCCGCTCGAAACGGGCCGATCGCGTTTCATTGTGCATCCTCTGGGTTGGAATCCGGGGAGCCGGAGCGAACTTTTCTCAACTGCGGCGAGGGCGAGGCGTGGTTTGCGGGCTGCGATGTCCTGCAGTCCTATCCGGACGGCTTCGGACTCGAGCGCTTCCTCCGGGATCTGCCACGGCGCGGAGTGCATGAGCTGCTTCGCCGGAAGCGTGCCGGAGCGGATCAGCTTGTAGACGGAGGTGATGCAGACGCCGAGCCGCCTGGCGGTGGCGTCGACGGTGAGGGTCTTCGGGCGCACTGCGTCTGGGTCGAAGGGAGGCACGCCGAGCCGCTCGCGCAATTGAGCCACGCGGACGGTGGTCCAGGTCTCGCCATCCTCGGTCTTGCAGCGCATCCGGTTCATGGTGACGGCCAGATCGCGATCCGGCCATTGCCCACCCAGGGTGCGGAGCACTTCCACCGGGCTCGGGCGGCGATCCGTGGGGTAGCCGCCGGCCCGGCGCCGGGCCAGACGGATCTCGGTGTGCCGCCCGCCGATCCAGTGGATCGCCGCGACCGCCTCGTGCGCGGCGTCGTCGAGATCGATCACGACCTCCTCGATCAGCAGGCGGACAAGGCGCTGCTTCGCGCGGGCGTCGGCGCCCGCCGCTTCCCAGACCCGCGGCAGATCCTGGGCAAGCTGCAGCAGGGCGTCTCGATCGACCCTCGGCCGCGTGACGATCTCCGTGTCCAGCCGCGCGATGCGCGCCTCGAGAGCGACCACACGCTCCAGCGCAGCGTTCCAGCGTTCTTCCAGGGCGCGGGCGACGTGGCGCTTCTCAGGGTCGACATGTTCGTAGCGCCGTTCCGCGAGACCGGCCGCATAGCGCGCCTCTTCCAGCTCTCGCTCGACGGCGCGCCGGACCTCTTCCGCGGCGCGGGCGCCCTGCTCGACGGCGAGGATCGCGGCGTCGACCGCCCGCTCCGAGACCGCCTCGAGCAGCTGCGCCGCGATCGCCTTGTCGATCCCGACGCCCCCGACGCCGATGCACAGGCCGGCTCCGACATGGCCGTCGTCGCCGCGGCACTGGTAGCGGTGGGGCGGCCTGGCCTCCGCCTTGTAGAAGACCCGCATCATGCGTCCGCAGCGGCCGCACCGGACCATGCCGGTGAGCAGCGCCCGTCCGCCGCGCCCGGCCTTCCGCATGGTGCGGCGCTTCATGTGGGCGTTCTCGGCGAGCATGCCCTGGTTCGCCTCGAACCGCGCCCAGTCGATGTAGCCCTCGTGGTTGTCGCGGATCAGAACGTTCCAGTCGGCTATCGCCCTGTGGTGGCCGGAGGTTTTCACCGCGCGGCCGTCCACCAGCCGGGTCCGCCCCTCGGTTCGGCCAAAGGCGTAGGCGCCGGCGTAGATCGGGTTGTGCAGGACCTGCACGACGCTGTGATAGGCCGGCGCGCGCCACTCGATCCGTCGAACCGCGCCGTTGCGACGGACCACGGGCAGTTGCAGCTCTGCCATACGCGCCCAGAGGAAGACCTGGCGCGCGCTGCCGAGTTCCCGGAACTTCTCGAACACCAGCCGGATCGCCGCCTGCACCCGCTCGTCGGGATCGATCTCGATCCGGTCGTCCTCGCTCCAGCAATAGCCCGGCGGCAGCTGGAAGCGCAGCGCACCCCGACCGGCCTTGGCGTCCCGGGCGGCGAGGCCGCGCTGACGCAGGAGGCTGAGCTCGTATTCGGACATCGTGCCCTTCAGGCCCAGTAGCAACCGGTCATTCATCAGGCGTGGGTCGTACACGCCGTCCGGATCGACGACCAGCGCGCCGGTCAACGCGCAGAGATCGATCAGATGATGCCAGTCGCGGCCGTTGCGCGCCAGCCGCGAGGCCTCGATGCAGTAGACTGCGCCGACAGCGCCGGCGCAGACGTCGGCGACGAGTCGCTGGAAGCCCGGCCGGGCCGACAGGCCGGAGCCGGAGCGGCCGAGGTCCTCGTCGATCACCGTCACGGAGTTGAATCCGGCGGCCTTCGCCGCCTCGACAAGCCCGTACTGGCGCTTCTGGCTCTCCAGATTGCCGAGCACCTGGGTCATCGTGGACTGACGCACATAGACGATGGCGCCGCGCGCCAGATGCTCAGCGCCGATCTTCGGGCTCATCGCCGGCCTCCCCGGATTCCAGCCCCGCCATCGCAGTCAGCAGCAGATCCGCCAGCGTCTCCAGTACGTCTGGCGTCGGCGGCGCCGCTGGTGGCCGGCTCTTCGGATCGCCGAACAGGAAGGGCAGTTGCGTCGGTTGCGCACGGCGGGGCATCGGGGATCTCCTCAGGATTCGGGAACCCCGAGGATGCGCTGTTCGCTGCCGCCGCCATCACGCGAAGCACCGAGGCCAGCGCGATCAGCGCGTCCAGCGACGGCGACGGCGCCCCGCGCTCGAGTCGCGCACAATAGGCGCTGTCGCACATCCAGGCGGGGATCTCGCGGAAGAAGCCGGGGCGATCCTCGACGTAGATCGTGCTTTCGCCGCCTCTCCGGCCGCCGTCACACGCCCGTAGCTGGCGCCCGAACAAGGGATGCCATGGGTACTCCACCCGCACTACGAAGACTTCGTATGCGGAATGTCGTCTGTTCTGCCCGTTTCGAGCGGGACACGAAGACCGCGCCGCTGAACGGATCCAGCCCGAACATCTCCTGCACCGCCAGCGCCAGCCCGTCGATGCCCTTGCGGAAGTCCACCGGCCGCGTCGCCACGAACACCTTCACCGGCCCGCCCTGGCCGAGCATCATGTTGTCGCTGCCCGTGCCGCCCGGATCGCCCGCGTCAGCAGCCCCTCATCCGCGCCGGACCCGGCCCGGATCAAGACATCGGCGACGGCTATCTCAATCTCGACCCCGGGGCGCGCCGGCGGCGCCGTCGCCGCCTCCGCGGCGGCGCCCTCGACCAGCAGCTCGGCAAACATCGGCAACGCCGCCACGCTCTCGTAGATCCCGTCGCCGAACAGCGCGAAGCCATCGGGCATCGACGTCGGCTTTTTCGCCGGAGACATCGCGGT
>PWTM01000162.1 GCA_003563855.1 PVC group bacterium | reverse complement strand
TAACTCCAACGCTATCTTTGCCGCGAACTCCACCGAGTCGGGGAAGCAGAATCTTCTCCGTCGACCTTTCGCGCGTCGGCGCATTGCACCATGCGCACATACTAAGATAGCCGGGGCCAGGTATTTCGGGCAGAGACCGCCAGAAGTGAGATGCGCCCCTGCCGTGGGCTTCCCCCTGCTCCTTGCGGCGCCCTCGTTTCGGTCGACGACGATGGCGACCCGCTTCTGTTTGACGGTGTGCGGAAGGCGGCTATGTTAGGCGCGGCGGCCGTCCGGTCGGGCGGCGGGGCAGGGGAGGTGCAACATGCGCAGACGATGGACGGGTTTCGCGACGGTCCTGGCGGTAGCGGCGTTCCTGGCGGGCGCGGTCCCCGGGGCGGGCGCCGGGGATTGGTCGGCGGGGATCGAAGGCGGGCTGGTCTGGTTCAGCCGCAACGATGTGCGGATTCCGGGCGACGGAGGGACAAGGTTCTCGCTCCTCGACCTGACCGGGACGGGGCCGAGCGGCTACGTGCGCGGCCGGGTCGAGCGGTCGTTCGGGGCGCGGCACACGTTGCGGCTTGTCGCGGCGCCGCTGACCGTGCGGGGGACGGGCACGCTGGCGGAGCCGGTGCGGTTCGAGGATGCCGACTACGCCGCCGACACGGAGACGCGTGGGGTGTACCGCTTCGACACGTACCGGCTGACCTACCGGTACCGCCTGCTCGACACGTCGGGCTGGCGCCTGGGGCTCGGGGCCGCGGTCCTGGTCCGCAGCGCGGAGATCCGACTGACGCAGGGCGAGATCGACCAGGCGAACACGGACCTGGGGTTCGTTCCGCTGCTGCACCTGCGCCTCGAGCGCAGGCTCGGGGCTCGCACCGCACTGGTGCTCGATGCCGAGGGGCTCGGCGGCTCGCAGGGGCGGGCCGTGGACGTGGGGCTCTTCGCGGCGCATGACGTGCGGCCGAACATAACGCTCTCGGCCGGGTACCGGACGCTGGAGGGCGGGGCGGATGTGTCTTCGGTCTATGCGTTCGCCTGGCTGCACTTCGCAGCGCTCTCGGCCGAAGTCCGGTTCTGAGTCGCCGGCCCCCTGCTCGTCCCGCCGGGCTCCCGGCTACGAGGTCCGCCGCCGGCTCGCCTGACGGGGCGCGCCGCCGCCACCCGGGTCACGAAGCGCCCGTGCGTGTCCCGCCGCGCCGGCGGGCGGCCACGAGCCCGGCCACCGGCAGGGAGAGCGCCAGGAACGCCACCGTGAGCTGGTTGGTGGGAAGGTCCCAGACGAGCGAGGCGTAGAGCCCCGCCAGCGTCGCGGCAACGGCGATTCCCGCCGACAGCGCCATGCAGACGCGAAGCCGGCGGCTCAGCAGGAGCGACGCCGAGGACGGGATGACCAGATAGGCGAAGATCAGCATCGCCCCGGCTGCGCGCGAGGCCACGGCGATGACCAGGGCCAGCCCGAGGAAGAAGGCCGCCTCCCAGCGCGCGACCGGCACGCCGAGCAACCGCGCCGCCTCGCGGTCGAGAAAGGCGTATACGATCGGGCGAAGGCAGAGCAGCAGGACCGCGGCCACCGGCACTCCCCCGCCGAGAATCGCCACGAGGTCCGATCCGCGGGTGAGGATCAGGTCCCCATAAAGCAACGCCTTGACCTCTTCGAGCCCGAGCCCGGTGCGCGCGGCCAGCAGGATCGCCAGCGCGCCGGCCGCGGCAAAGAGCGTTCCGAGCAGGGCGTCGCGCGGAATGCGCGCCGTCTCGAAGGGACGCGAGAATGCCAGGCCCGCCGCCATCGTCAGCGTCGCGGCGCCCGCCAGCGGCGGAAGCCCGAGGACCATCGCGCCGGCCAGCCCCGCGCCCGCCACCTCCGAGAGCACCGCCCCGATGAAGACCATCCGCTTGAGGATGACGAAGACGCCGAGCGCCGCGCAGACGGCGGCCAGCGCCACCCCGGCGACGATCGCGGCCGGGAACAACTCGATCAGCATGCGCAGGGCGTCCATCAGAAGTGCGCCTCCCCGACCGGGACGAGCCGCGCGCCGCCGTCGCGGACCAGGCAGACCTGTTCCGCCCGTCCGGCGATCGCGTCGAGCCCGTGGTGCGCCAGCAATACCGTGCGGCCGTCCTCGACCACCGCGCGGTGCAGGGCATCCAGCACCGTGCGCTGCGCGGCCTCGTCGAGCTCGGTCGTCGGCTCGTCCATGACCAGGACGCGCGGGTCGCTGACGAAGGCCCGCGCGATCATGGCCTTCTGCCGCATGCCGCCCGAGAGCTGGGCGAACGTCTTCCGCGCGTGCGCCGCCAGGTCGAACCGCTCGAGCTGCCGGTCGACGCGGGCCAGGATCTCCGCGGTCGACACCTGGCCCCGCAGCGGAACCGCGCCCATGCGCACGATCTCGCGGAGCGACACCGGGTAGATCGGATCGATCGACTTCTGCTGCGCCACGTAGCCCGGCGGCGCCGTGGCAAAGGGCGTTTCGATCCGGCCCGCCTGCGGACGGTGCAGGCCGAGAATCGCGCGCAGCAGCGTCGTCTTACCCGCTCCGTTCGGGCCCACGAAAGGGAGAAACCGGCCGGCCGGGATGTCGAGGTCGACCCCGCGCAGGACCGTCTCGGTCCCGTAGCCGAGGTGCAGACCCCGGATGCGGATCACGGGCGGCGCCGCGCGTTCGGGGGCCGCTCGCGCTGTGTCGCCGCTCTCCGATGGCGGGAACGGAGGGCTTATGCTGGAATCCGGCTGTTTCATGGTCTTCCTGCTGCGCTTTGCGTCCTGCGCCCGTCGTTTCGCTTCCCGCGATCCTCGCCTGCGGCCGCGGTCACCGACCGCGGCCACAGGATCGCGGGGAAAAGAAAGGCGCGAACGCGCTGTAGCCGCGGTCGCTGACCGCGGCGTTTCTCCTGCCCGCGATCCTCGCCTCCCGGCCGCGGCAAGTCTCCGTCCCCTCTCTCCTCCCCGCGATCCTGTAGCGGCGGTTGTTGACCGCCGTCGAGAGGCGAGGATCGCGCCGGGAGAAAGGGCCGCGGCTCGCCCTCCGAAGCCCGCCAGAGCGGAGTAGGGTCGGCGCCCGCGGCAGATCGATGTTCCTTTCTCCTCGGCGCGGTCCTGTAACGGCGGGG
>PWTM01000146.1 GCA_003563855.1 PVC group bacterium | reverse complement strand
GACCGCCGCCGGCGGGACCGTCCAGCGCGCGGCCGGGCCGGGCGGGGTGCGCGGGCCGGGCCCCGGCGGAGGGCGCGCCCCGCGCGGACGCCGCGCGGGCGCGGCCACGCCGGCGAGCAGGCCGTCCGCCTCGGTGCGCAGGCCGAAGGTGTCGGCCCCGGCGACCCGGAGCCGAAGCCCTTCGGGAACGAAGGCGCCGTTTACCCGCACCCCGGCGGCGATCTCGTGCCGCACGGGGGCCTCCGCCCCGGGCGGAAAGGATTCGAACGCCAGCGCGGCGTCATGGGCCGCGAAGCCGCGCAGCAGCGCGCCGCCCCGGCGCGCGGCGGACGCGGAGAACCGCAGGACGACGAAGCGCGCTTCGGCGACGGCATGCGTCTCGCCGAGCCCGGCGGCGAACCGCACATCCTCGGCGACGAGCCCGTGCCGGAGATCGAGCCGGAAGCGGCGCGCGTCGAAGTAGACCCCGGCGCGACGGGCGTCGACGCGGGCGCGCCGGACCGCGGCATCGGGAAGGCCCACCACATGCAGGTAGGCCAGCGCGAGGCCGGCGGCGACAAGCAGCAGCAGGGCGAGGCGAGCGAACCGGCCGGCGACCCGGGACCGCCGGCGCCGCCGGGATGACGACGCCACCGGTTGGTTCACGGCCGGCCGTCCGCCACCGGCGGACGGCGGAGCAACTCGGCCGCCGTCGGGTCCACGGTGAACACGAGGTCTTCGCCGAGCACGCGCGCGTAGACGCCGTCGGGCCCCCGGTCGCCCAGCAACAGCGTCGGCCCGGGCGCAGTCCCGTCGGCGCCGTGAACGCGAACGGTCGTCGCCGGCTCGGCCAGCCCGAAGTCGTCCGCCGGGTCGGGCGGCAGTGCGACGAGCCGCGCGGCGGGCAGTGCGGCAAGGAGCCCGACCCGGTGCAGCGCGGCTACTGGATCGACCATCTGCGCCGCGTCGTCGACGAAGAGCTCGGGCGCGCCGCCCTCGGGGGCCGTCACCGTCCACTCGCGTCCCTCGTGGCTGACCGTGAACCCGTGGACGCCGCCCGGCGGCGGACGCAGCGGCCGGTTCGAGGCGAAGGCCAGCGGATCGGCCGTGAACCCCCGCATGCGGAGCGGGGACACCGCGGCCTGCTCCGTCCCGTCGGCGCACCGTACCGGGATCAGCCCATCCGCGTCCGGCCGCCCGATCTCGAACATCCGCGTCCGCTCCGCTTCGGGCTCCGCATCGGTCGGGGCCGACAGGACGAACGCCAGGCGGCGCGGCGGCGTCTCGTCGCCGGCGATCTCGCCCGGCGGGAGAAAACGCTCGGCACGCGCGTCGAGCCAGTTCCGCGCGAAGGCCTCGACGCGGGCCGCGTCCGCCGGCGCATCGGCCGGTTCCACGATCCGCCAGCCGTCCGCAGCGCGACGCAGCGCGAGCCGTCGCTCCCCGTCCTGCACGCGGACGCCGCGCACGGCCTCGGGCGCGGCGTCGAGCAGGCGCCGGTCGCGCAGGCCGTCGACGGAAATCCGCAGGTGGTCGTAGACCTCGCCGGCGACCGCGTGGATACCCGGCGCCGACCGGACGCGCGCGTGCCGCAGGCCCGACTCATCGTCGACCGGCCCGCCGATCTCGAGCGTCCGCGCCTCGCTCTCGGGTCGTTCCTCCGAGAGCGTCGCCGCCACGGCGCTCTCGTCGAAGCCATAGACCGCGTCCTCGCCGGGGCTTTCGCGGAGGAAGGCGGCGGCGCGCGTGCCGGCCAGGAGCGACAGCAGCGCCTGCACCACGGCCGGCTCGGCGCGCGCCTCGACGGGCTGGAGCAACCGCCACTCCCCGCCCTCGCCGCGGCCCAGCCGGACGAACCCTTCGGGGCGCTGCAGGTCGATGCGACGGATGCGCGCGGGCTCGAATGCCAGCAGCGTGCGGTCGCGCAGGTCCTCGACCCGCTCCGGCACGAGGCGCGCCACGTGTGCGGGAACGGCGACAATGTCCTCGGTCGCCTCGTCGAGCAGGTAGACGCTGTCGCCGACGGCCGAGGGCCGCCCGAGGAGGAACGCGTGCACGGCGCCCGGCTCTTCGACCACGAACCGCGCGCGCGGCCGGTCGAACCCGAAGACCTCGAGCCCGCGGCCCTCGCGCTCGCGTTCGGCGCGCCCGATCACCGCGCGCCGCTCGAGCGCCTCGAGCGCGCCCAGGATGCGCTCGACCGTCGCCGCATCGGCCGGCGCCTCGATCGGCGCGACGAGGCGCCAGGCCGGCCCGTCGCGCTCGCACCGCGCGCGCAGCTCCCCGGCTTCGATTTCCAGCGCCTCGACCTGCGCGGCCCGGAGGCGCAGCGCCAGGCGCGCCTCCCGCTCGCGCCGGGCCCGCCCGGGGCCGCCCCACTCCGTCGCCGCGAGAACGACGCCCAGCACAAGCGCCGCCGCCAGCAGTCCAAGCGTGGTCCGCACGCGCACGGCTCAGGCCCTCCTCCGCAGCCGGACCAGCAATCCGATCACGGCGACCGCGCCCGGCAGCGCCGCCACGCAGAGCCAGAAGAGCAGCCGGAGCTGGCGGGCGGAGAGCGGCAGCCGGACTGCGTCCACGGTGCGGGGCGGAAGGTCCATGCGGTCCTCGCGGTCGAGCAGCCAGTTGAGCGCGGAGAGAAAGAGCCCCCCGTTGCCGCCGGTCAGCCGTCCATCCGTCACGAAGCTCGAATCGCCGAAGACGACCAGCCGCCCGGGCGGCAGCTCGGCGTCCAGTTCCGCGACCGTGCCGCGCTCAACCGCCGCCGCCACGGCGACCGGCCCGGGCCGATCGCGCCCGGGATCGAAGACCGCGGGCTCCCGGTCCACGTCCCGCTCGGCCCAGCCCGCCTCCGTCGTGAGGAAAAGGCGCGTGACCCGCGGCCGGTCGGCCGGGGCGCCCTCCGGCGACGGCCGCGGCTCCGCCGGTTCGATCGTGCGGGGCCGGTACATCACCGTCGGCACGCCGGCGAACCGCTCCGTGATCGGGTGCCGGCCATAGCGCGTGACCAGCAGCTCGTTCCCGGTAACCGTTGCGGCGGGATCGACCGCGCGGTCATCCTCCACCCGAAGCCCCCAGTCGCGCAGCAGCGGTTCGAGGCCCGTCTCGACCCCGGAATCCAGCAGGAAGATCG
>PWTM01000299.1 GCA_003563855.1 PVC group bacterium | reverse complement strand
CCTGCCGCTGGCGCAGGGCGCGCGGTCCATCGCAGCACTGGTCTGGCCCTCCGCCTGACTCCCCGGGGCGGTGGCCGGCAGGAAGACGAGGTCCATGGCTTCCGATTCCATCTCGAATCCATTTCTTCCGGCACTGCGTTCAGTACTGCACCCGCCGCGAATGGCCGGCATTCTCCGGCGGCTGCCGTCAGCGTTGTCCGGCGCGATAGCCGCCCGGCTGCGCCAGGAGCGCCCGGAGTTCGTCCCAGTGGTCCTCGTAGACTTCGCGGTTGGTCGCGCCGTGCGCGAACGCCGCGGCCGCGGCCCGGCCGACCACCACGCCGACCATACCGAGGGTGTTCATCACGCGGACCGCGCCGAGGGCTTCGTGGGTGCACGAGAGATCGCGCCCGGCCATGAAAAGGTTCTCGATATTCCGGGAATAGAACGCGCGGTACGGGAAGAGGTAGCCGTTCTTCTGGTCGTGTTTCCCATGCAAGGGCCCCAGTACATTCGGCCGGGGCGAATCGACCCACCGCCCGGTCGAGTCATCGAGGCGGCCGCCGTGATGTGCGCGGGAGATAAAGGGGTTATCGGGCGTCTCGCGTTCATAGAGCGGCATGGGGTAATGCACGTCAATGCCCCAGGTCGCCGGCACGCAGGCGTCCGGGAAGTCGCGGTTTCCGCAGATGTCGTCCACGCTGACGACCACATCGCCGAGCAGCTGCAGTGTCTCGCGCGGCCCGCCGATATAGGCCATCCAGTACAACTCGGCAGTCGCATGCGCGCGGCCGGACGCATCCAGCGCGGCGTACGCCCCGTGGTTCTTGATGGCGTTCCATGCGCCGAACGCCGCACGCAGGTTGTGGTCGCGGATGGCCTCCAGCTCATTCAATGGATGCTTGTCGAACCCGTTCTCCCAGTGCCAGTCGCCCTTGCCGCCCTTGATTGCGGGAGCCGGCAGCAGGGGGTGGTCGATGAGGGGCCGGGCGGGCTTCCCTTCCACGTTCAGGTAGCCGCCGTCGGTGGGATACGGAAAGGCTTTCTCCGTCAGCGGAAGCGCCCAGGGCGCTTCGGGAAACGCCACATCGCGATCGGTCCAGCGCCATCGCCAGATGTTGGTCATCCCCATGCGGCCGCCAGGCTCCATGCGGTAGTCGGCGCCCGCCCGGAGCCCGACGGTGCCGTGCCCGGTCGCGTCCACGAAGTAACGCCCGGCGAAGCGCCGCCGGCGGTCGCCCCGGGTGCCCAGGGCCCATACGGCGGCGACCCGACCACGCCCGGTCTCGACGCGGTAGACGTGGTGCTCAAGGAAGAGATCCAGCATCGGCTCCGCATCGACCACCGCGCGGCGGCGGTCCTCGGCGGCCTGGAAGCACGCCGTGGTCTCGACGTCGCCCCAAGGCTCGGGCGCGAGATCGCGCACGATGTCGCCCAGGCGCGGATACCGCCCCGGAGGGAAATTTCCCGCCGGCCTCACATGCACCTCGGGAGAGGCATTTCCGCCCAGGACCGGCCGGTCCTGCAACAGCGCCACGCGCATTCCCGCACGGGCCGCGGCCACGGCGGCAGAGCAACCCGCTATCCCCCCGCCCACGACGACGAGGTCATAGGCTGCGTCGTCCAGGTCCCGGACCCCGCCGCGGCGGCGGCGCCACGCGTTCATGGGCTCGGAGCTGTTGTCGGGAACGGCGTTCTCGTCCCGGGTAAGGAAGACGGCGTCGCAACGCCCGTCGAAGCCAGCGAGATCGACGAGCGACAGCTCGACGGTGGGGGAATCGATTTCGACCGCTCCGCCCGGCTCCCAATGCCACTCCCCCGCGCCCGCACCGAAGACGTGCGGGAGTTCCTGACCGTTGAACGAGAGCTTGAAGCGGCCCGGCGCCTCCCACGGGCCGGGCACCCAGTTTTTCGTCCGCACCCAGACGAACCAGCGTCCGGCGGTAGGCAGTGTGACGGTGGTTTGTGCCGGCGCCACCGGCCGGCCCAGTCCGTGGGCCAGCAGGTAGGGCGACCCCATGCGGTGAATGAACTGCGTGTCGATCTTCCATCCGCCGGGATCCCGGAAGGATTCCGCCTCGATCAGGACGCCGTCCGAATGCATCGGCTCTTGCTTGTTCATTTCATCAATCCTCTTACGCGAACGCGCGCCGCCCGGCCAAGAGCAAAAGCGGTGTCGCCGTCGCGCCGGCGCACTCCACAGGGCCACGCATATGGAGCGCGGCGTCAGAGGGCGAAGCCCGCCGCCGCTTTAGCTCGGTGCGACGGCTCTTGGCGATCCGATTCAGCGCCTTCGTGCATGAACCGGGTTAACGAAAACGGCGACCCTCCGCCGCTTCGCGGTGGTGGATCGCCGCAATCGTCAACCTGCCGGCCAAGACGCCGCGGGCACTGGAAGGCCGGACCTCCCCGCCGCTCAGCCGCGCCGCCGGCGAATGGCCATCGCCGCCAGGAAGAGGCCGACCAGGGCGACGGTCGACGGCTCGGGGATGCCGGTCACGTCATAGAACGCGGTATCCCTGTTGCTCATCCAGATGGCGTCCATGTAGACCGGAGGCCCGCCGTTAGTTGTCGTTCTTCCGGCCACACCCACGCTCACGATCGAGTCGGCGAACTCGACCTCCGTATTGCTGTACGTGGCATCCGGCAGGCCGGCGGGGCTGGTGACCGACGTCAGGTCGGGGCTTATCCAGACGTTCAGTGTGTCGTTGCCGTCGCCCACGGTCATTTGCCCGAGAATCAGGTGGGTTGTGTCCCTTGCGAAGGAACCCGTGACGGTCGCCGCCTCGCCATTGAATCCCACTTGCAGCGAATCGCCTAACAGGATTCGGGCGCCGGTGGTAATCGGATCCCAGGTATTACCGTAGTTGTTGAAGGTGATTCCGGCGTAGCCATCGCGGCCAGCAATTTCCGGCACGTTGACCAGCATGGTGAACCAGATCTCGTCACTCATGGCCGATTCCAGAGCGCGTACCTGCTGCCGGTCGGGACCGGCATCGGATTGGTAAATCCTATCCACGGTGCCCGACTGGGTGATGTAGTAGTTGGCGTAGGTGAGGTCCGGAAGGGCTTGGATGCTGACATTGGCGGATCCCGCCCACCCGCCCGAGAAGCCCACATCCGTGCCATCCGTG
>PWTM01000082.1 GCA_003563855.1 PVC group bacterium | reverse complement strand
TCTCCGCCGGATCCTTGCGCACGATACCCGCCACCTCGCGGATCAGCCGCTGCTCAACTTCTTCGATCCGCGCCTCGTCCATGCCCTACTCCTCCAGGGACCGCCCCGCTCCGCGTGGCCGAAACGCAGAAGCGGTTCGCCTCTGACAGGCTATCACGCCGGACGTTCGCTGTCCAATATCGCCCGCGGCCGGCAGCGGTTCACTCTCACCCGTCACTCTCACCCTCTGGCGTCCATAGCAGGAGAAGCCCCGCGGTCAACGACCGCGGCTACAGCGCAGGCGCAGCGCCGCTGCGCGGCCGGCGCAATCGAGCCGAAGGCATACCGCCTCGCGAACCGGGCGCCCGCCCGTCTCGACGCGCAGCGCGCGTTCCGGGGCATGGTCCGGAACCGGCGTGGCGAAGGAACGCTCACGCCGCAGGGTCAGGGCCGCCGCGGACGCGTGGAACGCACTCAACCCGAGCGTTCCGCCGAAGACCGGCGCATAACTCGCGACCGGAACCCCGGCCTGCGCCGCGTCGGCGTAGGCCGCCTCCTCCGAGGAAAGGCCGCCGGCATCGAGGATCAGAAGGCCGGTCTCCGCGTCGATTCCGGCGGCCGACTCCGCGCCGAACGCGACCTCGATCCGCGCGGCGTCGGACGCCCCCCCATCCGGCGTCAGCAGGAAAAAGGCCGCGCCCTCGCCCGGCACGGTCCCGGCCGGCCGGCCGAAGGCGAAAGGACGGATGCGCCCGTCCGCGGGCGGCGCCAGGCGACGCGCGGCGATCGAGGCCTGGACCGTCCCGCACTCCTCGGCGGCGCCGACCAGCACCGCCTCGCACCGGCCGCCCGCAAGCCAGGCCCCCGCCATGCGCACCGCCTCGTGGAACCCGAAGTGGAACTGCGTGAACGTCAGCGCAGGGCCCCGGATACCCAGCGCGAGCGCGATGTAGGCGGCGGCGGCGTTGTGCACCGCGTGCGAAAACTGGGTGGGCGAGACGCCCGCCTGCCCGTAGTCGAGGATGCCGTCCAGGAAAGCAAAGGTCGTGGCATGCGGGCCCAGCGCGGTGGCGAAGATCACGCCGACACGAGCGCCCGCGCCCTCCGCCGTCAGCCCGCCTTCCGCCGCCGCATCCCAAGCCGCCAGGACCGCCATGCGCGTCAGCCGGTCCGCGCGCCGCGCCGCGCGCAACGCCCGCGGATCGACCATCGCCTCGGCCGGGACACGGTAGACCGGGGTCTGCCCGCCGGGCAGGCCCTGCGCCTCGACCGACGCCGGCGCCCGCCAGCCTTCCTCCAGTGCACGCCCGAGCGCGTCCACACCGCGCCCGCGCGGGACAACGAGGCCCATGCCCGCGATTCTCACGGCGCGCGCTCCAGCACGAGCGCGGCGTTGACGCCGCCGAAGGCGAGCGAGGTCGAGAGCGCCATCCGCCCCTCGATGCGCGTGATATCCGTCACGGGAACCAGCGGGATCTCCGGGTCAGGCGTCCGGAACCCCGCGCTCGCCGGAACCCACCCCTCGCGCAGGGCCAGCGCCGTGAATCCGGCCTCGAGCGCGCCGGCGGCGCCGAGCGTGTGGCCCACGTACCCTTTGGTTGAGAGCACGCGCACGTCGGGCCCGAAGAGGCGCGCGAGCGCCTGTCCCTCGACCCGGTCGTTGTCGCGCGTCGCCGTGCCGTGCGCGTTGACGAAGGCGATGTCACTGGGCTCGGCCCCCGCCTCGCGCAGCGCCTCGCGCACGGCGGACTCAAGACCCGAGCCGTCCGGACGCGGCGCGGTCAGGTGGTGCGCGTCGCAGGCGCCGCCATAGCCGGCGACGAAGAGGCCCGAGACGGCATCGCGCCGCGCCGCCGCCTCCTCCCGCTCGAGGATCAGGATGCCCGCGCCCTCGCCCAGGTTCAGGCCGCGCCGGTCGCGGTCGAACGGGGCACAGGGCTCGGGACTGACCACGCCGAGCGAATGGAAGCCGCAGAGCGGCACGAGATTCATCTCGTCGGCCCCGCCCGCCACGGCCAGGTCACAGGCGCCCGAGCGAATCCAGGACCACGCCGTGCCGATCGCATCCGCGCCCGAGGAGCAGGCGTTCGCGATCGTGGCGCACGGGCCTTCCGCCCCCAGCTCGCGCGCCAACTGCTCGGCCAGGTTCCCTTTCAGAAACCGGTCGACGGCCTCCATGGGCGCACGGCCGTCGGCTCGGAATGCCGTGTAGAACGGAAGGTCGTTGAGCTGGCTGGCCACCGTGGTGCCGAGGCAGACCCCGACGCGCGGGCCCTGCAGATCGCGCCGCGGGTCCAGGCCCGCCTCCGCCAGCGCCTCGACCAGCGCCCGACGCGCGAGCCGGAGCGTCCGGCTGCCCTCCGCCGCGCTCCCCTGCGGCAAACCGGTCTCGAAAACGGGACACGCGAGCGGCGTCTCGAAGAGCGTCACCGGCCCGGGGTCGCGCCGGCCCGCGCGGAACGAAGCCAGCGTCCCGGCCGTGTCCTCACCCGCGGCGGAGACCAGTCCGATGCCGCTGAGGCGAACCCGGCCGCCGGGCCGCGCACTCATGGAGCGGCGTGCTGCTGCTCGTAGACGAACTCGGCCAGCGAGCGCACGGTGCGGAAGATCTCGCGCCCCTTCTCCATGTCCTTGACCTCGACGCCAAAATTCCGCTGCAGCAACACCACGATCTCCACCGCGTCGAGCGAGTCGAGCCCGAGGCCATCGCCGAAGAGCGCATCGTCGTCCTGGATGCGGTCCGGCGTGATGCCCTCGATGTTGAGTTGGCTGATCAGCAACTCCTTCAGCCGGGCGCAGAGTTGCCCGATCTCTTCCTCGCGACTCGGTTCCGGCATCGCCGTCTCCTCCACGCCCGTGTGGCTGCCCACTCTCTACCCCGCCCGCCCCCGCCGGTCAAGCTTGGGGCGGACGGGGGGCGGCGGTGATCGGTGATCAGTGGCCTCCGGTCCTCATCGTCCTCGTCCTCGTCCTCGTCCTCGGAGAAGACGAAGACTGCGACGAGGACAAGGACGAGGAGCCCGAGACGGTCGGCCGCGGTCAACGACCGCGGCTACAGCGCGTTCCCGCCCTTTCTCTCCCCCGCGATCCTGTAGCCGCGGCGGTGATCGCGGCAGAAAGGCGAAGATCGCGGGCAGGAGAAACCCCGCGGTCAACGACCGCGGCTACAAAGCCACAGGCCGGGGCGTTGTCCCGGCGTGGTCGCGCCCGATTCCGCCGGCCGCTGAGGGCCGGCCTACACCGACCGCGGAGCGACCGGTCCGGCATCGGTCGCGCCTCCCATTTCCGCGTATTCTGCGTATTCTGTGGTTCCCCACACCCCCGCCTTCCCCGCCTCCGCAGTTCTCAACGCCTCCCCATTTCAGCATTTCAGCGTTTCAGCGTTTCAGCGCTTTCCCCCGCTTCCCCCGCCGCCGCGCCCGTCGCTTCCCACTTCCGGCATCGCCCGCCCGCGCGGCCGATGACTTCGCCCTCGACCACGATTTCGACGACCTCGCAGCGGTTCGCGCAGTCCTCGCAGTCGAACCCCTGCGTCTCGACCGGCTGCTCCCCGATCGCGAAGCCGCGGAACCGCGTCCGCGAAACACCGGCGCGCGCCGCGAAGAGCGCCGCGCCGATCGCCCCCATCGCCAGGTGGCGCTCCGGGACGGTCACCGGG
Organism: PVC group bacterium; assembly: GCA_003563855.1. Taxonomy (GTDB): domain Bacteria; phylum Verrucomicrobiota; class Kiritimatiellia; order PWTM01; family PWTM01; genus PWTM01. The sequence continues at coordinate 8,253 of PWTM01000082.1, read as the reverse complement.
TAGCCGAGCACGTCCTCGAAAGCGCGCCGGATGCCCGGATTGGCGCTCACCCCGCCCTGCAGCAGGACCGGCGGCCGGACCTCCTTGCCGCGGCAGACGTTGCCGAGGAAGTTGCGGACCATCGCGTGGCAGAGGCCCAGCACGATGTCCTCCTGCCGGTGCCCGATCTGCTGCTTGTGGATCATGTCCGACTCGGCGAATACCGTGCAGCGGCCCGCGATCGCGGTCGGCCGCTTCGCCCGCAGCGCCATCGCGCCGAACGCCTCGATCGAGAGGTTCAGCCGCTTCGCCTGCGCGTCGAGGAAACTCCCCGTCCCCGCCGCGCAGACCAGGTTCATCGCGAAGTCGACCACCGCCCCGTCGCGCACGACCGTCACCTTGCTGTCCTGCCCCCCGATCTCGAAGATGGTCTGCACGTCGGGGTGCAGGTGAACCGCCGCGCGGGCATGCGCGCTGATCTCGTTCTTCACCACGTCGGCGCCGATCACCGCCGCCATCAGGTGCCGCCCGCTCCCGGTCACGCCCGCGGCGGCGATCTCGACGTCCGCCGGCAGCGTGGCCCGCAGCTCGCGCAGCCCCGCCCCGACGGCCGCGACCGGGTTGCCCTCGATCCGCCGGTACGGCGCCTCGAACAGGACCGCGCCGTCCGCGTCCAGCAGCACGAGATTCAGGCTGATCGAGCCCGCATCGACGCCCAGGTACGCCCGTCGGTTCATGCCGCCCCCCGCTTCCGCCGCCGGTCGTGCAGCAGGTCGACGAACGCTTCGAGCCGGGTCACAAACCCGACGTGGCTCGAGTGCTCGTCGAAGGAGCATTCGAGAATGGGGAAATCCAGTTCCCGTGAGATGCGGCGCAGGATCGGCCGGATACTGATCTCGGGCATGCAGCCCGTGGGACAGATGTGCGCGACCCCGTCGAAGCCCTCGCGCGCGCACCGGACGGTGTGCGCGACGGATTCGGTCGCGTGCCCGCCGACCGGCGTGGTCAGCCAGGGCGCCGCGTCGCGGCGCAGCGCGCGCCGGGAGTTGGGGCTGTTGAAGCCGATATGGAAGATGTTGCGGATCTCGTCCCCGAGCAGGAAGAAGTTGCAGACCTCGACCCCCAGCCCTCCGAGCAGGTCCTCGATGTTGTGGTTCAGGAAGCGGTCGCGAAGCACGGTGGCCTCGCCGAGCAGACCCACGCGCAGGACGGGCCGGTCGGGATCGGTCGCGATCCCGGCGAACCGCTCCGGGACTCCGCGGCTCACGGCGCGGATCTCGCGCGTCGTCCGCGCCTCGCGCAGGGCGCGCAGGCAACCGTTCATCACGCGCGTCGTCTCGCCCGGCCGACATTCCCGCGCGCGCAGCCGCCAGGCCTGCTTCTCGATCTCGTCCACCACCAGCGTCTTGAGCCGGGCGCGCGCGCAGCACTGCAGAAACGGCCACGGGTCGGGGTCGAAGTACCGGATCAGCGGCGGTTTGAACCCGTCGTAGCCGAGACCGAAGATGTGCAGGTTCAGCCCGCGCTCCCAGAGGATCTTCTGCTGCGCCTCCCGGTAGTAGCGCAGCCGGCAGGTGCCGCGGCTGTTGACCATGACCCCGTAGGGGACGCCCTCCATCGCCGCGCGGATGAAATGCCCCGTCGAGGCCTTGAACGAGAGGCAACTGCACTCGGGCGAGGCCTCGACGCCCAGCCGCAGCATCTCGGGCGTCGAGCTGGTCTGCGTCCACGGTTCGACGCGCAGGCACTCGACGGAGGCCGCCAGGGCCAGCGCGTAGTTGCCCCAGGGCTGGATGGCCAGCGCGCTCACCGCACGGCCTCCACCGACTCGACGAACGCCTCGATCCGCGTCTCCAGCCCCGCCGCCGCGGCATGGCCGTCGAGCATCAGGGTCAGCAGCGGAATCCGGCGCGCGCGCAGCAGCCGCTCGACGATCGGACCGACGATCGAGTCGCAGCCGCAGTTGAACGAGCTGATCTGAACCACTCCGGCGCAGGCGCCGGGCGCGAGCCGCTCCACGCCGTCCACCAGCCGCGTACAGGTATCCCAGCGCACCGGCCCGCCGGCCGGCATCGGCGCAGACTCGTCGATGAAGGCCGCCCGCGCGCCCAGTCGCTCCAGTGCCTGGAGCACGGGCCCGGCCAGGAACGGGTCGTGCACGTTGTAGGGGTGGCCGAGCACGAGGTAGGGCCGCTCCGCGCCCGGCGCGGCCGCCCGCCGGCGCCGGGCCTTCGCCATGGCCGCCGCCGCTGCGTCGGCCGCCACCCCCGCCGCCTCGGGCGGCGCGCCCAGCGAGACGCCCAGCGCGTGCATGGATTCCGCGAGCGGCTGACGCCGCTCGTCCAGGTCGATCGAAAGCACCTGCAGCCGGTCGCCGAACTGGGCGCGGATCGCGTCCGGCAGCGCGCCGAGCTTGGGACAGGAGATGCGCCCCGCGGCCAGCGAGAGCATCCGCGGGACGAAAACCGTATCGGCCTTGCCGGCCAGCGCCTCGACGTGCGCGTCGTAGAGCTTCACCGGAAGGCAGTGCTCCGGCTCCGAGACCACCTCGGCCCGCTCGACCGCCCAGGCACCCGTCGGCGGCGAGCGGCGCACACCGAGGCCGAGCGTCTCGAAGAAGGTCTCCCAGAGCTCCGGCATCAGGTGGCTGACCAGGCCGCGGGGCAGCCCCACGAGGCGCCCACCCGCACCCGCGTCCGTCATCCCGCCACTCTCCGCTGCACGCGTCATCCGCCCACTATAGCCCGCCCCCCGCCCCCGCGCCATCCGCGGAGCGGACATCGCGCGCCGATGGCGGCGCTCCCCATCGTTGTCGAGATCGTTGTCGACATCGTTGTCCTCGGCCCTGCTCGCGCCCGCTTCGGCTCCATCCGCTCTTCGACAAGGATCGCGACAAGGATTTCGACAACGATTCCCCGCTCCCCATCCTTGTCGGGATCGTTGTCTTCGGTCACGCTCGCGCCCGGAGTTCCTCGATCACGCTCTCGGGTACGCGCAGGTCGCCGTGGCCGACGCCCAGGCGGGGGCGGCCGGGGAGCTCGCCGTGGTAGTCGGTGCCGCCCGTCGCCACGAGCCCGAACCGCGCCGCCAGCCGCCCGAACCGGCGGCGCTCGACCGCGTTGTGGTCGGGGTAGAAGACCTCGATCCCGCCGAGCCCCAGCGCCGCCAGCCGCCCGACTTCTTCGCCGAGCGCGCGCGGGGTCAACGACAGCGTCTTCGGGTGCGCCAGCACCGCCACGCCCCCCGCGGCGCGGATCAGCGCGATGGCCGCCGCCGGGGAATGCGTGAACCGTCCGACCCAGGCCGGACGCCCCTTCGCGAGGTAGCGGTGAAAGGCCGCCTCCTCGCTGCGCACCGCGCCGCGCGCGACCAGGGCGCGCGCCACATGCGGCCGCCCGAGCACGCCCCCCGCCGCCTCGCGCCGCACGTCCGCCTCCGTGACCTCGAGCCCGAGCCCGGCCAGCGCCGCGAGCATGCCCCCCAGCCGCTCCTCGCGCGAAGCGCGCAGCCGGGCCAGCTCGCGCCGCAGGCCCGGGTGTTCCGGATCGACGAAGTAGCCGAGCACGTGCAGCGTGCCCGGCTCGTGGTCCGTGTCCAGTTCCACGCCCGGCACGACCCGCACCGAGTCCCCCGCCGCCGCTCGCATCCGCGCCACGCCATCCACCGAGTCGTGGTCCGTCAACGCCACCGCGGTCAGCCCCGCCCGCGCCGCCGCCTCCGCCAGCGCCTCGGGCTCGAGCAGGCCGTCCGAGCAGCGCGAATGCACATGCAGGTCAATCACCCGCGGTCTTCCCCTCGCCGCGCCGGCTGCCGCCCCGCCGGTAGCGCGCGGCCATCCGGCCCAGCGCGGCCACTTGGCGCGGACTCAGCGAGCGACGGACCCGGTACTGCTCGCGTAGCGACTCGAAGAACTCGCGGTCGTTCCAGACGCGCTTGCCCTTCGTGACCGGCGGCTTCCATTCGGTGACGGCCTCGAGCTCGCGCAGCAGCGCCTCGATCGCCGCGCCCTGCGCGCTCCCCTCGCCCTCCGTTCCCGATGCCAGGCCGAGCCGCTCACGCATCTCCGCGAACCCCTCGATCCGCGGACCATAGCGCTGGACCAGCGTGTCCAGCGTCTGGACCTGGCGCTCGCTCAGCCGCTTCCCGGACTCGACCTGCTCGCGAAGCGACGAGACGAACGCCGCGTCGTCATAGGTGCGGTCCCGCACCGTGCGCGGCGGATCGAATTCGACACTACGCAGCAGCTCGAGTTTGGCCTTCGTCTCATCCCGCGGCGGGTCGCCGGCCTTGCGGTCCTCCTCGGACAGCTCGTCCAGCCCGAACCCGGCGGCATCCTCGACCAGCGCCGGAACCTGGTCCCGGTAGCGCCAGGCGGTCTTGCGCAGCGCGTCCACCTGCCGCTCCGTCAGCGCCTTGCCTTCCGCCACCTGCGCGCGGAGCGACGCGACGAACTCCCGGTCCGAGTAGACGCGCTTCCCGCGCCGCCGCTCCGGCGCCCATTCCCGCACGCCTTCGAGCGCGGCGAGCAGCCGGTCGACCTGGCCCGGCGCCACGCGCGCCGCGCGCGCCGCGCGCAACCACGGATCGAAGGCCTCGTAGAAGCGCGCCAGCATGGCCGTCCACTCGACCTCGCCGCGCTCGACCCGGTCGAGGTCCTCCTCCATCTCCGCCGTGAACCGCACGTTGAAGAGCGCGTCCAGCCGGTCCGTCAGGAACGCGTTCACCGCGCGCCCCGTCTCGGTGGGCCTGAGCTGCCGCTTCTCGATCGCGACGTACTTGCGGTTCTGCAGCGTGGCGAGCGTCTGGGCGTAGGTGCTCGGACGGCCGATCCCGTTCGCCTCGAGCGCCCGCACGAGCGAGGCCTCCGAATAGCGCGCCGGCGGCTGCGTGAACTTCTGCGCCTCGGTCCATTCCTTCAGGTCCAGCATCTCGCCCGGCTCGAGCGGCGGCAGCGCCTCGATCTCCTCCTCCGTCTCCGCGCCCCGCTCCCCGTCGTCGCGCCGCCGCGGTCCCTTCCCCCCCTCGCCCGTCACCCGCAGGTGGCCCGGGAAGAGCACCTCGGAGGCCGTCGCGCGGAAGAGGTAGGCGGTGACTTCGCCGACGGGACTATCCGACGCGACCGGCGCCGGGGGAACCGCCTCGATTTCCGCCGTCCGGCGGGCGATGACCGCCGGAGCCATCTGGCTGGCGAGGAACCGCTGCCAGATCAGCCGGTAGAGCTTCGCCTGTTCCGGCGTCAGCCGGGCCGCGAGGTCTTCCGGCAGGCGCGCGGGATCCGTCGGCCGGATCGCCTCGTGCGCCTCCTGCGCCGCCGCGCGGCTGCGGTAGGCCGGCGGCTTCGGCGGGAGGTAGTCGGCGCCGAACTTCCCGGCAATGACGGCGCGGGCCGCTTCCTGCGCCGTCGCGGCGATGGCGACGGAGTCCGTCCGCATGTAGGTGATCAGCCCGACCGGCCCGGAGCCCAGGTCGACGCCCTCGTAGAGCCCCTGCGCGATGCGCATCGTGCGCGAAGGGCTGAACCCGCAGACGCTGGAGGCGGCCTGCTGCAGCGTGCTGGTGATGAAGGGCGGCATCGGCCGGCGCCGCAGCTCGCGGCGATGCACCGCCGCCACCCGCAGGTCGCGTTTCTCGAGGTCCTTCCGGACCCGCGCGGCCGCCTCCGAGGAGCCCACGTGCGCCTTTTCCCCGTCGATCCGCGCGAGGCGGACCTCGAACGGGTCACGCGGATCGACCTGCTTGGCCACGCGCGCGCCGATCAGCCAGTATTCCTCCGGCGTGAACCCCTCGATCGCCGCCTCGCGCTCGCAGACGAGCCGGAGCGCCACCGACTGCACGCGCCCCGCGCTCGACCCGCCCCGGACCTGCCGCGCGACGATCTTGCTGACCTTGTACCCGACAAGGCGGTCGAGGATGCGGCGCGCCTGCTGCGCGTTGACCTTGTTCTCGTCGATCTCGCCCGGCTGCTCGAAGGCCCGGCGGATGGCCGGGGCCGTGATCTCGTTGTAGGTCACGCGGACGAACCGGGCCTTGGGCTCGGCCTCGGCGAGCACCGCCTTGAGGTGCCAGGCGATCGCCTCGCCCTCGCGGTCCTGGTCGGGCGCGAGGTAGACCGACGCGACGCCGCGCGCGGCCGCCTGCAATTCGCGCACGGTCTTCGCACGGTCGGGCAGCGTCTCGTAGTCGGGCCGGAACCCGTCCTCGATCCGCACGCCGAGCCGGCGCTCGGGCAGGTCGCGCACGTGCCCCATCGAGGCGCGCACGGTGTACGCCCCGCCCAGGATCCGGTTGATCGTCCGCGCCTTCGCCGGCGACTCCACCACCACCAGTTGCTTCGCCATCCGTCAGTCCTCCGGCGCCAGGGCCACCGCCAGTTCCACCCGGCGGCCCGGCTGCATGCGCACCACGCGCTTCAGTTCCAGTCCCAGCAGCACCGCGCTCAGCCGCGCGGCATCGAGGCCCACGGCGCGCGACAGCGCATCGATATCCTCGTGACCCTCCGCCACCGCATCGACCACCCGGCGCTCCTCGTCGCTGAACGAAAACGGGTAGGCCGCCGGCGCGGGCGCAGCCGCCGGACGGGCCGGCGCCTCGCGCGGCAGCAGGAAGGAGAACTCGTCGAGGATGTCCGTGACGTCCTCGACCAGCCGCGCGCCGTCGCGCAGCAGGCGGTGCGGCCCGCGCGAGGCGGGCGAGTCGACGCGGCCCGGCACCGCGAAGACGGTGCGCCCCTGTTCCGCCGCGCGCTCGGCCGTGATCATCGCCCCGCTGCGCGTGTCGCCCTCGATCAGGAGCACCCCCATGCTCATCCCGCTGACGATCCGGTTGCGGTACGGGAACGTCGCGCGATCCGGCGCGCGGCCCGGCGGATACTCGGTGAGCACCGCGCCCGCGCCGGCGATGCGCTCGGCGAGCGGTCCGGCGTCCGGCGGGTACAGCCGGTCGAGCGCGCCGCCGAGCACGGCCAGTGTGCGGCCGCCGCCCTTGAGCGCGCCCTCGTGCGCCGCCTGGTCGATCCCGCGTGCCAGCCCGCTGACCACGGTGAACCCCGCCCGCGCCAGCTCGAAGGCGAGCCGGTCCGCCATCGAACGGCCGTACCAGGTGCTCCGGCGCGAACCGACGATCGCCACCGCGCGCCGGTCCTCCGGCGCCAGCGTGCCGCGCACATACAGCGCCGAGGGCGGATCGTGAATCGCGCGCAGCGGCTCCGGGTAGTCGGGATCGGCCAGCGTCACGATCCGGGCGCCCAGCCGCGCGGCGCGCCGCTCCGCCGCGGCGGGATCGACCGCCTCGCGCCGGGCCAGCAGCGCGCGCACGCGCTCGGCCCCGACGCCCGGCACGCGCTCCAGCGCCGCGGCCGGCGCCTCGAAGAGCGCGGCGGGCGACCCCAGCGCGGCGGCCAGCGTCCGGATACTGACCGGGCCAAGGTCGTCGATCCCGTTCAGCGCGATGTACGCCTCGCGGTCCGTCACCGCTTCGGCTCCCCGCGGTCCGGCGGCGGCGGCGCGCGCCGGCGCCGCCGGCGCGGCCGGTCGAAGAGCCCCGGCTGCGCATCGTCGAGCAGCCCGTAGTTCTTCAGGATCCGCAGCGTCTGCAGCAGGTCGGACCGGTCATAGTTGCGGTTCACGTCGATCCCGGCCGCAAGCTCGCGCAGTATGGTGCGGAAAAGCAGCACCCCCGATACGCCCCGCCCGCGCATCTCCGCCAGCGCCTTCTCTCGAAGCGCCGGGGTCGCCGGCAGGCCCGGCACGCAGAGCACGCAGGCCACCGGGCCGCCCCCGAGGATCTCCTGCGCCCGTTTCACGACCGCCTTGCCCGTGAAGCGGAAGAGCTCGGGCGAGAGATCCATCTTGGACGGGCTGAACCGCTCCGTGTGCCAGCCCCGGACGCTGACGAGCAGACCCGGCACCGCCGCCAGGTCCGCGCCCGTCCAGACCCGGCCGTCCTCCGGCCGCGGCCCGCGCGCGTTCGGGTTGAACGCCAGCAGGTCCATCTCGTCCTCCGGCCGGCGCACGCGGCCGGCCGGCACATGCGTGCGCGGCTGCAGGACCAGGAACCCGAGCTGCTCCAGGTAGTCGCGCACGATCCGGTCATTCACCGACGACATGCCACGCCTCCTCGAGCGCTGCCTCCGGCACCGCCTCGCCCGCGACCGCCTCGCCCAGCCGCCGCAGCAGCACGAACCGCGGCACGCCGCCCCGCGTCTTCTTGTCCGCCGACATCGCCCGGCGCACGTCCGCCCAGGCAAGCCCGGCGTGGCGGACCGGCAGGCCCAGC
>PWTM01000229.1 GCA_003563855.1 PVC group bacterium | reverse complement strand
CCATCCTCCTCTTCGAAGCCGTCCGCCAGCGCCATCCCGGCGCCACCCGCCGCAGCAGCGACGGATGAACAGGTCCATGCCCCCAAAACGGCCAAAAAGGGGTCAAAAAGGGGTCAGTCCCTGAATCTCGTAATGGCGCCCGCTTTCCCGATTTCCAGCCGGAAGGTCAAGATGGCCTCCGGCGACGGAGCGGCGGGGAGAGGGGGCTGTGGCCGCGGGCGGTGACCGCGGCCTGGCTCGCCCTGCGATCTTCTTCTTTGGGCCGCGATCAACGCTCGCGGCTACAGGATCGCGGGACGGAGCGGCGGAGAAGGAAGGGGCATCAGGTCTCGGCTTCATACTTGCGCACGGTCAGTAGCGGCGCATTGAAGAACGTGGAGACCGTTCGCATTTCGAGATCGATCACCACGACGCGGGACCCGGCCGGAATGAACGCTTTCGCCTTTGCGTCATACTCCGTTCCGCCGATTTCGACCCGGCCCTGGGGCCTGCACGCGGCCCGGCAGATTCCCGACGCTCCGACCAGGCGTTTCAGGTCCTGGAGATCCCGCTCCGGCCGCATGATTCGCCGATAGGCCCGCTCAACCCTGGCATTCCGCCAGCGGAAGGGCCGGGCCATGCGCAGAACGCCAGTCACCGCATTCAGAAGGAGCGCTTTCATCCCTGTGCGTTGGCCCATCCCACGCGCCTCCGGTGATCCGATGACCCCGGGGAGTGTAGCACGGCCTCGAGAACGGACGGCAGGCCGGGGGAAGGCCGGCGCCCGTGGGTTCGTCGAGGGAATCGAGGGAGTCGAGAGAGTCGAAAGAATCGATTCGGCGAAGTCGGCGCGTCGACGCTTTGACCGTTCGGGGTTTCGGCGTCGCGGCGTGCCGGGTCGGTGTCGGGGGCGGCGGCCGGGGCGGCTTGAAACGGGGGGGGCGGTGCGGTAGAAAGGCGCGCCCATGGCCGCCGCTCGAAAGAAAAAGACGAAGAAGGCGAAGCGCCGGCGCAAGGCGCCCGCGAAGGCCACCCGCTGCCGGGCGCTGATGGTGGTGGATTCCTCCGTGATCCGCCGCAAGCACATGGCCGATTGCCGGCGCGCCCGGACGACGTTCCGGAAGGCGGAGCAGGAGCTGGACGTCTACGAATCCAGGGATAAGCCGGCGTTCCGGCGGTGGTACCACGCCGTCGCGGGGCCCGAGATCGCCGACGCCAAGTCGCTTTCGCGCCAGATGAGGGAAGTGCACGAGAAGATGCGGCGCGTGGAGCGTTTCGCCGGCATGACGGGCTGCGGCCTGGGCCAGGCCGCGCGCCTCTACGAGGACGCCCCGGCGGTGTTCGAACAAAGGGAACGGCAGCACCTGGACGCGTTTCGCCGCCAGGAGGAAGAGCGGCAACGCAGGCGCGAAGCGCGGCGGGATGCGATGGGGCGGTCGATGCGCAAGGACTTCGCCCGCTTTCTCGACTCCAGGGAGGACTGGGTACGCGCGAGCCTCGCCCGCGCGGCTTCCCCCGAGGAATTGCTCTTCGACCTCATCCTCATGTTCCACAACGCGACCGGGTACTCCCCGCCCGACGTCGCGGAGGCGCTGGCGAACCCGGAGGGCGCCGAAATCCTTGCGCGCCACGGATTCACGCCCGAGACGTCCGAGGCCATCGACGATGGGTACGCCGATCCCGACTTCGGCGCGGACGACGACGCCTTCGAGGATTTTGCGGATGCGCCCCGGCCGTCGGCGCTGTCCGACCGGGAGGAAGACCGGCTGAAGGCCCTGCGCCGCGAGCTGGCCTTCGCCCTTCACCCCGACCATGCCGGGGCCGAAACCGATCCCGCCCGGCTGGAGCTGTGGTACCGGGTGCAGGAAGCGGTGGAGGCCCGCGACCTGGACCGGCTGGAGGTGCTCCACGCGCACTGGCAGATGCTGGCGGGCGGCTTGAGCCCGCGGGTTTCGCTGTCCCGCGTCATCGGCCTTACCGCCATGTATCGCCGCTCCCGCGCCGCCCTGCGCCGGCGCATCCGCTCGCTGCGTTGCAGGCAGGACTGGGGCTTTGCGAAGCTGAGCGAAACCGACCGCGAGAGGATGCGCCGGCGGCTCGTGAACGAGGTCCGCGCGTACATCGAGCGCCTCCGCCACGATCTGGCGGAGGCGGAGGCGTACTACCAGGAGCGATTCCTGTCGAGACGCGGTCGCCGGCCGCCGCCCGCGCCCCCCACCGAAGGCCAGCCCTCCGATCCCCGCCAGGGCGAGTTCGCTTTCTAGCGGGCCCCGGCGCCGCGGCGAGGGACGGTTGGCGGTTGGCAGTGGGCGGTGGGCGGTTGGCAATGGGCGGCGGGGGAAGCGGCGCTGGCGCTCTTGTCGTCCTTGTTTTCGGTCTTTGCCGGTCTCTCCGTCGAGAACGAGGACGAGGACCGCTCGCTTCGCTCGCTGAGGACGAGGACGACGAAGTGGGCGGGGGGCGGATCAGGACGCGGACGGCCTGCGCTGGGCGTGACGGCGGAAGAGGCGCGCGAGGAGGGTGTCCATGGCCATCTGGGTCAGGTGGTAGACGATGCCCGGGAGCATGGCGAGCGGGTAGGCGGCCGCGAAGTAGCCGGACCAGACGAGGTAGGAGACGGTCAGCGTCTTCTGCGAGACATGGATGGTGAAGGCCGAGGTCGAGGGCGGGTCGAGCCGGAGCGCGCGGGCGATGCCGTAGTTGAGCGCGAGCACGAGGAGCCGGAGGGCGAAGGTGAACACGGCGAGCGCCGCCAGGATGCCGCCGGCGCCGGCCACGCGGTCCGCCGAGGAGGAGACCGCGTTGAAGATGATCAGCAGCACGACGCCCTGCTGGAAGGGCGAGGTCCAGGCCCCGAGCCAGCGCCGGACCCGGGGCCGGATCGCCTGCCCGAGCGCCACGGGGAGCAGGATGGTGAGCGCGAGCCCGCCGAAGACTTCGAGCACGGGGAGGCGGACGGTCTCGCCGAGCCGCAGCAGCAGGGCGAGGACGGCCGGCATGGTGAGCAGCCCCGCGAGGTTGACGGCGATGCAGATGAAGAGGCTGAGCGCCACGTTCCCCAGCGCGACGGTGGTCATGACGGTGCCGGAGGCGAGCGTCACGGGCGCGGCGGCGATGAGCGTGACGCCGACGACGAAATCGGGGACGTCCGGGAACGCGAGGCGCGCGAGGACGTAGGCCCCGACGGGGACGAGGAGCAGCGCGGATCCCGCGGCCGCGAGCAGCGTCCGCGCGTTGCGGAGCTGCTCGCGGATGGCCCGCGCGTCGAGCGAGGCGCCGGTGACGAGGAAGGCGAGGAAGATGGCGGCGTGGAGCACGCGGTAGCGGCGCACCGCGTGGCCGAGCTCGGGGAAGAGGAACGCGGCCGCGACCACGACCGCGATGCCGGCGAAGAACCAGGCTCTCCTGACGAGCGTCCTCAACCGCTCCTCCCTCCCCTGCGCGGGGGCCCTCCCGCAGCGACCGGCCCGGCGCTGCGCGCCCCGCGGATCAGACCCCGATCAGGAGGTGGGTCAGCACCGCCGAGGGCACGCCGACGAGCGCCATCAAGACCGGCCGCCCGAGAAAGACGAGGCCGAGCAGGATCCAGTGCCCGTAGGGGAGCATGACCCCGTCGTACCGCTCGCGCGCCCGCCAGGGCAGCAGCTCGCGCAGCACGTGCGAGCCGTCCAGCGGCGGGATGGGGATAAGGTTGAAGAACAGCAGTACGAAGTTGATCTCGACGGCAATGTAGAGCTGCAGAAGCAGAAGCGTTGCGCCGTGCCCGGCCCCGCGAAGCGCCGGCTCGGCGACGCGGAAGATCGCGGCAAAAGCGACGGCGCTGAGCAGGTTGGCCGCGACGCCCGCGAGCGAGACCTTGATATCGTCCCACTTCGGGTTGGCGTAGAGCCGCGGGTTGACCGGGACGGGCTTCGCCCAGCCGAACCCGATGAAGAGGAAGGCGAACGTCCCGAAGAGGTCGAGGTGCGGCAGCGGGTTGAGCGTCAGGCGCCCGGCGCGCTGCGCCGTGTCGTCCCCGCAGCGCAGGGCCATCCACCCGTGCGCGAACTCGTGGATCGTCAGCGCCCAGAGCACCGGCAGCGCGCGGAGCAGGATCGTCTGCATGTCGAAGTTCATCGGGCCGCAACCTACCACACCCCTGCCACGCCGGCCACCCGGCAGGGGCTGGGGGAGGGAAACGTTCAACGCGCAACGCTCAACGTTCAACGTTCAACGGGGCGGGGCGTCGGGCCTTTGCCTCGCCGTCCTCCTGGCGGGGCGGACTTCCTGCGCGATTACTGCCGATCACGAGGGGGAGGCCGGCGGGGACGGGCCTGCATCGGCGGGGCGGTCGAGGTAGTCGAGGGCGTCGAGGGGAGTCGAGGTAGTCGACGGAGTCGAGGGAATCGATTTGGTTTTCGGCCCTTCGGGCGACGTTGGGGCGACGGCGGACGGCGCCCGGAATTGCGCGGGTTGCCGCGGGGGCTTGGGGCGGGTATACATGGTCGTTCCGCGCGGGCTCGATTCCGGCCCGGCGCGGCACCCGGAGGGCGATGGATGAGCGAGGTGCTGGAAGCGACGGAGCGGGAGGTTCGCGAGGAGGACGTTGCGGCGATCGACGAACTCCGGGCGGTATACGGCCAGATCCGCGAGGAACTGGCGCGTGTGATCATCGGCCAGGACGACGTCATCCGGAAGCTGCTGATCTGCATCTTCTCCCGCGGCCATGCGCTGCTGATGGGCGTGCCGGGCCTCGCGAAGACGCTGCTGATCCACTCGCTCAGCGACCTGATGGCGCTGAAGTTCAGCCGGATCCAGTTCACGCCCGACCTGATGCCCTCGGACATCACGGGCACGGACATCCTGCAGGAGACGGACGAACCGGGCCGGCGCGCCTTCGAGTTCGTCAAGGGGCCGATCTTCGCGAACATCGTGCTGGCCGACGAGATCAACCGCACCCCGCCGAAGACGCAGGCGGCGCTGCTGCAGGCGATGCAGGAGCAGTCCGTCAACGCCGGCGCGCACGCGTTCCGGCTCGATCCGCCGTTCTTCGTGCTGGCCACGCAGAACCCGATCGAGCAGGAGGGCACCTACCCGCTGCCGGAAGCCCAGCTCGACCGGTTCATGTTCCTGATCCACGTGGACTACCCGAACGCGGAGGAGGAGGGCCGCATCGCGCGCGAGACGACGGGCGACCGGACGGTGCAGCTCGAAGCGATCCTGGACGGGCCGCGCGTGCTGCACTTCCAGCACATCGTGCGCCGCGTTCCGGTTCCGGACCACGTCTTCGACTACATCGTGCGGCTCGTGCGCCGGTCGCGCCCGACGCTGCCGGACGCGTTCGACTGGATTCGCGAATGGGTCCAGTGGGGCGCCGGCCCGCGGGCGGTGCAGTACCTCGTGCTCGGCGCCAAGGCGCACGCCGTCCTGCGCGGCAGCTACCTGGTCGAGGCGGACGACGTCGACGCGGTGGCCGATGCGGTCCTGAGCCACCGGATCCTGACGAACTTCCACGCGGAGTCCGAGGGCATCGACAGTCGCGAGGTCATCCGGCGCCTGCTGAAAGCCTGCCGCGAGGACTGAGCGCGTGCGGCCGCCGACGCCTCACCGCGAGCTGCTCGACGCCGGGGTGCTGAGCCGCCTGGCGCGCATCCCGCTGCACGCCCGGCACCCGATGCTCGGCTCGGTGACGGGCGCGCACCGCAGCGCGACGCGCGGCTCGAGCGTCGAGTTCGCCGAGTACCGCAAGTACGTCGCCGGGGACGACACGAAGCACGTCGACTGGCGCGTCTTCGCCCGCACGGACCGCTTCTACATGAAGGAGTTCGAGGCGGACACGAACCTGCGCTGCACGCTGGCGCTCGATGTGAGCGGTTCGATGGCGTTCGGCGCGCGCCACGGGTCGCGGCTCGACCTCGCGCGGCGCCTGGCGGCGCACCTGGCCTTCCTGCTGACCCGCCAGGGCGACGCGGTCGGGCTTTCGCTCTTCGGCGGGACGCGCGCGGTGGACATCCCGCCGCGCCGTTCGGGCGCGCACCTGCGCCACGTGCTCGACACGCTGACGGCCGTGAAGGCGGGCGGCCGCGGCGACCTGGTCGAGGGGCTGCACCGGATCGCCGACCGCACGCCGCGGCGGGGGCTTGTGATCGTGCTCTCCGACCTCTTCGCCGAGATCGAACCGCTGCTCGACAGCTTCCAGCACATGCGTTTCCAGAAGCATGACCTGGCGGTCTTCCACCTGCTCGATCCGCTCGAGATCGATTTCGACTTCGACCGGCCGATCCGGTTCGTCGACCTCGAGGGGTCGGACCGGCTGATCACGGACCCGGCGGTCGTCGCCGAGGGTTACCGGCGCGCCTTCCGGACCTGGCTCGAAGCGCTCACGCGCGGCAGCCGCGAGTTCGGGGCGGACTACCAGCTCGTCCGCGCCGGCGAGCCGCTCGAGCAGGTTCTTTCCGCCTTCCTGCTGCGCCGCACCCGGACCGGCGCGGGAGGCGGGCGATGACGCTGCTCCAGCCCTGGATGCTCTGGTTCCTGCCGGCGGCGGCGCTGCCGGTCCTGATCCACCTCCTCAACCGCCTGCGCTTCCGCTCGGTCTCCTGGGCGGCGATGGACTTCATCCTGAAGGCGGCGCGGCATTCGACGCGGCGTTCGCGCCTGCGCCATTTCCTGATCCTGGCCTGCCGCACGCTCGCGCTGCTCGGGCTGCTGCTCGCCGTCCTCCGTCCGCTGGCCGGCGGCTGGATCGGGCGGATGGCGGCCGCGCCGCCGGGCACGGTGGTGGTGCTGCTCGATCGCTCGGCCAGCATGGAGGCGCAGGACGCGCGTTCCGGGCAGTCGAAGCGCGAGTGGCTGCTGGCGCAGGCCGCGCAGACGCCGCTCGAGGCCTACCGCGGCGCCCGCTTCCTGCTGATCGACAGCGCCACGCTCGAGCCGCTGCCGCTGGCCTCGCTCGAGGGCGTCGCCGAGCTCGAGGCCGCGCAGCCGACGGACACGGCGGCCGACGGGCTCGCCCTGCTCCGGGCCGCCGCCGAGGCGCTCGAGCGCGAGGGCGCGGGCCGGGCCGAGATCTGGACGCTGACCGACCTGCAGCGCAGCGCCTGGCGGCCCGAGGCGCGGGGGTGGGAGGAGACGGCCGCGCGGCTGGCCGGCCGGCCGGCCGGCGTGCGGGTACGCGTCATGGCCCTGCCCGAGCCGCCCCGCGTCAACGCGGCGCTCGCGCTCGCCGAGGCGAGCGCCATCCGCCAGGGCGACCGCCTGCGGCCACGGGTCGATCTCGTCGTCCGGCGCACCTCCGCCGCGCCCGACCGGCTGCCGGTCGTCTGGGAGCAGGACGGCGTGCGCACGCCCTTCGACCTGGCCGTCCCCGGCGCCGAGCAGCGGTTCAGCCGGCTGCTCGAGCCGCTGCCGGCGGACGACCCCCCGCTGGTCTGGGGCCGGTTCACGCTGCCGGCCGACGAGCATCCGGGCGACAACACGGTCTGGTACGCGTTCGGGCCCGAGCCCCCGCGGCAGGCCCGGGTGGCGGCGGACGAGGCGGCGGCCGGGGCGGTTTTCGCGCGCGCGCTCGCGCCGCACCCGCTGTTCGGCCGCCGCGCGCTCCCCCCGCCGGGCGAGGGCGGACCTGCGCTCGGTCCCGACGACGGCCTCGTCGTCTGGCAACGCGCGCCGCCCGACGGCGATGCCGCCCGGGCGCTCGAGGCCTTTGTCGAGGAGGGCGGCGTGGTGCTCTTCGCCCCGCCGACGGCCGAGCCGGCCGAGGGGGAGGCCGGGGCGGACGCCGGGCCCTGGGGCCTGCGCTGGGGGAGCGTGGAGACCGCGCCGCCCGAGCAGCGTTTCCGGGTCGAGATCTGGGAGGAACAGGAAGGCCCGCTCGCGCGCGGCGGCGACGGGTTGCCGCTCGGCATGGCGCACCTGCGCCTGGCCCGCCGGCGCGCGCCGCTGCTCGACGAGGACGCCGGCTGGCGCATCCTTGCCGCCGACGGGGACGGCCGCACCTTCCTCGCCCGGCGCGCGCTCGGCGCGGGCACCGTCTACGCCTGCGCCACCCTTCCTACGCGCGCCTGGTCGAACCTCGCCGAGGGGACGGTGCTGCTGCCGATGCTCCAGCGGATGCTCGAGCGGGGCGCGGCGCGGGCGAGCCCCGTCCGCTTCGCCGACTGCGGCGCCTGGCGGCCCGAGCCCGGCGAGCCGGCCGTCGATCTCGTCCGGGGCATCCCGACCGCCCATCCCGTTCGCGCCGGGGTCTACCGTGCCGGGGACCGGGTGGTCGTGCTGAACCGCCCGGCCGGGGAGGACGACCCCGGGCGGCTCGACGCGGCGGACTTCGCCGCCCTGCTGCCCGGCGTGTCGGTCGACGTCTGGGAGGGCACGCCGGGCCGCGGGCGTGACGCACAGCCCAGCGAGATCGCGCCGCTGCTGCTGGCCGCCGCCCTGCTCTTCCTGCTGGCCGAGGGGGCCCTGCTCCTGGCCGAGCACCCGTCCGCCCGCCGCGGCGCCGCGCGGAGGGCCGCATGAACGGGACGAGCTGGATCCTGGACCTCTCGGCCGGCCGCGTCGCGCTCGCGGCGCTGGCGGTCGGCCTGAGCGCGGTCATGGCGGTCGCACTGCACCGGCGCGCCCGCGGTCCGCGCGGGAGCCGGCTGGTCGAGGGGCTTCGCCTCCTCTTCGTGCTCCTGCTCGCCGCCACCCTGCTCCGCCCCGAACGCGTCCGCCGGATCGTCAGCGAGGAGCTGCCGCGCCTGGCGATCGGGATCGACGCGTCGGGCAGCATGGCGACGCGCGACATCGTGCGCGAGGGCCTGGCGCCGGTGTCGCGCGCCGACTGGATCGGGGAGCGGATCGAGGAGCGGTTCTGGGCCCCGCTCGAGGAAGCGTTCGACGTCGCGGTCGAGACCTTCGACACGGCGGAGGACGCGCCGGACCCGGCGGAGCACGGGACCGATCTGCACGGGGCCATCGAGCGGGCGGTCCGCGCCGACCCGCCGCCGCGCGCCCTGCTGCTGCTCAGCGACGGCGACTGGAATCTCGGCCCGCCGCCGGCGCTCGCCGCGGCCGACGCGCGCGCGCGCGGCGTGCCGGTCTACACGGTGACGGTGGGGCGCGACCGCCATCTGCCGGACCTCGACCTGCACTCGCTCGCCGCGCCGGCCTTCGCGCTCGTGGAGGAGACGGTCTCCATCCCCTTCTCCGTGCGCAACCATTTCGCGCGCGAGGTGCGGACCGAGGCCGTGCTGCGCACGGCCGAGGGCGTCGAGGTCGCCCGCCGCGCGCTCGTGCTTCCGCCCTTGAGCCGGACCGCCGCCGACCTCATCCTCGCCTCGCCCCGCGAGGCCGGCGCGGTCGAATACACGCTCGCCCTGCCGGTCGAGCCGGGCGAGGCGCGGGAGGACAACAACGCGCGGGAGTTCCGCATCGACTGGCGGCGCGAGCAGCTCCGCGTCCTCGTGCTCGAGACGGAACCGCGCTGGGAATACCGGTTCCTGCGCAACGCGCTCGTGCGCGATCCCGGCGTCTCGGTCGACGTCCTCCTGCTGCACCCGGAGATCGGACCCGCCGCCGGGCCGCACTACCGGGCCGCCTTCCCCGACAGCCGGGCGGCGCTCTCGGACTACGACGTCGTCTTCGTCGGCGACATCGGCGTCGCCGACGGGGAACTGACGGAAGACCAGGCGCGGCTGCTGGCGGAGCTGACGCGCCAGCAGGCCGGCGGACTGATCTTCCTGCCCGGCCCGCAGGGCCGCCAGCGGACGCTGCGCGGTACCGAGCTCGAGGCGCTGCTGCCCGTCGAGGTCGACCTTTCGCGTCCGACCGGCAGCGGCTTTCCGGTCCCGGCGCGGCTCCTGCTGACGGAGCAGGGCCGCGACCACTTCCTCACGCGGCTCGCCTCGGACCCGGAACGGAACGAGGCCGTCTGGCGCGCGCTCCCGGGCTTCCACTGGCAGGCGCCGGTGCTCCGCGCGCGGCCGGGCGCCGAGATTCTTGCCGTACACAGCGACATGCGCACGGAATACGGCCGGATGCCGCTGCTCGTCACGCGGCCGGCCGGGCGCGGCCAGGTCCTGTTCATGGGCACGGACGCCGCCTGGCGCTGGCGCCGCGGCGTCGAGGACACCTTCCACTACCGGTTCTGGGGCCAGGTCGTGCGCTGGATGGCCCGCCAGCGGCACCTCGCGCGCACGGAGTCGATCCGCTTCTTCTACCATCCCGAAACCCCGTCCGCCGGCGATCGCGTCTTCTTCCACGCCACGGCCTTCGACGCCGAGGGCGCGCCGCTCGAGGACGGACTGGTCGAGATGACCATCCGCGCGCCGGACGGCGGCGAGGAGACCGTCCGGCGCACGCCCGAACCCGGCGGCTGGGGCGTCTTCACCGGCTCCTGGCTCGCCCGCGCCCCCGGGCGCCATCTTCTGCGCGCCGTGCCGAGCGAGGCGGACGGGGTCGCCGAAGCCGAGCTGACCGTCACGGCCACGCTCATCGAGGCCGTCGGCCAGCCGGCCCGACCGGACGTCATGGACGAGATCGCCCGCGTCTCCGGCGGCGAGAGCGCGGGGACCGACGGCCTGGCGGCGCTGCTCGAACGCATCCGTGCCCTGCCGGTCGCCGCGCCGCGCGAGGAACGGCTCCGCCTCTGGTCGCATCCCGCCTGGGTGGGATTCCTGCTCCTCGTCGGCGCCGCCTACTGGGCCGGCCGCAAGCTGCTCGGCCGCCTCTGATCCGCCCGATTCCGGGATTGACCCGGGCTCGGCGGCGGCGTTGTATAGATAGGAGCGGCGCGGTGGGCGCCGCGCGGGGGAGAATGCGAATGAACAGGTTTCGGGCTTCGGGACGCGCGAAATGCGCGGGCTTCACGCTGATCGAGCTCCTGCTCGTCGTCATCATCATCGGCATCCTGGCGGGCATCGCCGTTCCGCGGTTCGCCGGGCGGCGCCGCGACGCGGAAATCGCCGCGGCCCGCACGGAGATCGACCGGATCAGCACGGCGATCAGTCTCTACGAACTCGACGTCGGCGAATATCCACGCACGCTGCGGGACCTGGTACAGGCGCCCGGCCATGCGCGCAACTGGAACGGCCCCTACCTGGAGCGCGGGCTGCCGCGCGACCCGTGGGACCAGGAATACGTCTACGTCGTGCCGGGCGTACGCAACCGGCACAGCTATGACCTGAGTTCGCTGGGGCCGGACGGCGTGGCGAGTGAAAGCGACATCACGAACTGGGAATAGCGACCGGCGCGAAGCGGCGCGGCGCGGCTTCACGCTGATCGAGCTTCTCCTGGTGGCCGCGATCGCCCTGACCGCCGCCGGGATGGGCGCGGTCGCCTTCCGTCGCTCCTTCCGCGCCGCGCGCGTGCGCATGGCCGCCCGCGAGATCGTCGCGCTCGGCCGCTACGCACGCGCCTCCGCGGTCCTCGAGGAGCGCACGTCGCGGCTGCGGTTCGACCTCGCCGCGGGCCGGATCGAGCTGCAGCGCGCGCGGCCCGAGCCGCCGGGCGAGGCGCCCCCGCTCGACGAGGAACCCCATCCCCTGCTCCTCGCGGAGCGGCCGGAGACGTTCGAGCGCGCGGAGACCCCGCGCGCGCTGCCCGAGGGCGTCCGCATCGCGCGCTTCGAGGGCGGCCGCCGCCCGGAGGACGACACCGGCGACATCCGCCTGCTGCGGTTCCATCCTTCCGGGCTCTCCGACGACGCGACGATCGAGATCGAGGACAACGCCGGCCGCCGGCTCCTCCTCGAACTCGACGGAAACTCCGGCCGATGGAAGGTCGGGTCGTGAAGCGGCGCGGACGCGCAGACGCGCGGCGGGCGGGCCTTACGCTCGTCGAGGTCCTGCTCGCCGTCGCCATCCTGGGCGGCGGCCTCTCGGTGCTGCTGCTGGCCGTCCAGCGCGGACTCGCGGTCGCGCGCCGCGCGGCGCACTTCGAGAACGCGCGCCGGCTGGCGGGCGCGGT
>PWTM01000136.1 GCA_003563855.1 PVC group bacterium | reverse complement strand
CCGCGCGCGCAGATGACCGAGCCGGTCGAGGTGTACGTGCGGATCGCGGACCAGCCCCGCCCGCGCCGGCTGCTGCTGGTGGGCCGCGAGGGCCCCTCCCGGCTGCTCTACCGCCCGGAGGGCGCGCCCGAGGGTTCGACGGCCGGGTTGAACATCGAGACGGTGCGGGCGGCCGAGTTCGACATTACGGTGGACGAGCAGGCGAGCTACGCCCTCGCGCGCGCGGGCGATTTCGCCGGCGCCGCGCAGCGCATGCTTGCGGGCATCCGCCCGGCGCTCCCGTACCTCGACCTGCCCCACAATAACGCGATGGACCCCGCGCTGACGGCGGGGCGCTACCTGATGCGCGCGGCCTTCACGGCGCAACTGATCGCGGACGCGGCAGAGCGGGAGCGGGCGCCCGCACTCTACCGTGCCGCGTACCAGGTCCTGCGCACCGCCGGCCGCGGCGAATGGCATCCGCGGGGCGAGACGGCCCAGGCGCGGGCCGCGCTGGCGCTGCTTCGCGCGGGCGATCCCGAAGGCAGCGCCCGGATGATCGAGCGCATGCGCAGGCCGATCGAGGGCGACGGCGCCTTCGGCGCCTACTGGCTGGCCCGGGCGTACCTGGACTACGAGCGCGGGGAGGTGCGCGACGCGCTCGACGCCGCCATCCGTTCCTATCTCTACGAGAACAAGGACGTCGAAATCATGCCCGAAGCGCTGCTCCTCGCTGCGCAGTGTTACGAAGACCTGCTCGAAGTCCACCGCACGCGCGATGTCTACTACGAGGTCGCCCGCCTCTTCCGCAGGACCGCCTGGGGCGAACTCGCCCTGCGGCGGCTGCGCACGATCATGGACGAAGGGCTGACGGACGAGGAAGAACCGCGCGACGTCGCCGCTGTGTTCTTCGGCCGCGAGGAAGATATGAACGCGCGGGTCCGGGAACTGATCGAAGACGTGGACGCGGCCCGACGGCCCGCGGAAGACGAGGACGAGGACGAAGACGAAGGAGACGATCGATGACACGACGACAGACACGCGCATGGGGGCTGGCGCTGGCAGTGACGGTCCTGGTGGGCTGGGCGGCGGTCGCGGCCGCCCAGGACGCGGAGCCGCCGCCGGGGCCGACGGAGCCGACGACGCTTCTGGACCTCTGGCGCCAGGGCCGCGGGTTCATGTACCCGATCGGACTCCTCTCCGTCGCCGGGGTGGCCCTGACGATCTACGGCTTCCTCAGCACCCGCGAGAGCAAGATGCTGCAGACGGAACTGGTGCCGACGCTCCAGGAGACGATCGGGCGGCTGGACTTCCGCACCGCGGCGTCGACGTGCAGCGGCTCGCCCGGCGTGATGAGCAACATCTTCAACGCCGGGCTCTCGCGCATCACGGACGAGCAGGTGGACCTCGGCGAGATCGAGAAGGCGATGGAAGAGGCGTCGGTCGAGGAATCCGCCGCGGGCCTCAAGCCGATCAGTTACATCTCCATCATCGCCACGATCGCCCCGATGTTCGGCCTGCTCGGCACGGTCAGCGGCATGATCAGCGCGTTCCAGGCCATCTCGCTCGGCGCCATGGGCGACCCGGAGCGGCTGGGCGGCGACATCGGCGAGGCCATGATCACGACGGCCTTCGGCCTGCTCGTCGGCATCCCGATGATGTTCTTTTACTTCTTCCTCAAGAGTAAATTCCAGTCGAACATGGCCCGGATCGGCCGGGTGCTCGGGAATCTGTCGCACCAGATGGCGAGCACCCTTCGCAGGGCCGAAAACGGCGCCCTGACGGTCGAGCCGCCGGCGCCGGCGCCGGCCGCCCCGCCGCAGGACTGAGCGCGAACCGGGAGGGAGAGGGTACGCCCATGCGCATGCGGATCGACATGGCCGAGGAAGCCAAGTTCGCCATGGCGCCGATGATCGACATGGTCTTCCTGCTGCTGGTCTTCTTCATGACCACCTCGCACCTGTCCCAGACCCAGCAGAAGCGCGGCATCGAGATCCCGACCGCGACGCGCGGGGTCGTCCCGCTCGAGCGGCCGGACCGGTGGATTGTCAACGTGGACGCCGAGGGCCGCATCTACAGCGGCGTGCACGAAATCGACCTGGACGAGCTTCGCACCGAGGTTTCGACCCGATTGCGGGAGGTTCCGGAGACGCGCGTGTACCTGCGCGCCGATGCGATGACGCCGCACCGCGAGGTCAAGCGCGTGATGAACGCAATGGCGGAAATCGGGGTCGATAACTTCATATTCGGCGTCTATACGCCCTCGGGGGGCGGCTCATGAAGATGGCGCAGTCGGCGATCGAGGATCCGGAGATCAACGTGGCGCCGTTGATCGACATGGTCTTCCTGCTGCTGGTCTATTTCATGGCCGTGGCGAGCTTCATCCGGTCGGAGGCCGACCTGGGCATCCGGCTCCCCGGGATGGTCGCGCAGGCGGAGACGGTGGACATGACCGACGAGCAGATGATCGAGGTGCGGGAGACGGGGCGGGTGTTCCTGAACCAGCGCGAGTTCGATACGCCGGACTCGACGGAGCTGCCGGAACTGGTGACGCTGCTCGTGCGGTACCGGCTCGCGTCGGAGGCGGCGCGCACAGAGCCGATGATCACGATCTGGGCCGAGGACGCGGCGCGGCACCAGCGGGTGATCGACGTGATGAACGCCTGCGCGGCGGCCGGGATTACGAACGTGACGTTCACGGCGACTTCGGAGTAGCGGGAGGGGCGGACGCGGCGGAAAGCGAGGCGGAGCCATGAAAGCGGAACGCAACGTATTGCTCTCGGGGCTGGGGTACTACCGGTTGTCGCAGGAGCGGCGCAAGCTGCTCGGCATCGTGGCGCTGGCGAGCCTGGCCGCGCACGTGCTCGGCCTGGCCATCTTCGGCTCCTGGGTGGTGCTGCAGCACATGCGCGACGAGCGGACGGTCTTCACGGCCCCGCCGCCGCTGAAGACCTACCAGCCGCGCCAGATCGAGCACCAGGTCCGGGTCCAGCAGCGGCAGCGCAGCTCGAGCCGGCCCCAGATCACGCCGCGGATGGTCTCGGCCCGGCCCTCGGAGCTTTCGCTGCCCGAGATTCGCGTCGATCCGCAGGTGGTCCGCACGACCTTCCAGCCGCAGTTCCGCGCGGTGTCGGGGGCGGGACTGGGCGCGGGGCTCGGCACCGGGCTCGGCCTCGGCGGCTTCGGGCAGGGGGTTTCGCAGTTTGACTTCTTCGGCATCCGCGGGCGCGGCAGCCGGATCGCGATCATCCTCGACGTCTCCATCAGCATGGCGGAGGAAAGCGAAGAACTCGGCGTCACGGAACGCGGCGTGGCCGGGTTCGCCCGGGTGAAGGCCCGCCTGGGCGAGGTGATCGACGCGCTTTCCCCGAACACGATGTTCAACGTGATCGTCTATGCGAGCACCGCCTCCGTCTGGGAGGACGAGATGCAGCCGGCCACGGAACCGAACAAGCAACGGGCTCGCCGCTTCATCGACCCGTTCAACAGCCGGGTGAGCTGGAATGCGGTCGGCCATGACCGCGGCATCACGCGGATGGACGCCGGGCTCGGAGACTATGCGACCGGAGGCACGACCCGCTTCGACCTCGCTCTGTCGCTGGCCTTCAAGAACCGGCCGGACACCATCCTGGTCATCTGCGACGGCGATGTCTGGACCACGCGCCCGAATACGGAGGAAGAATACGCCGCCCATGCGGCCGCCATGGAGCGTTGGCGCGAGCGGCAAGCCGCGGCGTCGGAGCAGCGCGCCGACACCCGCGAGGTTCGCACGCGCACGGAGCGGGTCTGGGTGCCCGGCCGGTCTGCCCGGGGGCCCGTGATCCGCGAGCGTGGCGGTCAGCGGGAGGCCACCGCCGCTACCGAGGGGCGGTGGGTCGAGCGCGAGGTCCCCGTCGGCCCGGGGGCGTCGGGCCCCCGCGTACCCCCACGGCCCCGCCTGCCCCGCGCCGTCTGGTCGATGGACGACTACGAGCGCCATATCCAGAAGCTCCACGAGGAGTTCATGGCGCCCTCCGGTCGCCCCATGCCCGTGATCCACGTGATTGGTTTCCGCAGTGGCCGCGAGGACTCGGGCTTCCTCCGGGACCTGGCCCGCCGGTTCGACGGCAGTTTCCGTCGGGTGGTCCGGTGAGCGGTCCCCCGCAGGTCCGGCGACCGGGCGGGCGGCGGGTCTGCGCGCTCGGGGGCGCGCTGGTCGCGTTCGTGATCGGGGCCACGCTGGCCGCCGCGCGTCCGCCCGACGCCGCCCCGGGCATCCGGCGCGTGGCGGTGACCTCGAACCCTGTGCGGGCGGAACACCAGGTTTTCAACCTCCGGTTCAGCCCGACGGAGACGCGGACGTTCGATACGATCCGGTTCGACTGCTTCTACCGCCAGGAGTTCACCCAGCGCACCTCCCGGGGAGAACGCCGGCGCGTGCTGGAATCGGAAGCTTTCACGCACCGGGAGCGCAACGTGCGGTTCGTGACCGATCTCGACCGCGAGATCAGCTTCCGCGTGCCGCTCGGCAGCGAAGAGATCCGACGGATGTTCGGCTCCGCCTACCGGGCCGACGTGCCGGTCCTGGTTTCGCGCATCCGGGTGACCGCCAAGGACGGGGAGCGCGAAGTCTGGCGGATCGAGGTTCCGGCCGGCGGCGTCCATGAACCGCCCTTCGAGTCGCGCTGAGATGACGGCGTTCCCGCTCCAGTTTTTCCGCCCCGCACGCCGGCCGCAGTGGGCGGCGGCGGTCCTGGCGGCGGCCGTAGCCGCGTGCGCCGCCGCCGAAACGCCCTCGCCCGAAGCGCCCGAGCCGCCGCCCGACGAGGCGTTCGGTGTCCCGCTCTACGACGAAGCGTTGCGCGAGCTTCACGAAGCCACGCGGGCCGATCTGGACCGCATCGCGCAGGGGCGCGTCGGGCAGCTCCGGCGGGATATCGCGACGTTCCGCGCCGAGGCCGGGGAGGCGATGGCGGCGGCCCAGCGCACGGGAAACGTACGCGAACTCATGGGGGCGCGGGCCGGCGTGACGCTGCTCGATCGCGCGGTCGCCGAACTCGACGAGGACGGCGATTTCGAAATCCCCGAGGATGTCCGCGTCGAAATCCGCGACCTGGTCGACCGCTGGCGTGCCGCGAAGACGGCGGCCGACGCGCGGGCCGCGGAGCTGCGCGCGCAGGCGCTGGAACGGCGCCGGTCGGCTTTCGCCGCCCACGTGGAGGCTGAGGCCGACGATCCGCCATCCGACGAGGCGGTCGCCGAGGTCTTTGCCGCCTGGGCGGCCGCCGACTGGCGCGCGCCGGCGGCGGAGGCGCCTGAACCGGAGGCGCCCGGCGTGCCGGGCCGGCCGGGTCCGGGGCCCGATCGGTCGGTCGACGACCCTTTGATTGCCGAGACCGCGGCTGCCGACGCCTGGACGCCGCGTGCCCGCGTGACCATCGAAATGGCGAGCCGCGACATCCTGCGCATACCCTTGGCGCAGCTCCGACGCGAGAGCCGGGGCACGCAGCGGCACCCGCTCGGCGCGGGGACTTCCCACTGGCGCGTGGAACCGCTCGCGCCCTGGCCTGAGGACGAATCCGCCGCGCTCCGGCTCGAGCGGATTCCGGACAGCGAGCGGCATCCCGTGGCCGTGGTCGAATGGCCCTCGGAACGCAACCGCCGGACACTCCTGGTGCGCGACGCCGGCACCCATACCTTCCCCTCCGAACACGGGTTTATCGTACTGACGGCCGGGACGGCGCCGGCGCCGGACGAGGCCCCGCCTCCCGCGGGACGCGTGCGGGTGGACCCGCGGAGCGGCTGGACGGCCTCGGGCGTTCGGGTCCAGGCCGGGGACCGGGTCCTGATCCGCGCCTCCGGGAGCTGGGCGATCGGAAGCCGCGGGGAGAGCGTCGGGCCGGAAGGGTACCCGGACACGCCCGCGTTCATCCATTACTACGCGGGGGACGGCCCGCCCCGGCAACTCGACCGCGCCAACTACGGTGCGCTGCTGGTGCGGGTCGGTCGCGAACCCACCGCGCGCATGGCGGCGGTCGGCCGCGAACTGCGCGTCCAGGCCGGATCCGCCGGCGAGCTGATGTTCGACGTCAACGAACGGCCGGAGCGCGAGCACCGCGAGGACAACCGTGGCGAGATCGAGGTCACGATCGTTCCGCTTCCTGCCTCGCGCTGACGGACGGCCCCACGCTATGCTGAGCTCCGTGCAGGCGGACGTACAGCTCATTACGACGATCGGCGAGCGGTGCCGGGTCTGCTACATGTGCGTCCGCGACTGCCCGGCGAAGGCGATCCGGATTGCCGGCGGGCAGGCCGAGGTGCTTTCGGAGCGGTGTATCGGCTGCGGGAACTGCGTGCGCGTCTGCAGCCAGAAGGCGAAGCGTGTATACGACTCCGTCGACGAGGTGCGGACGCTGTTGCGCGACGCCCGTCCGACGGCGGCGATCCTCGCGCCAAGCTTTGCGGCGGAGTTCGCGGGGTTGGCGTCGGGGGCGCTGGTCGGGGCGCTGCGCGCGCTGGGCTTCGGCGTGGTTTCGGAGGTGGCGTTCGGCGCGGACCTCGTGGCGGGGGCCTACCGCCGGATGCTGGAGGCCACGGACGCAACGCCCCGCATCGCCACGACCTGTCCGGCGGCCGTGGCCTACATCGAGAAGTACCACCCCAACCTGGTGCCGTTCCTGGCGCCCATCGCCTCGCCGATGCTCGCGCAGGCGCGGGTGCTGCGCAGGCTGCACGGACCGCGGCTGCGCGTGGTATTCGTAGGGCCGTGCCTCGCGAAGAAGGTCGAAGGCGCGCGCGGGGCGGGGGATTCGGGCGAGATCGATGCCGTGCTGACCTTCGTCGAGCTGCGCCGCCTGTTCGTCGAGGCGCGGATCGATCCGGCCGCGGCCGCGCCGGCCCCCTTCGACCCGCCGCACGCGCGGCTGGGCGGGCTCTTCCCGCTCAGCCGCGGCATTCTTCAGGCCGCCTCGATGTTCGAGAACCTGCTTCACGGCGACCTGGTCGCGGCGGACGGGCGTGTGAACTTCGCGCAGGCGATCGACGAGTTCGCGGACGGGGCGCTCGATGCGCGCCTGCTGGAGGTGCTCTGCTGCAACGGGTGCATTATGGGCTCCGGCATGAGCGTCGAGACGCCGCTGTTCCGGCGTCGCGCCGCGATCAGCCAGCACGTGCGCCGGCGGATCCGGGAGGTGGACGAGGCCACGCACGCCGTGGCGCTGCGGACGTTCGACGACCTCGATCTCGGCGTTGCATTTGCCGCGCGGCCGGTCGAGCGCGTTGAGCCTTCGGAGGCGGACGTGGCGGCCGCGCTCCGCCGGATGGGCAAGGAGGGCCCCGAAGACGAGTTGAACTGCGGCGCCTGCGGCTACGCGACCTGCCGGGAGCACGCGGTGGCGGTGGTCGGCGGGCTGGCCGAGAGCGAGATGTGCCTGCCCCACACGATTGACCGGCTGCGCTCCTCGCTCGCGGAGCTCCGGCGGTCCAACGCCGCGCTGGCCGACACGCAGCAGGCGCTGATCAACGCCGAAAAGCTGGCCAGCATGGGGCAGCTTTCGGCCGGCATCGCGCACGAGATCAACAATCCGCTCGGCGTGATCCTGCTCTATTCGAAGATGCTGCTCGACGAGGCGGACCGCGCGCCGGAGATGGCCGAGGACCTCGGGATGATTGCCGAGCAGGCCGAGCGCTGCCGCAAGATCGTCAGCGGACTGCTCAACTTTGCCCGTCGCAACAAGGTGGTGCGCCGCCCGGTCAACCTCTGCGTGGCGATCGATCGCTGCCTGAAGGCGGTGCGTCTGCCCGAGGGGATCGAGTTCGCGGTGGCGCACGGCATGGCCGATGCGGTCGCCGAGCTCGACGAGGACCAGATCGTCCAGGTGCTGACCAACCTGGTCGGCAACGCCGTCGAGGCCATGGGCGCGGGGGGCCGATTGACGGTGGCCACCGGCGAGGACGGCGCCGAGGTCTGGTTCGAGGTGCGGGATACCGGGCCGGGCATCTCGCGCGAAAACCGCCAGAAGATCTTCGAGCCCTTCTTCACGACGAAGCAGCTCGGCAAGGGGACCGGGCTCGGGTTGGCCGTGGCCTACGGGATCGTCAAGATGCACAACGGCCGCATTGACTGCGCGTCGAACGCGGACCCGGCGCAGGGGCCGACCGGGACGGCGTTTCGCGTGATGCTGCCGCGGCGCGGGGCGGAGGATGTGCCATGGAACGGGTGAAGGTGCTGGTCGTGGACGACGAGGCGGGGATGCGGCTGGGCGCCTGCCGGGTGCTGCAGCGCTACGAGGCCGACCTCCCGGACCTGGACACCCGCGCGCGCTTCGAGCCGGAGTCGGCCGAGGATGGCGCCGCGGCGCTGGCCGCGCTGGACGACGGCCGGTACGACCTCGTGCTGCTCGACTACAAGCTCCCGGACCTGAGCGGCCTGGATCTGTTGCGCCGGATCATGGAGCGCAAGCTGGACCTGTGCGTGATCATGATCACGGCTTTCGCCTCGCTCGACGTGGCGGTGAGCGCGACGAAGAACGGGGCGTTCGACTTCCTGGCGAAACCGTTCTCGCCGCAGGAGCTGCAGACGGCGGCGCACAAGGCGACGCGCCACCTGTTGCTGCAGCGGCAGGCGCGGCGGCTGGCCGAGGAGAAGCGCCGCGTCCGCTTCGAGTTCCTGCGCGTGCTCGCGCACGAGCTGAAGGCGCCGCTGGGCGCCGTGCAGGGGTACCTGGTGCTGATGAAGGAGCGCGTCGCCGGCGAGCGGGTTGCCGACTACGAGGGGCCGATCGAGCGGGCGCTGCTGCGGCTGGAAGGGATGCGCAAGCTGATCCTGGACCTGCTCGACCTGACGCGGATCGAGTCGGGCGAGCGCCGCCGCGAGCTGGTCGATCTCGACCTCGCCGAGGTGGCGCGCGCGGCGATCGAGACGCACCAGGCCGAGGCGGCGCGGCGCGACATCGCGCTGACGCTCGACGCGCCGGCGCCGATCCCGTTGCGGGCCGACCGCACCGAGATGGAGATCGTGCTCAATAACCTGGTCTCGAACGCCGTGAAGTACAACCGCGACGGCGGGCGGGTGACGGTCGCGCTGCGGCAGACCGAGGACGCCGTCGAGGTACGGGTCGAGGACACGGGCATCGGGATGACGCCGGAAGAACGGCGGAAGCTCTTCGAGGAGTTTGCGCGGATCCGCAACGAGAAGACGCGGACGATCCCGGGCAGCGGGCTGGGCCTCTCGACGGTGCGCAAGCTCGCGCTGCTCTACGGGGGCGAGGTCTCGGTCGAGAGCGTGCCGGACGAGGGCTCGACCTTTACGGTCCGGCTCCGGCCCTGAGCGCCGCGCCGGGTTCGCCGGCCCAGGCGTCGTTGAGCGCCCCGGGGCGCAGCGCGAGGAGGAGCGGGCGGTGGGCGGAGGCGCCGGCGGCGGCCGGATCGCGCAGGATGTGGGCGGAGCCGGGCACGAGTGCGGCGCGCAGCGGTTCGTTCGCGAGGAGGTAATCGAGCCGTTGCCAGACCCCTTCGGCGGGATCGGCGCGGGTCCAGGCGTCGCCGGCGTCGTCGCGGGGTTCGAGATCGGCCAGTGCGGCCGCTCCCGCGCCGAGCAGGTCCCGCAGCGGCGCGGCGCCGGGGAGGTCGTTGAGGCAGCCCATGACCAGCAGCGCGCCGTCCGGCGCCTCGGCGAGCGCGGCGCGCACCCGTCGGGCCAGCAGGCGGGCCTCGCTGCGCCGCATCTCGGTCTGGCCGCGCGGGTCGAACGCCCGGGACTTGAGCTGGGCGCCGAGGATGCGCACCGTGCGGCCGGGCGCGGCCTCGAGGGTGACGTCGAGGAACCCGCGCCGCACAGGCTCCGGCTGCCCGCCGATCGTGTAGACGCTTTCGCGGTCGGAGTCGCGCCGCGCGATCGGGAGGCGGCTGAGCAGCGCCTGCCCGCGAGCGCCGTCGTCGCGCCAGAGGTGTTCGCGGTAGGGGTAGACGAGACCGCGCGCGGCCAGCCGGGCTTCGAGGTCCTCGAGCATCGCGGGCCCGCCGATGTCCTGGACGAGCACCGCGTCGGGCCGCAGCCGGGCCAGGACGGCGGCAACGGCTTCGCGTTCGGTCTCGGGTTTGGCGTCGATGGCGCGTCCGTCGCCCGTGCGGTCGGTGTAGGCGTACCCGTCCAGATGCCAGGCGGCGAGCACGACCTGCGCGCCGGGTGCGGCGGGGAAGCGGCAGGCGCCGACCGCCGGGAGCGCGACCGCCAGGAGCGCGGCGGTCCGCCGCAAGCGGCGGCTAGGCGCGGTAGGTCCGCTCCACCTTCTCGGCGACGTCGCGATAGCCGATGTCCGCGGCATAGATGTCCTTGAAGCAGGCCGCCGCGCGGTCGCGATGGCCGGCCTTCTCGTGGGCGATGCCGAGTTCGTAGAGGATGTCCTTCTTCGTCTCGTCCATGAGCGTGAGCTCGGAGGCGGCTTTTTCGAGCTGCTCGATGGCGATGTCGAGCTGACCCTTGTTCGCGAAGCAGAGGCCCAGGTAGTAGAGCGAGCGGATACGGCGCTGCTGGTTGCGCTGCGCGAGCTGGAACTGCTGGATCGCCTCGGTGTACTGCTCGCGCTCGAACAGCAGCACGCCGTACTCGAACTTGAACTGCAGGTCGTTCGGGTAGCGGGCAACCCGTTGCTCGGCGTCCTGGAAGCGGAAGGCTTCGCGTTCGGTCTCGACCGCGGCGGCCCGATCCGACTCGCCGGCCGCGCGGTGGGCTTCGATCCGGTGGTCGAACCGGCGCAGCCGGATCTGGCTGAGCGCGCGGTCCACCTGCGGGTCGCCGCCGCCGGAGGCGCGGCTCGCGTCTTCGAGCAGCGCCTCGGCGTCGTCGAATCGTTCGGCGCGGACGTAGTAGTCCGCGAGCATGCGCTTGTAGTTGACGTTGTCGGGCTCGGCCGCGACCTTCTTCTCCTGCTCCTCGATGAGCGAGGTCAGGTCGCCGGCCGATTTGACGGCCTTGGCCTGCTGTTCGAGCAGGCGCGCTTCGTCGGCGTCCTTCATCACGTCGCGGTACGACTGGGCCTCGGTCCAGCGGCCGCGATCCATCGTTTCCTGGGCCTGCGCGTCCTTGAGCCCCTTGATGGCGGACTGGTCGTTCGGGCGGATCGCGATAACCTTCTCGTAGCACTCGCGGGCCTGGCCGGGCCGATCGGTCTCGCGGTAGAGCCGCGCCATTTCGTTGAGCAGCGTGACGTCCCGGGGCGAGGCTTCGAGAGCGATCTCGTAGGCCTGGAGCGTGACTTCGGGCAGCTCGGCGGCCTCGGCGGCGCGGGCCAGTTGCCCGATGAAGACCCGGTTCAACGGGTCGCGCGTCATCAGCCGTTCGAGGGTGCGGAGCGCGCGACGCGGATCCTTGCGCAGGCTCAGTTGGGCGGAGAGCAGGCCGCCGACCCCGCCCAGGGTGGACAGCGCGTGGCGGACGGCCGCGTTGCCGCCGTTGGCGCGGAACTTCCGGAGCTGTGCGGCGCGGAGGAGCTTCCGGGCCTGCAGGAGCCGGGGCTCGATATCAAGGATGGTGAGCAGCATCTCGATGCCGTAGTCCACGTTGTCGCGCTCGATCGCCGCCGCCGCCTTTTCAAACAGCTCGCGGGTCTTGCGCGGGACTTCGTCGAGTTTGACCTCGGCCATGGGCTCTCTCCTTTCGCGGGCCGACGGCACATGCCGCCGCGGGGCGCAGGCCACCGCGGGCGCTGCGCCGCACGCATCGGATCGTAGGCCGTCGCCGCCGCCGATGCAATGCGGAAACCGCGGCGGGGGAGGACAGGGCGCATCTCACTTCTGGCGGTCTCTGCCCGAAATGCCTCGCGGCGGCTATCTTAGCATGTGCGCATGGCCATGCGCCGACGCGCGAAAGGTCGACGGAGAAGATTCTGCTTGCCCCGACTCGGTGGAGTTCGCGGCAAAGATAGCGTTGGAGTTCGTCTCGCAGGAGTTGTCGAGGCAGTTAACGAAGGAGGACGACCTTCAAACGCCTGGTGGGCGCTTCCGTATAGGAAT
>PWTM01000370.1 GCA_003563855.1 PVC group bacterium | reverse complement strand
GGGGGGCGAAAAGTTGGCCTGCCCTGGGGCGTGGTCTCGCGCGCCGGGCGAGCCCGGTGGGAGCGCGGTTCGGACCGTGAGTCTGTTCCGCGCCCTGCCCGGGCTCGGGAGAAAGAGAGAGGGAGGGGTCGCGCTCGCGGGGGTCTCAACCTTTCCTCCCCCACGGCGCAAGGCCGTGGGGGCCGGTTGCGAAGAGCGCGCGCGCCCGTGGGGCTCTCGCTCAACCCATCCTCCCCACGGCGTCCGCCGTCGCCGCCAGGCGGCTATGGCGGACAGGCGAGGCCGTGGGGACCTGTTCGATGACGGCCCAACCGCAGTCCTCTCCGTCGTCGTCGACCGGCTCGTCCCTTTCCGGTGGACGACTACGCCGACGACTACGGATTACGATGGCCTCCGGCCTTCCCCTTTCGGCCTTTCAGCGGTTTCAGTGTTTTCCCCCCCAAGGTCCCGCTGTGCCGGCGGCCTCCCATCCTTGTCGAGATCGTTGTCGAGATCATTGTCGAAGAGCCGACGGCACCGAAGCGGGTGCGAGCACGGCCGAGGACAACGATTCCGACAACGATCTGGACAACGATGGCACTGATCACCGATCACCGACCGCTTGCGCCCGGTCCTTGACCCGAGGAGTGGGGAACGGCCACACTGGGTTCCTCCACGTACCTGCCGATGAACAGAGACCGTGATACGGCCGCCCGGCTTTCGCTGGCGCCCCGGCGGTTGCTGCCGTGGCTGGCGGCAGCCCTCGCGGTCGGCGGCGCAGCGACGTGGCTCTGGTTCGGCGCGCTACCGCCGGAATCGCGTCATCCGCCGGCGGTGCTCCTGCGGGCGCTGGGTCTCGTGGTCGCGGCCACGATCGGGAACGTGGGTATCCGCTGGATTCGCTGGCGCTACTTGTGCCGGAAGACCGGGATTCGCTCCGGCGCGCGGGAGAGCCTGCTGGTCTTCCTGGCGACCCTTCCGGCGGTGTTGTCGCCCTTTTACCTGGGCGAGCTGGCACGGATTCCGATGCTGGGGCCATGGAGCCGCGGTTGGCGGCCGTTGGCGAGGGTATTCCTGGCGGAGCGGGGCGCCGACGCGATCGCGCTGCTGTCGCTGGTCGCCGTGTCGCGTTGGGGGCTGGAGGCTGCGGTGTGGATCGGGTCGCTCTGCTGGCTGGTCTGTCTCGCGTTCGCCTCGTTGAGAAGGCGGGGCTGGGCGGTCTCGCTGCCGTTGTCGTGGGCGGCCTGGGGATTGCCCGCGGTCTCGCTCGCCGCGGTGTCCGGAGCGTTCGGCTGGCCTGTTTCGCCCTGGCGCGCGGCGGGCATCTTCGGCCGGGCCACCCTGCTGGGCGGTCTGACCGGGATTCCGGCCGGCGCGGGCGTCTCCGGCTCGATCCTGCGTTGGGGATTGCTCCGGACAGGGCTGGCCGAGAGCGATGTCTCCTGGATCACCGCCGTCTTCCGCGGCGGAACCACGTGGCTGGCGGTCGCGGTCGGAATACTTGCGCTTGCCTTCTGGACGCTCTCGCGGCGCACGGAACGCGCGGTGCAGCATTTCGACGATATCGCCGAGGTGTACGACGAGCAGATTCCCGCCTACCTTCGTGAACACCTGCTTCGCCGCAAGGTGGACTTCATGATGCGGCGGTTGCCGGAGGAGGCGGGGCTGCGCGGCCTGGATGTCGGTTGCGGACAGGGATGGTATGCCTGCGAATGCACGCGGCGGGGCGCGCGCATGGCGGGCATCGACAGCTCCCAGGGCCAGGTCGAGCACGCGAGCGCCCGGGCGCGAGAGCAGGGCGTCGCCGTGGATTTCCGGGTGGCCGGCGTATCGGACATCCCCTTCGGCCCCGGTTCCATGGATTTCGTCTACGTGATCAACGTACTGCACCACCTGGCGGGCGTCGGGGATCAGCATCGGGCGCTGTCGGAAATGGCCCGCCGGCTCAAGCCCGGCGGCCGGTTGTTCGTTCACGAAATCAATCCCAGAAACCCGCTCTTCCGGTTCTACATGGGGTATATCTTCCCGCTGATGAATTCCATCGACGAGGGGACCGAGCACTGGCTCGATCCCCGGTCCTTTCCCCCGCTGGATGGCGGGGTCTGGCGGCGACCGCTGTATTTCACCTTTCTGCCCGATCTTCTTCCCCGTTGGCTGTGGCGGCTGCTGCAGCCCATCGAGCACCGGTTGGAGCGTTCCCCCGCGCGTGCGTGGAGCGCCCATTACATGATGGAATGGGTGCGGGACGCGGGATGAACGTTGCGCCCGGAGGAGAGGGCGTGGGGGGAGCGGGCAGTGGGCAGTGGGCAGTGGGCAGTGGGCGGTAGGCAGTGATCAGTGAACAGTGATCGGTGAGCAGTGATCAGTGGAGGCGGAACGGCGAACGGGGGGGGCGGATCAGGAACTCAGGAACTCACGAGAGGGCGGGGAGGAGGCGGGGGGAGAACGTTGAACATCGAACATCGAACGTTGAACGTCGAACGGAAGGCGGGGAGGAGGAACCACAGAATACGCAGAATACGCAGAATGGGATGGGAGCGGGGCGACGGGGGGGGGCGAGCGGTGGGGAGTTGGCGGTGAACAGTGAACAGTGAGCGGTGATCGGTGGTGAAGAGAGGGGCAACGCTGAGCATCGAACGTCTAACGGGGAGGAGGACAGGGGGGAAACGTTCAACGCTCAACGCTCAACGCTCAACGTTCAACGGGAGGCGAAGCGGGGGCGAACGGTGAACGTTCAAGTGGGGACGCCTTTGGCCGACGGCGGACGGGCTACGAGCGAAGCCCACTCGTCGCCCGCTCTCGCTTGCCGCGCCGAAGCGCGAAGCGCGTAGGCGGGTCGCCCCCTATCGTCGCCCGAAAGGAAACCGGTGCGATCAGCGAGGAACCATGTCACGCCGGCCGGTGCGCTCCGCAGGCGGCCACAGACGGCTGGGCATGATCACCGAATCGAGAATCGCGAATCGAAGATCGTGAATACCCGAGAAGGCACCCGCGAATGGACGCGACTTCGGGTTGGTTGCGCGGGGTGAGGGTATGCCGCGTCCCCACGGGCTTGTCCCGTGGGGGGCGAAAAGTTGGCCTGCCTTGGGGCGCGGTCTGGCGCGCCGGGCGAGCCCGGTGGGAGCGCGGTTCGGACCTTGAGTCTGTTCCGCGCTCTGCCCGGGCCCGGGAGGAAGAGAGGG
>PWTM01000248.1 GCA_003563855.1 PVC group bacterium | reverse complement strand
GTCCCGTTCGCGCCGTTCTTGGCAAGCCCGTGGGGGCCGGTCCCGTTCGCGCCGTTCTTGGCAAGCCCGTGGGGGCCGGTCCCGTTCGCGCCGTTCTTGGCAAGCCCGTGGGGGCCGGTCCCGTTCGCGCCGTCCTTGGCAAGCCCGTGGGGGGCGGCCCCGTTCGCGCCGTCCGGGAACCCCCCCCGCACGCCGAAAACTTGGGAAGATCCACGCCGGCGGGCGGGCGGGCTGCGTTCCCGCTGGACGATTGGCGCGCGGTTTTGCATGCTCGCGGTTCGCCGGCGACACGCGCGGGCCGGCAGATGGTCGGGCTTCGCGTCGATCGGGGTCGGCCGGCGGCGCGGGAGGGCAACGGACCATGACGGACTCGAAGGATACCGGGACGTATCGACCGCTGCTCCGGGAAGAGGTCGCGCGCGTGATCGAGGGCCGGGGCTCTGCCCGGCGAATACCGCTGATGGTCCACAAATGGGTCTACCCGGAGGCGTTCACGGATCCCGCGACGCGAACGGCGGTCGAGGACCTGCTGGCCCGGTACCCGCAGGACGCCGTCTTCATCCGCTGGCGCAACGTCCAGCTCTGGGATGCGCCCCCGGACGATCCGGACTACCGGTGGATGCACGGCGAGAAGCCGCCGGAGGCGGCGGCCCCGCAGGGGATCGACGCGTCGGGCCCGCTCTCGGACTGGGCGATGCTGGACGAGATGCTGGCGCACTTCCCCCGCGCCGACTACCCGGGGCTCCTCCCGGACAACCCGCCGGAAGACGGCCGCTACCGGGTCGGCACCTGGTGGTTCAATTTCTTCGAGCGGCACTGGCAACTGCGCGGGATGGAGGACGCGCTGACGGACTACTACACCTATCCCGAGGAGGTGCACCGCCTCTTCGGCGCGCTGACCGACTTCTACATCGGGGTCATGCGGCGCATGAAGGCGGCGGGCGCGGACGCGATCTACACCACCGACGACCTCGGCACGCAGACCGGCCCCTTCTTCTCCCCGGAGGTCTTCGACGAGTTCTACGCGCCCTACTACCGGCGCGAGATCGAGGCGGCGCACGAGATGGGCATGCACTTCTGGCTCCATAGCTGCGGGGATATCGGGCTGCACCTGCCGAAGCTGATCGACCTGGAGCTCGACGTGATCCACCCGATCCAGAAATTTGCCATGAGCGCAGAAGAGACGGCGGCGCGCTTCGGCGGGAAGCTCTGCTTCTGGGCCGGTTTCGACGTGCAGCAGGCCATCCCCTTCGGCACCGTCGAGGACGTGCGCGCGGAGGTCCGCCGGCTGTTCGACGCCTTCGCGCGGCCCGAGGGGCGGCTGATGCTGACGCTCGGCAACGGCGCGACGCCGGATACGCCGGTACGGAGCCTGGCGGCCCTGTTCGACGAGGCCCTGAACTACGGGACGGAGATCGCGTCCCGGATGCGGGACGGCGGGGATAAGAGCGGGCCGCCGGAGTAAGGCGAAGGGCGCCGGCTCGGGCCCGATTCCCCTGGACGGTTCGAACCGGTCGACGGCGAGCCGGTGACAGGGACCGGCTTCGGGAGAAGCGATGAAGAGAAAGACCGCCCTCGCGATTTCCTTTTCGGTCGCCATTCCGGTCGCCCTCGGCCTCGCGGCCATCGCCGCGTACGTGTTCTTCGCCAGCCGCGATATCCCTGCGCCCGATGTCAGCGACCTCCGGGTGAGCCGGCCGGAGGTGCCGCCGGAAGAGAATGCCTACACGCACTTCCTGGCCGCGGCCGACGCCCTGCGCCGGCCGAAGGATTCCGCCCTTATCGCGAACTACCTCGCCGGCCGGCCTGCGGACTCGAACGCAATCGCGACGGCGATCGAGGAGAACACGGAGGCGTTGAACCTGATCGGACAAGGCATTGCGCTCCAACGGTGTATCACCCCCGAAGTGACCGGCATCGATACGGAGATTCCCACCCCCGAACCCTGGCTGCAACTTGGCCGAATCCTTGCGGCCCGGAGCCGGCGCGATCGACTCGCGGGACGGTACGAGGAGGCCACCCAGGCATGCCTCTCGCTGCTCAGGTTCGCCGACCTGGTTCAGCAGGACGCCGAGGGCATCCTCAACTTCCTGGTCGGGATAGCGATCCTGGACCTCGGCCTCGCGCAGGCCCGCGATCTTGCGCGAGACCCGGATACGCCGTCGCCGGAGCTGGCGAAGCTCGCCGATGCCCTCGACGGCCTCGGCCCGTTCGAGCCCGGCCTCGTCCGCGCCATCCGGGTCGAGTACCGGATCGCGGACCGAACGATCGAGGACCTGGTTGACGGCGCCTTCACGATGGAAGATTTTGTCGGAATCGGGGACGGGCCGCGCTTGACCCGAAGGGGACAACGCATCCCCGGCTACCTCTTCCAGCCGAATCGAACCCGGTTGATGTTCGCCGAGCTCTACCGGGACATGATCGAGAATGCATCGCTTCCGTATGCCGAGATGAACCTGTACGCCTTCGAAGAGCGCTACGGGTTGAGCGAGCGCAAGGGGCGCGATCTCCTTCGACCCAATGCCGTGGGAAGGATTCTTTACGAAGTCCTTGCGATCGCGATGGACCGGATCCTCGAACGAAAGTGTCGCGCCGACGGCGACCTTGCCGCCACGCGTCTCCTGGTCGGCCTGCACCGGTACCGAAGAGCCGCCGGCGCGTTCCCGGAACGCGTTCAAGACCTCGTGCCGGCCTACATGGACACCGTCCCGATCGATCCCTTCGACGGACACCCGTTCAGATACGACCGGGGCGAAGGCGTGGTCTATTCCGTCGGGAGGGACGGAACGGATTCCGGGGGCTCGACCGTTCCGCGCTCCGGCGACGAATCCGGTCCGCTCCGAAACCGGCGCTGGGAGGCGGAGGATGCCGTCTTTCCGCTGGAGGCGGACGTTCCCGGGGGGCCGGAGGCCGAACTAATCCCCGAACCGCACGACCAGCGGGCGGCGGATCTCCTGGAGGCGGATGCCCGGAGTCGGCATCCGCGCCATTGTCTCGAGCCCGGCCAGGTCGGAGACCTGGAGCAGGCGCAGCAGGTCCGCCTCCCGCATCCCGTCGCTGTCGATCTCGGCCAGCAGGACGGAGGCCGCGTCCGGCCGCACGGCCTCGGGCGTCGCGGAGAGTACGCGATCCTGGAACCGGAGCGTCACCCGGATATGCAAACCGTCGAGCAGCTCGCGCGCGGCGCGGCCCGCGGCCCAGTCGCCGAACCGGCCGACGACATCGAGCGTGGGGCGATCCCGCCGCACGGCGGACGCGGCTGCCCGGGCGGGAGTCGCGGTCACGCGCAGGACCGGCTCGGGTCCGGGCGTGAAGCCGAAGGACAGCACGTCTTCCTCGTCGCCGTCGCCCACCGGATGGCGCCAGGCGACGCGACGGACATCGGGAAACGCATAGACCGCTTCGAAACCCTGCTCGCGCGATCCGCGTTCGACCCGGCGGGCCCGCACAAACCGGACGTCGGGCCCGAGTTCGCGGCCCCATTCCTCGAACACGTCCCGGCGGTAGAATGCCGCCATGGGATCACCGCCCGCCTCGTTCACGGCCGCGAGCAACGCCCCGAGCGGGTGATCCTCGGAGAGGCCGAGCCCGCCCGCGAGGTGCGCGAGCCGGCCCATCCGCGCGCGCGCCGCCCGATCCATCAGCACGCGCAGCGAGATCGTGCCGCTGCCGTCGTTCCGCACCGCCATCCCGACATCGGCGTCGAGGCAGCCCGCGCCGAGTCCGGCGGCCAGAAGCGCGACGGCGATCAGGGCAATGCGGCGCATGCGCGCTCCACCTCCTCCGTCCAGGCCGCGGCGCCGGGCCGCTCCGGCGCGATCAGCGCGACCGCGGTTCGCGCGCGGCGCAGGCAGGCGCGCGCCGTGGCCTGCACGTCCGCGGACGTCACGCGCGCGATCCGCTCGATGACCTCTTCGGGCTGGCGGACGCGCCCGTAGTTCAGCAGGTTCGCCCCGAGCCAGTTCATGCGGCTGTGGCTGCCCTCGAGCGCGAGCAGGGACTGGCCGATGACGTAGTCCTTAGCGGCGGCCAGTTCCCGCGCGGGAACCGGGGTCTCGCGCAGCCGCCGGAGTTCCTCGAAGATCAGGCCGAGCGCCCGCGCGGCGCGCGCGGGGTCCAGGCCCGCATCGATCGCCAGCAGGCCGGAATCGGCGAAGTACTGGACGTCCGCGTGGATCGCGTAGGCCCAGCCGCGCTGCTCCCGGATGCGCTGGAAGAGCCGCGAGCTCATGTTGCCGCCGAGCACGACGCCGAGCAGCGCCAGCGCCGAGCGCCGCGGGTCGCGCCGGCCGAAGACGCGCACGCCGATCGCCAGGTGCGCCTGCTCGACCGTTCGCGTCTCGACCCGAACGCGCGGCCGCAGCGGGGCGACGGCCGCGGGACGGAATCGCGTCGGCCGGCCGGGCGGCAGCCCGCGGAAGCGCCGGCGGACCAGGGCCACGCAGGCCTCGTGATCCACCTGGCCCGCCAGCGTGACCATCGTGTTCCGCGCCGTGTAGTGTCGCTCCTTGAACGCGCGCAGGCGGCCGGCATCGAGCGCGGCCACGCTCGCCTCGGTTCCGCTCAGGTCGCGGCCGAGCGGGTGGTCCGCCCAGAGCTGGCTGTCGAGCATCACGCGGACCCGGTGCTCCGGCTCGTCGCGACCGAGCCCGATTTCGTCGAGGATCACGAGGCGCTCGCGCCCCACGTCGCGCGGCGAGAGCCGGGCGTGGAGCGCCATGTCGGCGAGGATCGCGAGCACGCCGGGAAGGTGTTCGGCCGCGACACGCGCGTGCACGCAGGTGAACTCCGCCTCGGTGAACGCGTTGAGCTGGCCGCCGCGGCCTTCGACCTCGCGCGAGATGCGGGCGGCGGACCGCGTACGCGTGCCCTTGAAGAGGAGATGCTCGACGAAGTGGCTCGCGCCGCAGAGCGGGGCCGGCTCGTACCGCCCGCCGACGCCGATCCAGACGCCGACCGCGACGCTGCGCACGTCGCGCACGCGCGAGGTGGCGACGCGCACGCCGCTGTCGAGCCGCGTGACCTGGGCGTCGAGCTTCACGCGCCCTCCGGCGCTTCCGCCGCGCGCAGCAGCTCCGGCAGCGTGGCGGTCCGCTCGTAGAGCGCCCGGCCGACGATCGCGCCGGCCAGGTTCGACCGACCCAGCGCCCGGAGCGCCGCCACGTCCGACGCCGTGGAAACCCCGCCGGAGGCGATGACGGCGCACCCCGCAGCGTCGCAGGCCTCGGCCATGGCCGCGGCGTTCACGCCCTCGAGCATGCCGTCGCGCGCGGTGTCGGTGACGATCAGCGTAGCGACGCCCGCCTCCGCCATCCGCCGCGCCAGGTCTGCCGTCCGCACCCCGGTCGTCTCGGTCCAGCCGCGGACCTGCACCCGCCCATCGCGCGCGTCGATGCCCACGGCCAGCCGGTCGCCGTAGCGACCGGCCAGGCGCTCGGCCGCGCCCGGCTCGGCGCAGGCGCGCGTGCCGAGGATCAGGCGCGCCACGCCCGCCTCGAGCGCCGCGTCGAGATCCGCATCCGTGCGCAGCCCGCCGCCGAGCTCGACCGGCACGCCGGCGGCCTCGACGATGCGGCGCACGACCGGCAGGTGCACGGGGCGCCCCGCGAAGGCGCCGTCCAGGTCCACGACGTGCAGCCAGGTCGCGCCCTGCTCCACCCAGTGCCGGGCCATCTCGGCCGGATCTCCGCCGTAGACCGTGGCCTCGTCGGCGCGGCCCTGGCGCAACCGGACGCAGCGCCCGCCCTTCAGGTCGATCGCCGGCAGGATCGTCAGCCGCATACGCCGCCCTCCCCCTCCCCCGCGGCGAGCCGGCCGAAATTCGCCAGCACGCGCAGGCCCGCCGCCTGGCTCTTCTCCGGGTGAAACTGCACGGCGAAGCAGCGGCCGCGCCCCACGGCGGAGGCGTACTCCACCCCATGCCGCGTCGACCCGAGCACGGCGGTCGGGTCGGCCGGATCGGCGTAGAAGGCGTGGACGAAATAGAAGAAGGCGCCGTCGGCCACGCCCGCGAAGAGCGGACAGTCCGGCCGGCGCTGGCGGACGCGGTTCCAGCCCATCTGCGGGACCTTCAGGCCCGGCCCGGACGCCAGCCGACGGACCCGCCCGCGCAGGATGCCCAACCCGGGCACGTCCGGCGATTCCTCGCTGCCCTCGAACAGCGCCTGGAGGCCGACGCAGACCCCGAGGAACGGGCGGTCGGCAGCGATCCATTCGCGGCACAGCGGCTCGAACCCCGCCGCTCGGAGCCGGGCGAGGCAGTCGCCGAACGCGCCGACACCCGGAAGCAGCAGCGCCCGGCAGTCTGCCGCCGCGTCGGGCGCGGCGATCACCCGCGCAGGCAGTCGGAGGAAGCGGCAGGCATTCACGACGCTGCCCAGGTTCCCGCTGCCGTAGTCGATGATCCCGATCATCCGCCGCCGCCCGGCCCGGCCGCATCCTCCGCCCCGCGCCCGCGCAGCCGCCCGGCGTCGCCCGCGCCGAGCCGCTCCTTCAGCGCGCGCAGCGAGGCCGGCGGCACGAACCCGGACACGTCGCCGCCGAGCGCGGCGATCTTGCAGACGATGCTCGAGCTGATGTAGCTGAAGTCCTCCTTCGGCATGAGGAACAGGGTCTCGACGTCCGGCGCCATCTTCCGGTTCGTCAGCGCCATCTGGAGCTCGGACTCGAAGTCGGAGAACTCGCGCAACCCGCGCACGACCACCCCGATACCGCTCCGGCGCGCATAGTCGACGAGCAGTCCGTCGAAGGCTTCGACCTCGACGCCCGCCCTGTCGGCGACGGCCTCGCGGACGATCGCGACCCGTTCCTCGACCGTAAACAGCGTCCGCTTGTGCGTGCTCCCCGCCACGGCGACGACCAGGCGGGGGAAGATGCGGGCCGCGCGTTCCACCACGTCGAGATGCCCGCGCGTGATCGGATCAAAGGTTCCCGCGTAGATTGCCGCCTGGTTCATGCGTCCTCCCCGGCCCCGGCTTCCTGCCCGTACAGCACCACCCGGCTGTCGCCGACGACGCGGTCCCGGAGTACGCGCCAGCCGGCCGCGGCCGCGGCCGGCTCGCCTGCCGCCTGTTCGATGGCAACGCAACCGCCGGGGGCCAACATAGCCCGCGCCGCCAGTTCCCGCAACAGCGCCGCGACGAGCGCGCCCCCGCGGCTCGCCGCGTAGGGCGGGTCGGCCAGCACCAGCGTGAACGGCCCGGCCCCGGCCCAACGGCCGGGCCGTCGCGCGTCGCCGGTCACGCAGTGCACGCCCGGC
This sequence comes from PVC group bacterium, assembly GCA_003563855.1. Lineage (GTDB taxonomy): Bacteria > Verrucomicrobiota > Kiritimatiellia > PWTM01 > PWTM01 > PWTM01. Next base: position 4,818 of record PWTM01000248.1, on the reverse strand, counting down.
GCCGCCGGACCGCAGACGGCGGCGACGTTCGCGCGCAGCAGGCGCCCGGCGCGCGGCTCGTTCTCCACCCACCAGACCTCGGCCGCGCCCCGGCTCCAGGCCTCGAGCCCGAGCGCGCCGGACCCGGCGTAGAGATCGAGCACGCGCGCATCCGGAAGAAGCGGGGCGAGCATCGAGAAGAGGCTTTCGCGGAGCCGGTCCTGGCTCGGGCGCACCGCCCCGCCGCGCGGCGCGCGCAGCGGACGCCCGCGCGCGCGGCCCCCGGTGATCCGCACGCCTACGCCTCCCCGACTGCGCCCGGCAGCCGTTGCAGGAGCGCCAGCGCTTCCGCATAGACCGCGCTCGGGTAGAGGTTCCGCAGGCAGGCGTGATCCTCGCGCGCGCAGCGGTCCGAACGGCACGGGCTACAGGGCAGCCGCTCGACGCGCAGCACGCGGTGGCCCGACCCGTACGGCCCCGTGCGCACCGGGTCGGTCGGCCCGAACAGCGCCAGCACGGGCACCCCGAGCGCGGCCGCCATGTGCATGGGCCCCGAGTCGACCGTCACCGCCAGGTGCATCTCCTGCACCAGGCTGCCCATTTCGACCAGGTTCGTGCGCCCGCACAGGTCGAGGACGCGGTCGCCCCGGTCGGCGGCCTGCCGGATGTGCCGCCCGGCCTCCGCGTCCGCGGGGCCGCCGACGAGGTAGACCTGCGCCCCCGCCCCGTCCACGAGGCGGCGCGCGAGGTCGGCGAAGTGCGACTCGGGCCAGTTCTTCGTGGGCCAGCGCGACCGCGGCGCCAGCAGGACCCGCGGCCGGGGCCCGCCACCCGTCACCGCGCGCGGGAAGCGCAGCGGGAAGGCCGGCGCCATCTCCGGCCAGCCCAGCCGGCGCACCACGTCCATCGCCGCGTCCACCGCGTGCCGGTCCGAACGCCGCGGCCCCGCCACGGCCGAGTAGAAGAGCCGCGTCCCCTCGCGGCGGAAGGACGGACCGATCACGCGCCGCGCCCGCGCGAGCCGCGCGGGCAGCGCGCTCTTGAGCAGGCCCTGCAGGTCCACGGCGAGATCATAGCGGTCGCGGCGCAGCGCGCGAAGGAAGCCGCCGAACCCGCGCGGGAAGCCCCGGCGCGGGAAGCGGATCACGCGGCGCACGTCCGTGAAGCAGGCGACCAGGTCGGCATACTCCGGCTGTACGACCCAGTCGACGTCGGCCCCGCTCGCCGCCTTCAGGTTATGCACGGCGGGCAGGGCGTGGAAAAGGTCACCCAGCGAGCTGAGCTTGACCACGAGCAGGCGGCCGACGCCGGACGGCGGAGGGACCGCCCCGGCTGCGGACGGCAGGGACACGGACGGATCCGTCACCGGCTCGCGCCCTCGGCCCCGCGGAGGAGCAGCACGAGGACGGCCTTGTGCATGTGCAGCCGGTTCTCCGCCTGGTCGAACACGACGGACTGCGGACCGTCGAGCACCTCGGCCGTCTGCTCGACCCCGCGCTGGGCCGGCAGGCAGTTCATGAAGATGGCGTCCGGCCGCGCCGCCTGCATCAGCGCCGTATCGACCCGGTACGGGCCGAGCGCGCCGACCCGCGCCTCCGCCTCGGCCGGGTCGATGTGGTAGCTCATCCAGGAGTCGGTGTAGACCACGTCGGCGCCGTCCGCCGCCGCCCGGGCCTCGTGGACCACCTCGAGACGGGCGCCGGTCGCCTGCGCGGCCTCGCGCGCGGCCGCCAGCACCGCCGGCGCCGGGGCGAACGCCGGGTCGGGCGGACACCCCACGCGCAGGTTCATGCCCACCCGCGCGCAGCCGGCCAGCAGCGAGTGGGTGACGTTGTTGCGGCTGTCGCCCAGGTAGGCCATCGTCAGGCCCGCCAGCCGGCCCTTCTTCTCCTGGATCGTCAGCAGGTCCGCCAGCACCTGGGTCGGATGCGCATCGTCGGTCAGCCCGTTGATGACCGGCACCGTCGCGTGCCGCGCCAGCTCTTCGATGGCCGCGTGGGAGAAGAGCCGCGCCATGATCGCGTCCACGTAGCGGCTCAACACCCGCGCCGTATCCGCGACCGTTTCCTTGCCCGCCCCGAGCGGGGAGCCGCCCAGGTCGTAGTGAATCGCGTGCCCGCCGAGCTGGCTCATCCCCGTCTCGAACGAGACGCGCGTGCGGAGGCTCGGCTTCTCGAAGAGCATGATCAGCGTGCGGCCCGCGAGCGCGTCGCCGTAGGCCGCCGGCCGACGCTTGACGTCCAACCCCAGTTCGAGCGCCGCCTGCACGGTCGCCCCGTCCCAGCCCGCCAGCGCGATCAGGTCCTTCATCGCCTGCGCCCTCCCGCCGTCCGACGCCCGCGGCTCATCGCACGAGGTCCGCATGGTAGCGATCCACCTCGGCGTCCTTCTCGAAGATACTCAGGATCAACGCCACGCGCACCCACATCCCGTTGCGCACCTGGCGCCAGTAGACGGCGCGCGGGTCCGCGTCGACCTCCGGCGCGATCTCGTCGCGGCGCGGCAGCGGGTGCAGGACGACGGCTTCGGGCCGCAGCAGGTCCAGGTGCCGCTCGGTGAAATGGAACGGGTGTCCGTCCCCGCCCGCGCGCTTCGGCCCGGCATCCCACTCGTCCTGGATGCGGGTCATGTAGACCGCGTCCGCCTCCGACACGGCGCGGTCGAAGTCCGTCGTGCACGTGTACGGCACGCCCGCCGCATCGAGCGCCGCCGTGAGGTCGGACCCGATCTGCAGCGACTCGGGCGCGACGAAGCACTGCGAGACACCGGGGTAGAGCATCAGCAGCCGCGCGAGCGAACGCACCGTGCGCCCGCGCGCCAGGTCCCCGACGAAGACGATCCGCTTGCCCTCGATCCCGCCGCGCGCCTCGAAGCTGCGCTGGAGCGTGTAGATGTCCAGCAGCGCCTGCGTCGGATGCTGGTCCTTGCCCGAGCCGGCGTTGATCACCGGCACGACGCGGTCCGTGTTCGAAAGCAGCCAGGCGATCCGCTCGGCGAACCCGCCGACCGGGTGGCGCATGATGATCAGGTCGAAGTAGGAGGAGAACGTGCGGACCGAGTCCTCCGGCGACTCGCCCTTCAGCTCGCTCGACGTGCTCGTGTCGCGCACCTCGGCCGGGTGCAGCCCCACGATCTGGCAGGCGGCGTAGAAGGAAAGGAAGGTGCGGGTCGAGGGCTGCGCGAAGTAGAGCATGGCCCGGCGGTCGCAGAGCAGGTCCTGGAGAAAGAGCCGTCCGCCGCGCGTCTTGGCAATCCGGCGCGCCCGCGTCGTGAGCTCGCAGAGCCGGTCCAGGAAGGCGCGGTCGAACTGCTCGGCGATCAGCGCGTGAAACGGCCGCCCGCCGGGCTGGAACACCGCCCGCTTCTCCTCGGGCCCCATCGCCTGGAACGCCGCCCACGAACCCGCACTCATGCGCATACCCTCCGTCCGCCGCTCCCCTTCTCCTATCAGAAACCCGCGCCTTCGGGAACCTCCCGTTTCCGGGTCTTCATGTTCGAAGGCGGCCACACGTGGGCCCCCGCGGATACTTTCGCGGAAGCCGCCAACCGGGTCAGCGGGCGCTGATCGCCGGCATCCGCGACCGGTCAGCTTAGCGCCCGTAACGGTGCAGGCGCCTTCGTCTAGGCCCCGGCGAAGGCGTGAACTTCCTGCTCAAGCCGGGCACCCAATCTGTCCCGCTCCCGCTCCAGATCGTAGTGCGCCTGGAGATTCAGCCAGAACTGCGGCGAGACGCGGAAATAGCGGCCCAGCCGCAGAGCGGTGTCCGCCGTAATGCTTCGCGTACCGTGCACGATTTCGTTGATCCGGCGCGGCGGGACACTGATATCGCGCGACAGGCGGTACTGGGAAATGCCCATGGGGGTCAAGAATTCCTCCGCGAGAATCTCGCCGGGATGAACCGGCGGCATCTTGTTCCTTCTCATGCCGTTTCTCCTAGTGATAGTCCACAATCTCGCAGAACGAGCACGCGAGTGCCGAGGATCGCGAAGATGATCCGGTAGGGCCCGACCCGGAGTCTGCGAAGACCGGAAAACCCGCCCTTGAGCACGGGGTACGCGTCTGCCCTGGCGGCGAGTTCTTTCTCGATCTTCAGAAGAACACGCCGCGCTTCAGCCTTGTCGAGACGGGCGAGGTCCTTGCCGACGCTCTTCTTGTACGTGACGTCAAAGGCCAAGGGATTCTCGCAGCTCGCGGCCGGACACGACCGGATCCCTCGGATCGCGCAGGCGATCCAGGGCGATCTGGACGTCGGCGAAGTCCTCGATGTACGACTCCAGGGCCTTCTGGATGTGGAACGACCGAGGCCGTTCCGTCTCGGCCGCGATATGGTCGATTTCTTTCGCCAGCGCGTCCGGCAAGCGGACGGATATCGCCGTGCTCATGCGTTCTCCTCAGGTGTTGCCGTGTGATACAGAGTACACAACGAAGACGCGCCCGTCAATCCGGCGCTCACCGTCCCGTTGATACCGGGCGCATTTCACTTCGGGCGGTGCATCACCCGCATGGACGGGGCATGGGAGCCGATGTAGTTCGCGGCAACGTTGACGGACACGTTAGATCCGGTGGAGTTTACGAGGAAGTTGATGCCGTAGTTGATCGTGGAAAAAATGGTCGCGATGTCGTTTCCGCACGAGAATCCATTCCTATACGGAAGCGCCCACCAGGCGTTTGAAGGTCGTCCTCCTTCGTTAACTGCCTCGACAACTCCTGCGAGACCAACTCCAACGCTATCTTTGCCGCGAACTCCACCGAGTCGGGGCAAGCAGAATCGTCTCCGTCGGCCTTTCGTGCGCCGGCGCATGGCCATGCGCACATGCGAAGATAGCCGCCGCGAGGCC
>PWTM01000193.1 GCA_003563855.1 PVC group bacterium | reverse complement strand
TCGCCGCACTCCAAGGCGCCTGCGGCGCGGCGCGGAAGGGGCATCCGCTCGCGCTGGCCCCGCGACGCGCGAATACCGCCGCCCCCGTAAGCGTTTCAGCCCCACGCCTGCCTCCCTCCGCGCGAGAACCACCCCGAGAATCACGCCGCGTACCACCTGCGGGCTTTCGCACTTCGCAAACGCGCTAAGCCGACCCACTCCAACGCTCTACGCAAACCGGCCGGCGAAAACTGGGGAATGTCCTCCTGCCGATTCGGGCTTGACCCGATTCTGCGGCGGAGGCAGGCTCCGGCCCAGCAAACGACCGGCCCGCCCTGCGGCAGCGTCCGCAACCGGGCGCAACAGGCCACGGACCTGCGGGGAAGGGACGGCGCGAAAGGATCTACGCATGCCCAAGTACCGAGCCTCCCCTGGAACCCCGTGGATCGTGCCCGACGACTGGCGTCCGCATACCGGCGGAGAGCCGGGCCCGGGCCGCGTACGGGTGACCGGCCCCGACGGCCGGGAATACACGCGGCCGATCGTGATCGCCTCGCCCCCCACCCCGCAAACGGAGGCCGGCACCGTAGCCGAATCGGGGCGACAACCGCGGTTGACGGTATCGAGAATCGCGGACGCGGTCCGCCTCCATCTCCAGATCCGCGAGCGGTTCCTCTCCGTGATGGAGCTGGCGGAGCTTCCGTGGCCGGCGGTCGAGCAGATGGAGGGCTGGCTCCGCGAATGGCGCGCGCGCGAGGCCGCCCGCGCCGTCGCCGCCCGCGAGGCAGAGGCCCGGCAGCTCGAAGCAGAGATCGAGGCCCTGCGCCAACTGGCGCGCAGCGCCCCTCCGCAAGCCGGACCATAGTGCCCTCTGCCGAAATCCCGCGAGTGCTCCCGCTCCGTCCTCGTCCTCGTCCTCGTGCTCGTGCTCGTGCTCGATTCCTCCGTCCTCGAACCTCCGAGGACGAGGACGAACGACGCGGACGATCACGAGATTACGTCACCGGACTTTCGTTCCTGACCGCTGAGCCCGCGCTCAGCCGGCCGCGATCCGGTCCCGCAGTCCGCTCGCGCGCGCGGCGCGCGTGCGGACGGCCGCCGCCCAGGCCTCCGGCGAGCACCAGACTTCGAGCCGGCGGCGCGCACGCGTGGCGGCGGTGTAGAGCAGCTCGCGGGTCAGCAGCGGCGATCCGGGCTCCGGGAGGATGATCCGCACCTCCTCGAACTCCGAACCCTGGCTCTTGTGCACGGTCATCGCGTAGGCGCTCTCGTGCACCGGCACCCGCGACGGGTGCAGCCCGCGGAGCCCGCCCTCCGCCCGCGGAAACCAGGCGCGCAGTTCGCCGTCCGCGTCCGGCCAGGCCACACCCATGTCGCCGTTGTAGAGCCCGACCGCGTAGTCGTTGCGCGTGACCAGCACGGGCCGGCCCGGCGCCCAACCGCGCGGTTCGGCGCCGGCCCCGTGCAGCGCCCGCGAGGCCGCCTCGTTGATCCCCGCCGCCCCGTTCGGACCGGCCCGGTGCGCGCAGAGGACACGCAGCGCGGATACCGCCGCAAACGCTGCCTCCGGCGTCGCCGCCGCCGCGAGCGCCGCGCGAAGCCGATCCGCCAGCTCGCGCGCGAACGCCCCGCCGCCCGATAACGCCGGCCCGGGCCGCCAGGCAAGGTCCGCCCAGGTCCCGCCCGTCAGCGTCGCCCACGACGCCTCCGCGTCGCCCCGGCGGATCTCCGAGGCCAGCCGCGCGATCCCGCTCCCGGCGTCAAAACGGCGCGGCACCGTCAGCAGCGCGACGTGGTCCTCGATCCGCGCGCCGGGGCCGGCCGACGCCTCGCGCGGGACAGCCGCGCCCTCGAGCACCGCCTCCAGGCGCGCGGCGGCGGCCGGCGCGTACCGGCCCTCCGCCGTCCCGCTCAGATCGCCCAGCACGCGCCCGGCCTCGACCGAGGCGAGCTGGTCGCGGTCGCCGAGCAGGATCAGCCGCGCCGCCGCCGGGACCGCGGCGGCCAGCCGCGCCATGAGCGGAAGGTCGACCATCGAGGCCTCGTCGACCACCACCACGTCGGCCGGCAGCGGGTTCTCCCGGTCGTGCCGCCAGCGGCCGCCGCCGCGCGCCCCGAGCAACCGGTGCAGCGTCCGCGCCTCGTGCGGCAATGCTGCGCGAACCGCCGGATCGACCGGCAACGTCTCGATCGCGCGGGCGACCGATGCCTGGAGCCGCGCCACGGCCTTGCCGGTCGGCGCCGCCAGCGCGAACCGCGGCGGCGCGGCCCCGGCCTGCTCGACGAGCAGCGCGAGCAGCCGTACCACGGTCGTCGTCTTCCCGGTCCCGGGACCGCCGCTGATCACGGCGAAGGGACGAAGCACCGCCAGCGCCGCCGCGAGCCGCTGATCCGCTTCGTCCGCCTCGGGGAAGAGCCGCGCCAGCCCGTCGCGCAGCCGCGCCGCGTCCACCGGCGGCGCCGGCTCGGCCGCGATCCGGCGGAGCAGGTCGTCCGCCAGTTCCCGCTCCATCTTCCAGTAGCGGTAGAGGTAGAGCCGGCCGGCTTCGTCGAGGACGAGCGGCCGGAAATCGCCCGGCGCGCCCACCAGCCGCGACCCGCGCAGCGCAGCGGGCCAGGCGGCGAAGTCCGGCGCCGCATCGGGCGGGAACGCGGGGGACTCCTCCCCGGACCGCGGCCCGGGCGGCGCCCGGAGGTCGAGGCAGACGCCGCCGCGCGTGCGCGCCGCGAAGGCCAGCGCGGCCGCCGGCGCCAACGCAGCCGGGCCGTCCGGGTCCATCCGCCCCATCAGCGCGGCGAAGGCCAGGTCCCCGTCCCCGACCAGCCCCGCCTCCCGCCAGCGCTCCAGAAGTCCCGTGGCCGTCATGTTCGCGGATGCCGACGATTGACAACGCGCAGGCGCTCACCCTGTCTGCAGGTGCGCCGGGATACCCCCGCGATGCGGCCGCCACAGCCCATCACGCCGATGCCCACCGCCTCGTCCATGTGTTTCTCCTCCGGCTCGGATGCCCAGCGTCCGCTTTCCCGCCACTCCTGCGGCAAGGTTCAGCTCCGGCGGGCGGTCACGCGTCGCCTGCAAGGGCGGAGCTGCTTCATCCTGTGCCCCCTATTGCGGACGCGCATGCTTCCATCCTCTGTTCAACTGTTCGGACAATGCCTTGATCAGGGATTCGTTCGCGTGATCCACGCGATTGACATTCTCCTGCGGGTCTTTGGAATGGTCATAGAGC
>PWTM01000190.1 GCA_003563855.1 PVC group bacterium | reverse complement strand
TGATACAGTTCCTCCGCCCCCGTGACGGTACCGCCGGGGGAATTGATGCTCAGCACCACACCGCGCACGGCCCGCGATTCGGCGATGCGCGCGAGCATCTCCATCTTGCGCCTGTCATTGGTGATGACGCCGGAAATCTCGACCCGCGCAATATGCGCCGTGCGCGTGGAAGCCAGATCGCCGGGGCCGGCTATGCGCCAGCCGACCGCGATCAGAGCGCCGATCAGGGCGGCGAAACCGACGGCCGCCAACGAATTCCTGCCGTTGTTGTCGTGCAGGAACCCGCTCGGATGATGGTCGCCGTAGGGGATAGCGCCGAAATCAATGAAGGCGTTCAAAAACGTGGACTTGTTGCGGATGGCGCGTTCGATCGCCGGGTCGGTCACCCCGTTGCGTTGCGCCATTACCAGCGACATCCAGCAGGCGATGCTGACCTGGTTCACGGTCCCGTACCCCCCGAGGGGCCGCGGCGCGCCGGTCGCCGGGTCCGGCGCCGTCATGCCGTGCGACCAGGTGCCGCTGCTCGACTGGCCCCGCGCGATGGCCCGGGAGTACCGTTCGATGGCCGGCAGCACCTGCCGGTCGCCGGTGGCCACAAGGTACTCGTTCAGCAACAGGTTGATGTAGGCCCAGCTCCATCCCTGGAATTGCCCGTGGGGCGGCCGATCCTCCGGGGCCTCGGCCGTCCGGCGCACGATGCTCTCGACATGCTCCCGCACCCGCGGCAGGACGCGTTCCTCTCCGGTCGCCAGCAGCCCGAGCGACGCCACCAGCGCCTGCGTGCCCAACTCGTTCCCGACCGGGGTGCCCCGGCGTTCGATATAGGCCAGGGCACGCTCGACGATCCGCGCACTCTTCTCGCAGTCCCAGGGCGCCGTGTCGCTGTAGCTGCCCATGACCACGAGCTGCAGCGTGACCGGTTCGGTCTCGCCCTCGCGCCAGCGCAAGAGGCGCAGCCGCCCGCCGGCCGCTTCCGTCTCGGCGTGCATGATGGCCTCGCCGAAGCGCCGACGCGCATGGTCCTCGAAGGGCTCGTCGCCGATGCCCAGGATCACGTCGCCCTCTTGCAGGATCCCGTCCGCCGGCGAGCCCTCGTCCACGCGGGCGATCCGGATCTGGCGCGCGCGAATCCAATTCCGATCCATCACCCCCCGCGCCCCGGTCGGGCCGAGATCGATGACCCTGGACAGCGCGGACTCCGGAACCTCGCCCTGCGTGAAGTCGGGACCCGCATCCTGCGCGGCGCTGGCCGGCCGCCGGGGCGCCGCCAGAACTCCGCACCCGGCGAGTGCGATCCACATCCATGTTCGTGCTGTTCTCATGGCTTGCTCCTCACGCCCACACCCCCAAACTCACACACTCACACACTCACACACCGCCCCATCCCCCCCCGCCGATCATGCCCGCAGGCTACCCCGCCCGGCGCTGCTCCGTCAAGCGACGGCGAGGAGCGAGAGGCTGGTTCTGCGCCCCCAACCATCGCCGGCGGCGGACGCACTGCCGAGCCGCTAGTAGCGCCCGGGGAAATGCCTCCGTTTTACAAGCAGCGGCGTCATGGTCTCCTTGGTCTGGGAGGCATGGCGCGCCCCGACATGACCGTCGGCGAAAGCGACATTGCTGTATCCGTCTCCCTCGTAGAGGGTCCGGCCCCGATCCCGATGAAAACTGCCGAGACCGTCGACGATGTGCCCCTGGTCACTCGCCGGGTTGGCGTAACTGCCCGGTCCCAGCGCGAGGTTGTTGATGATGAATCGATTGTTGCGAGTCAGGTAAGGGTTTTCCTCGGCGAACAGTCCCAGGCTCGCGGGGCGCAGTACCTGGGAGCGCCGCCCCGTGAACACGTCGGTGTCTATCCACCCCCCCCTCCGGAAGTATTCGTTCATGACGTAGGTCGCATGCGGCGTAAGGTGCGCGACACTGGGGTTGACCGTGTAAATCCTGGCGAATACATGGCAGACGTAGGCTCCCGCCTCCTCGCCCATGTAGGGCCAGAGACTGCCGTGCGCGACGTTCTGGAAGTTGGACCAGGCGACACTGGCGTCCCGACTCCGCTCCACCCATTCGAACGCGCAGGGAAACTCGCCGCGGTGATCGCCCGCGTAGAGCATCGACGCCGCCGCAAGGCTCGACAGGTTCCGCTTGCAGCGGACCATCTGGGCGGACTCGCGCACCGAAGAGAGTCCCGGCGCGAGCAGCGTCATGAGCAGCGCGATAATGGCCATGACGACGAGCAGTTCCAGAAGCGTGAAGCCGGACAACCGCGGCGACCGGCGCCTCTTATCGCATCGATTCATGCAGCACCGCCTCGCTTTCCCCGCAGGCCGGACAGGCGAATTGCGCCAGCATGCCGGGTTCGGTCCGCGCGCGCCCCGCGCGTACCTGTCGGCGCGCTTCCGCGGCGTCCATCTCGAAGACATGCGCACAGCCGCCGCAGCGATAGGTGGAAGGAACGGCGGTCGCGCTGCGCGCCGCCACGGAGGAGAACGATCCCCTCTGGAATACCCGGGGCAGCAGCGCCAGCAGAAGGACGACCGCACCGGCCAACAGGGTCAGTCGAACCCGTCGCGAGCCGAACTCCCGGCGTTTATGCGTCCGCAGCATTCCTCCCTCCGCATTCCGCATTCCGCGCTCCGCGTTCCGATCACCGCCATCCGTCGGCAATCGAGATCAGCGGATCGGCGTCCTCGCCCGGATCCTCCATCGCCTCGAGTTCGCGGATGTATTCCCGCACATTCTCGGCCTTGCGGAGGGACAGGTGCCGCGGGAAGTTCCTTTCCTCGTGCTCGAAGTAGTGCGCGGCGCGATCGAGTTCGGGGATGGCAACCCGTGCATGGGCGCCGTAGCCTCGCAGCATATTCAACACCCTGGGCACGCGGTGCTCGCTGCCATGCCCCCGCATTTCCGTCAGGTAGGCCACCGCCTCGCCGATCCCCTCCCGCACGCGGAATTCCTGCAGCCGTCGCAGGGTCACCTCGTGGATCTGGGTGTTGTACGTGGTGGCGGGCGTGCGCCGGGCGTGCTCGATCTGGGGCCACAGGGCCTTGAACTCCTCGAGCGAGAGCGTGGGCAACAGGTTATCGGCGACCGTGGAACGGGTGTCGCCCGTGATGGAGGTCAGGAATTCGCGCGTCGCGCCCAGCATCCGCTCGCGGTCGTCGAACCCGCGCACGCGCTCGAACAGGCTTCCGGTCCGGCCGAAGAGCGCGCCCGCGACCCGGCGGCGAACGACGTC
>PWTM01000287.1 GCA_003563855.1 PVC group bacterium | reverse complement strand
TCGCGACCATACTGCCCACCATCGACTACGGCGTCAGCTTACTCGCAAACTACACCGGAGCTAACGTATCCGTCAACTTTGCCGCGAACTACATCGGCCCCAGGCCCCGTCAATGCGGTATGTGCGCCGGCAGAAGTGAGATACGCCCCCGCGCCGGGCGGCGGTTCAGTCCAGGCGCGCGTCCACCGCGTGGTCGCTCAGGTCGATCCAGATGGTCTTGATCTCGGTGTACTGGTCGAAGGCGTGCAGCGACTTGTCGCGCCCGCCGAAGCCCGAGAGCTTGTAGCCGCCGAACGGCGTGGTGATGTCGCCTTCGCTGTAGCAGTTGACCGACACGGTCCCCGCTTGCAGGTCGCGCGCCCCCCGCAGGGCCTTCTTGACGTGGCCGGCGAAGATGGAGGCCTGCAGCCCGTAGGGCGTGGCGTTGGCCATCGCGATCGCCTCGTCGTCGCTGCCGGCCGTCAGGATGGCGAGCACGGGGCCGAAGATCTCGTCCCGGGCGATCGTCATCTCCGGCGTCACGCCGTCGAAGATGGTCGGCGGAATATAGAGCCCCTTCCCCTCGACGAGCGGCTCGCCGCCCAGTAGCAGCTTCGCCCCTTCCTTCTTCCCGCACTCGATGTAGTCCATGACTTCCTTGTAGTGCGAACTGGAAACCATCGCCCCCAGCGCGTTGGCCGGGTCGAGCGGATCGCCGGTGCGCCAGTCCTTGACCTTATCGAGCACGCGCGCGACGAGGTCGTCCTTGACCGCCTCGTGCACGATCAGCAGCGCGTTGGACGTGCAGTTCTCCCCCATGTTCCAGAAGACCGCCTGCACGACGTACTCCGCCACGGAATCCAGCTCGGCGGCGTCGGACAGCACGACGGCCGGATTCTTTCCGCCGCACTCGAGCGTCACGCGCTTGAGGTTGCTGTCGGCGGCGTACCGCAGGAAGAGCCGCCCCACCTCCGTGGACCCCGTGAAGGACAGCGCATCGATGTCGGGGTGCGTCCCGATCGCCTTGCCGATCTCCGCGCCCGCGCCGGGGAGGACGTTGAAGACGCCGGGGGGGATCCCCGCCTCCGTCGCGAGCTCCGCCAGCCGCAAGGCCGTCAGGCTGGTCTGCCGGGCGGGCTTGACGATGACGCTGTTCCCGGCGGCCAGGGCCGGGCCCACCTTCCAGGCCAGCATCATCAGGGGGAAGTTCCAGGGCAGTACGCAGGCCACCACCCCGGCCGGCTCGCGGACGATCAGCGCCATCGCGTCGTCCTGGGGCGGCGCGAGCTGCCCGTAGAGCTTGTCGGCCGCCTCGGCATACCAGGCCAGGCATTCGCAGACTTCGGGCAGGTCGATCTTCACGCAATCCCGGATGGGCTTGCCGCTGTCGATGCTCTCCATCACCTCCAGCTCGCGGTGGCGGCGCTTGAGCAGCTTGACCCACTGGATCATGGTGGCCTTGCGCTCGGCGGGAGGACGCCGTGACCAGGCCCCGCTCTCGAACGCCTGCCGCGCCTTCTTGACGGCGTAGTCCACGTCCACCGCCCCGCAGGAAGCGACGGACGTGAGCACCTCGCCCGTGGCCGGGTTGACCGTCTCGAAGGTCCGGCCCGACCGGGCCTTGACGAACTTCCCGTTGATGTAGGCGTTCGAAGGCAGGTTCAGGCCGGCGGCGGTCGCCGCGTAGTCTTCGCGCGTCAGCAGCTCGTGCATGGCTCGTCTCCCCTGGCCAGTTGCCGGATGGTCGTCTGCGCCGTCTCGAGGGCGTCGCGGAACTCGCGTTTCAATTCCTTCTTCATCGGCCGCAGCGGGAGGCGCACCGGTCCGCCGGGCAGGCCGTTCATCTCGCAGGCGTACTTGACGCACTGGACGAACTTGCCACCGCGTTCGAGCACGGTCATCACCGGCAGCAGGGCCTTCATGATCCGTCGGCCGCGGGTGAAATCGCCCTCCAGCACGCAGGCGCGGAAGAGCGCGAGGCACTCGGGCAGCAGGAAGTTGGCCGCGGCGCAGACCCAGGCGCGCGCGCCCCAGGCGAAGAACTCGAGCGCCTGGTCGTCCGCCCCGCAGCAAAGCTGCAGGTGGGGGAACTCGCGCGCCAGCAGGTGCACGCGGTTGATGTCGCCGCTGCTCTCCTTGATCGCCACGAAGCCGGCGTTGCGCCCGACGCGCTCGAGGAAGACGTGATCCATCTCGGCGCCCGAGCGCCCGGGGTAGTTGTAGAGCATCACGGGCAGATCCGCCTCGCGCTGCACGCGCAGGGCATGCTGGGCGAGCTCCTTGCCCGTCGGGCAGGAGTAGGGCGGCACGGCCAGCAGGAGCGCGTTCGCCCCGGCATCGCGGGCGGCCACGGCTAGCGCGCAGACCGATTCGGTGCGCAGGTCGTTGACGCCCGCCAGCCAGGGCACGCGGTCGCGGATGACCTCGTGCGCGAAGCGGAACTGGTCCACGCGCTCCTCGGGCGTCAGGGCGTAGTTCTCGCCCGTCGTACCGCCGATCACGAGGCCGTGCGCCCCGTGCCCGACCTGGTGCTCGATCACGCGCGCATACGCGTCGCGATCGATCTCGTAGTCCGCCCCGAACGGCGTGATAACCGGCGTGATGATGCCCTCGAAGTTCACCATGCCGCGCTCTCCCCGCGCAGGTCGCCCTGGCGCCGAAATCCAGCCGGATCGGGTCCCTGCGCCTGCCCGAACCGCGCTGCGAGCCTCCCGGAAGGCTCCCGACTCATGGATACACGAAAACACCCCGGCGCATCAAGCCGCCGGTTCGGGAGGACTCTCCCCAGTTCTCGCCGGCCGGTCTGCGAAAAGTGTGAGAGTGGAAAGGCGTAGCGCGTTTCCGAAGTGCGAAATCCCGCAGGTGGTGTGCGGCGTGATTCTCGGGGTGGTTCTCGCGCGGAGGGAGGCAGGCGTGGGGCGCCGGGCATCGCGGCTCGCGCGCCCGGCTTGCCCGACGTAGCCTTTGGCGAAGTCGGGTCACCCCGTGCGCGGCGTTATCGGGCCGGGGGCGGGACATGAGGAAAAAGCTGAGAAGCTGAAATGCTGAAACACTGAAAGGGGAAGGCCGGAGGCTCTCGTGATCCGTAGTTCGTACTCGTCGCCCGCTCTCGTCGTCCCCTCTCGTCGCCCGGGCGCGCGGGGCTGGCGCCCGGTTCCTTGTCGCGGCGGCTTCTTGCGGGTGTCTTCCGTGCGACGATAGGGGGCGACGATAGCGGCGGACGATTGGAGCCCGGGCTCCTTCCTTCGTCCTCG
>PWTM01000052.1 GCA_003563855.1 PVC group bacterium | reverse complement strand
TGCCGCGGCCGGGCTGGCCGGATGTCGGTCGACGGAGGCGCACCGGCGCGCGGCCGACGGCGTGGCCGTCTCGACGGTGGAACGCCTCTGGCCCGAGGCGACGGGGCGCGAGGAGCCGTTCACGATCGAGCGGCCCGCGGACCTGCTGCGGGAGCGGCTGGGGCTGGAGCCGGCGGAGGATGCGTCCGCCGCGCCGCTGCCCGAGGGCACCACGCTTCGCCTCTCGCTCGAGGACGCGCTGCGGATCGGCGCGGCGCACAGCCGCGAGTACCAGTCGCGCAAGGAGGACGTCTTCCGGGCGGCGTTGCAGTGGGACATTGAGCGCGACGCCCTGCGGGGCACGGTTTCCGGGACGCTGACGGCGACCGGGACGGAGGACCGGACGGGCGAGGAGACGGTGCGCGGCACGGAATACGGGGCGGAAGGCCGGGCCGGCTGGCTGCTGCGCTCCGGGGCCGAGCTCAGCACCCGGATCGCGGTCGACCTCGTGCAGTTGCTGACGCTCGACCGTGACCGCGCGCTGGGCCTGCTGGCCGATGCGTCGATCACCCTGCCGCTCCTTCGCGGGGCGGGGCGGGCCGTGGTGACGGAGCCGATCACCCAGGCGGAGCGGAACGTGGTCTACGCGATCCAGGACTTCGACCAGTTCCGGCGCGCCTACGCGGTGCGCGTGGCAACCGAGTATCTCGGCGTGCTGGAGCGGGCGCAACTGATCCGCAACGCCGAGGAGAACGTCCGGCGGCTCGAAGCGGCCGAGCGGCGGGCGGAACAACTGGCGGCCGCCGGCCGGCTGCCGGAGATCCAGCTCGACCAGGTCCGCCAGGACCGGTTGCGGGCGGAGGACCGGCTATCGAGCGCCCGGCAGGCGTTCGAGCGGCAGCGCGACGGCTTCACGCTGATCCTGGGCGTGCCCTCCGCGCTGACGCTGGAGCTGGACCCGGCCGAACTCGATCGGCTGGAAGCGCGGATCGGCGTGCAACTCGACGGCGCGGCGGAGGAAGCCCCGGCGCTTCCGGATCTCGAAGGGGCGGTGGCGCTGGCGTTCGAGCACCGGCTTGACCTGCGCAAGGCGGAGGGCGAGCGGGAGGATGCACAGCGGCGCGTGGCGGTGGCGGAGAACGCGCTGCGCTCGAACCTGGCGCTCGAGGCCGGCGGCACGGCCGGGGAAGCGCGCGGACTCGGCTCGGCCGGGCGCGGCGACGCGGAACTGGACCCGGGCCGGGGTCGCTACCGGCTGCGCCTGCGGCTGGACCTGCCCTGGAGGAAGACGCGCGAGCGGGCGGCCTACCGCAACAGCCTGATTGCCGCGGAGCGCGCGGAGCGCGCCCTGGTCGAGACGGTGGACCGGATCCGCGTCGACGTTGCCGACGCGCTCCGCTCGGTCCGCCGGGCGGAGGAGGGCTACCGCATCCAGGGGCACGCGGTCGCGATCGCGGCGCGGCGGGTCGAGAGCACGGAGATGTTCATCCGGGCGGGGCGGGCGCAGGTCCGTGACCTGCTCGACGCCCAGGAGGCCCTGGTGTCGGCGCAGAACGCGCGGGTCGGCGCGCTGGTCCAATACCGCACGGCCTGGTTGAACCTGCAGCGCGAGCTTGGCGTTCTCACGGTGAGCGGGGAAGGACAATGGCATGAGTATGCGTTCGACGGGCAATAGCCGGCGCGTGCGCCGGCGCTGGATCTGGGGGGGGGCGGTCGCGGCCGCGCTGGCGGTCGTCGCCGCCGTGGCGGTTGCGCGGGTCCGCGAACGGCGCGAAGCCGCCGCGGCGGTGCCCGTCACCGCCGTGCAGCGCGGACCGCTGCTGATCAGCCTGACCGAGTCGGGCACGATCCAGAGCCGCGACCGGGTCATCATCCGCAGCGAGGTCGGCGGGCGCAACGCGATTGTCTACCTCATCCCGGAGGGGGATACCGTCGCGGAGGGCGATCTCCTCGTGGAACTCGACACGACGCGCTTCGAGCAGGAGCGGGTCGAGCAGGAGGGCCGCGTCGAGAATGCGGAGGCGTCGCTCATCCAGTCGCAGGAGAACCTGGAGGTGACCCGCAACCAGGCGGAGGCCAATATCGAGGAGGCGACGTTGGCCCTGCGGTTCGCGCGGCTGGCGCTCGAAAAGTACGAGGAGGGCGACTTCCCGCAGCAGCTCCAGCAGGCGGAGGCCGAGATCACGATCGCCCAGGAGGAACTGCGGCGCGCCGAGGACACGCTGGCGTGGTCCTCGCGGCTGGCCGAGGAAGGCTTCGTCACGCGTTCCGAGCAGCAGGCCGACGAGCTGGCCGTGCAGCGCCGCCGGCTGGACCTGGGGCTGGCCCAGGGCCGGTTGCGGGTGCTGCGCGAGTTCACCTCCGTCCAGACGCTCGAACGGCTGCGCAGCGATATCCGGCAGGCCGAGATGGCGCTCGAGCGCGTGCGCCGCCGCTCCTCGGCGGATGTCATCCGCGCGGAGGCGGACCTGCGGGCGAAGGATGCCGAGGCGCGCCAGCAGCGCACGCGCCTCGAGCAGCTCGACGCGCAGATCGCCGGGTCCCGGATCACGGCGCCGACCGACGGCCTCGTCGTCTACGCAACCACGGTGAACGTGCGCCGCTGGGGCCAGCAGCCGCTCGAGGTCGGCCAGGAGGTCTCGCACCGCCAGGAACTGATCCACCTGCCGGCCGCGCGGGACATGGTGGCCGAGATCCGCGTGCAGGAGGCGAGCCTGACCCGGCTCGAGGTGGGGATGGAAGCGCGGATCACCGTGGACGCGCGGCCGGGGCAGGTCTTCCGCGGCCGCCTGGAGCGGATCGCCGTGCTGCCGGACAGCACGCAGGCCTGGCTGAATCCCGACCTGAAGCTCTACAACTGCGAGGTCTCGATCGCGCGCACGGATGTGGACCTGCGGCCCGGCATGAGCTGCCGCGTCGAGCTGATCGTGACGCACTACGACGATGCGCTTTTCGTTCCGCTCCAGTCCGTCGTGCGGGTTCGCGGCCAGCCGACCGTCTACGTGCCTGGCCGCCGCGGTCCGGTGCCGAGACCGGTGGAGATCGGTCTCGACAACAACCGCATGGTGCGGATCGTTTCCGGCCTCGACGAGGGCGAGAAGGTGTTGCTGGCGCCGCCGTTGCCCGAAGCGCAGCCGGGCGACGCCCCGTCGCCGGCGCCCGAGATGGCGCCGGAGGCCCCGCCCGCCGAAGAGGCGGCCGGCGAGCGGCCGCGGCCGGCGCGGCCGGAGGGCGAAGGGCGGAGGACTCGCCCCGAGG
>PWTM01000187.1 GCA_003563855.1 PVC group bacterium | reverse complement strand
GCCAGCTCCCGCTGCGTCACGCGGCCGTCGCGCTGGACGCGGATGCGGACGACCGGGCGCAGGCCGGCCGCGGCCGTCAGCTCGGAGGGCTGGACCCAGGCCTCGTGCATCGCGACCCGCACCTGCGCGAGATAGCCGGCCAAGGCGTCGGACCGCGGCGCAACGGGCGCCGGGTCCGTCATCCCTTCGCGCAGCCGGCGCCGGATGTCCTCTTCGCTCAACGTCGGCGGCGCCGGCTCCGCGGGCCGCGTGACGCGCCGGTCGCTGCGCACGACGGGCGCCGGACGCCAGCGCGGCGCAGGTTCCGGCTCCGGCTCGGGCTCCGGCACAGGCTCGGGCTCCGGCGCGGGATCGGGGGCGGGCGGCGGAAGCTCGTCCACCGGCTCGATGACCGGCGGCGGACGCGGGGTATAGAGCTCGATGAAGGCGAGCGTCTCGCGCGGCCGGGCGGGCGCGCGGCATCCACGTACGGCGCCGAACGCGAGCAGCACGAGAAGGACCACCGCGTGGCCGCCGAAGCTCGCGCGCAGCGCGCGCCCGAATGTCGCCGGCTTCGCCATCGCCCTCCCCTACTCCGCCTGCATCACCAGCGCGAGCCGGAAGAGCCCGGCCCCGCGCAGCATCCGCAGCACCTCCGCCAGCTTGCCGTAGGTCACGGCCTCGTCCGCGCGGACCCGGATCACCGTCTCCGGCGCCGCGCGGCCGATCGCCGCGAGCGCCTGGTCCAGCCCCTCGCGGTCGATCTCCGCGTCGTCCAGGTAGAGCCGGCCCTCGCGGTCGAGCGTCACCGTTCGCGCGGAGGCCTCGACGGTCTCCTCGGGCGCCGTCCGCGGGAGCTGGACCGGGACCCCCTGCTCGATCAGCGGGAACGCGATGATGAAGGTAATCAGCAGGATGAAGGTCAGGTCGATCAGCGGCGTGAGGTTGATCTCCTTGAGCTCTCTCAGCTCGACGATTGTCGTCCTGCGCGGCACGGCCGTTCCTCAATCCTGCGTGAAGGTGCGCTGGAGCTCGGCGACGAACTCCTGCGAGAAGTTGTCCATCTGGACCGCGATTTCGCGGATACGGCCCGCGAGCAGGTTGTAGCCGATCGCCGAGGGGATCGCGACGAGCAGACCGACGACGGTCGTGAGCAGCGCGCCCGAGATGCCGGGCGCGACGGCGGAGAGGTGCGCGGAGCCCTGCTCGGCCATGGCGCCGAAGGCGTCGAGCACGCCCCATACGGTGCCGAGCAGCCCGAGGAGCGGGCTGGCGCTGACGGCCGTCATCAGGAATCCCATCCGGTTCTCCAGCAGCAGGGCCTGGTCGGCCACGGTCCGCTCGGTCACCCGACGGAGGACCTCGAGTTGCACGACGGAGAGCCGCGGCCGGTCCGGGCGGTTCGCCGCCAGCAGGTCGCGCGCGCCGCTCTCGCCGCCGAGTTCCGCCCCCAGCGCGCGGCAGCCCGCGGCGTAGACCTGGTAGAGCGGGCTGCTCGGGTATTCCTGCCCGCGCAGGAAGAGCCCCAGCGGATCGCCTTCGCGCCGGAAGGCGGCCTGGAAGCGTCGCGAGCTGGCCCGCGCGAGCAGCAGCTCGCTGAACTTCGAGACCATCACCCCCCAGGCGATGACCGAGGCGACGAGCAGGACCAGCACGATCAGCTTCCCTGAGAGCAGGTTGCTCGTGCGGAAGGCCGTCGTGAGGTCGGCCGCCAGCGGCGGGATCAGCAGCAGTTCCGTCATACGCCCCCCGGAAGAATCGCCCCGTGCCCGGCCGTCCCGGCCACGCCGCGCATCCTAGCGCTCCCCGCCCGCCGACGCAACCGCGGGACATGGGGGACGAATTTGGACTCTCCTCAGTTTTCGGCGTGCGGGGGTGATGCGCCGCCCCGGGGGGGATCGAGCCAAGGGGGCGATAGAGCCGACCGGAGCGCGCCCCCCTGGGAACGCCAGGCTCCAGCCTGGCCGATCCAGGGGACGAGAACCGTGAGGAGTAGGACCGTGCCACGCTGGAGCGTGGCGTTCCCGGGGGGCGGACATCCTCCCGCTGCGCTTCTACGGGCGGCTCTTACGTTGCCAAACGGGTGACGCGATATGGAGTGCGGCGGCAGAGGGCGAAGCCCGGCGACGCCGCTTTCGGTTAGCGGTGGTCACACGGTGTCTGGTGGGACGAAAGCGGTGTCGCGCTACGAAGACTGCGGAATGTCCCCGGCCGGCAGAGTGGATTTCCCCAGTTCTTCGAGGCATGTTCTTTTCGGTTGACGACTACGCCGACGACTACGGTGGACGATGGGACGCATCGCCGTCGTGATCCGTGGTCGTCGCCGTAGTCGTCGACCGATCCTCCCGTCCATACTCTGTCCGCCGCTATCGTCGCCCCCCATCGTCGCACGGAAGAGTCCGGTGAAGACCTGCGCAGTTCAAGTGGCGAAGACCGGGCAAGTCCGCCGGGACCTCCGGCGAATGGATTACTCGACGCGGCGGCGCCGCGGTGGTACAGTGTCTACGGGTTTTCTTGTGAACATCCTCCTGGTATATCCCGAGTTTCCGGACACGTTCTGGAGTTTCCGGCGCGCGCTGAAGTTCGCGCACAAGCGCGCGTCGCTGCCTCCACTCGGGCTGCTCACCGTGGCCGCACTGCTGCCGGGAGACTGGAACAAGCGGCTGGTCGACATGAACGTGCGCCGGCTCCGGGACCGCGACCTGGCCTGGGCCGACCTCGTCTTCGTCGGCGCGATGATGGTGCAGCGCGGGTCGGCCCGGGCGGTCATCGCCCGCGCACGCGCGGCGGGCCGCACCGTGGTCGCCGGCGGGCCGCTCTTCCAGGACGAGGCCGAGCGCGGGGTCGCGGCCGACCATTTCGTGCTCAACGAGGCGGAGTTGACCCTGCCCCCGTTCCTTCGGGATTTCGCGGCCGGGACCGCCCGGCGCGTCTACACGGCGGACGGGTTCGCCGACCTGCGGACGACCCCCGCCCCGATGTGGGAACTGCTCGACCTCTCGCGCTACGCGGGCATGTCGGTCCAGTACTCCCGCGGTTGCCCCTTCAACTGCGACTTCTGCAACGTCACCGCCCTGCTCGGCCGCCGGGTGCGGCGCAAGACGTCCGCGCAGGTCCTGCACGAGATGGACCGGCTCTATGCGCGCGGCTGGCGCGGCAACGTCTTCGTCGTCGACGACAATTTCATCGGCAACCGGCGCGCGCTCAAGCGGGACCTGCTGCCGGCGCTGACCGCCTGGCGGAAGGGGCGGACGGGGTTCACGTTCAACACGGAGACGTCCATCGACCTCGCGGACGATCCCGAGCTGATGGACGCCATGGCGGCGGCCGGGTTCGACACGGTCTTCGTCGGGATCGAAACCCCGGACGAGGAATGCCTGGCCGAGTGCAGCAAGACGCAGAACCGGAACCGCGACCTGGTCGCGGACGTCAAACGGATCCAGCGCGCCGGCCTGCAGGTCCAGGGCGGGTTCATCGTCGGGTTCGACCACGATCCGCCCGGCATCTTCCAGCGGCAGATCGACTTCATCCAGCGCAGCGGGATCGTGACCGCGATGGTCGGGCTTCTGCAGGCGCCGCCCGGAACGCGGTTGTACGCGCGCATGGCGCGCGAGGGCCGGCTGCGGCAGGCGGCCTCGGGCGACAACGCAGACGGCACGACCAACATCGAACCCGCGATGGGACTGGCCACCCTGAAGTCCGGCTACCGGCACATCCTGCGGAGCATCTACGCGCCGAAGCCCTACTACCGGCGTATCCGCACCTTTCTTCGCGAATACCGCCCCCCCGCCGTGCGCCTCCCCTTTAGCGGGTCCCGGATCGTGGCGCTCGGACACTCGCTTTACCGGCTCGGACTGATCGGCCGGGAACGGGTGCACTACTGGAAGCTGCTGCTCTGGACTGCGCTCCGGCGCCCCCGGTTGCTCCCGGAGGCCGTGACGCTGGCTATCTACGGCCACCATTTCCGCAAGCTGTGCGAGCGGACCGCGGGCCGCTGTCGCGCCGCCACCGGGGGCGGCCGCGCCGTTCGGTCGGACGCCCCGCTGGCCTCGGATACCCTCACGAAAACCGGCTAGAACGGCACGGCCAGATCGGCGAACCCGGCGTCGACCCCGAATCGCGCCGCCAGCCGCTCGGCCACGGCCTTGACGCCGAAGACCTCCGTCGCATAGTGGCCGCCGAAGAGCGCGTTCAGTCCATGCTCCTGTGCCAGGTGCCAGGCCGTGAGCTTGGGCTCGCCGCTGACAAACACGTCGACGCCCGCGGCGGCCGCTTCCTCGATCATTCCGGCGGCGCCCCCGGAGACGACCGCCGCCGAGCGCACGCGCGCCGGGCCGAAGTCCATCGAGGCGCCCGTCCGACCCAGAACCCGCCAGGCGCGCTTCTGGAACGCGGCGTAGGACAGCGGCGCGGGCAGCGTGCCCCGGTACCCGATGCTGGCCCCGTGGTAGCGGCCGAACGGCTGGAGCCGGCGCAACCCGAGCGCCCGGCAGAGGCGCGCGTTGTTCCCGAGACGCGGATGCGCATCGAGCGGGAGATGGCAGGCATAGAGCGCCATGTCGTGGTCGAGCAGGAATTTGAGGCGCCGGTAGTTCAGGCCGTCGATCCGGCGCAACGAGTCGCCCCAGCTCAGCCCGTGATGGCAGACCAGCAGGTCCGCTCCGCGCGCGGCGGCCTCCTCGAAGAAGGCCATCGAGGCGTCCACCCCCGCGCAGACGCGCCGCACCCGTCCCGCGTTTTCCACCTGCAGGCCGTTGTGCGCGTCGTCTGTAAACGCCGCCACGTTCAACTCGCGGTCAAGATAGGCCGCAATCGCCGAAAGCCGCGCCATCCGTGCGCCTCCTCCCGCCCGCGATCATGCCCCGCGCTCCGACCCGGCGCAAGCCTTGCACGAGAATACGTCGCCGGACCCTTGTTCCTGACCGCTCAGGGGCCCGCGCGGGAGGGCATCCGGTTACCCCGTGCCCCCGGGGGCAGCGCCCACCCCGGCGGCCAGGTGCGGGTCTCGGTCCGGCTGCGGTCCGCCTCGGAAGCAAAGCCCGTCCAGCGGTCAACCACCTCCGGATCGTCCGCGAGCCCGTCCGTCAGGACGCCGGGCGTGCGCAACAGCTCGATCCGGGTCACCTCGCCGTCCTCCGCGGGGAGGTTGAGGGCAAACACGTGAAAACTGCGCGGATTCAGTGGATCCCGGGACAGATCGCGGGGAACCTCCACCAGGTAGGTGGAGACTTCCCCCCCCTGCGTCACCCGGACGCAGAAATCGCCGCTCGAGAACTCCGAGGCCAGGGCGGCGGCCCGGTCCTCGGGGGACGTCGCGTCGTACCGACGGATGGTCCCGGCCCGGTAGGGGCCGATCGGGGGGTAGACGATATTCGCCTCGCGCGTGACCAGGCTGACGGAACCGAGCAGGCTGATCACCTCGGCATCGGCGGCGCCCGCCTCGCGCGAGGCACCCGGCGGCGCCGGCCGCGAGAACGAAGCGGTCTCGGGATCCCACCGCGTGTAGGCGCCCGCCTCTGCATCCCAGGCCACCTGGTTGCGTTCGATGCGGTCCCGCATGCGGCTGAAGTGGAAATCCGAGAAGAAGCGGTACAGGTCCGGCCCGCCGTCCCGGTTCATGCCCCCGCCGCCCATCGGGTCCCGCCGCCACGTTCCCTCGTCCGACAACGGGGAAAGGAACACCCTGCGCACCGGGTCGAAGGCCCACGTGGGGCCGACGTGGTGGGTGTTCTCGCCCCCATGAAACGGGGCGATCCCCAGCATGGGGCCCCGGTAGGGATACTGCCTGGACCAGGGCCCCAGGTCCGGCAGTCCGAAGGCGTGCCCGAGTTCGTGCAGCAGCACGCCGTGCCGCGTGCCGCTGCCGACCCCCTGGTACCCGCCGGCCTGTCCACCCGCCGGCACGCCGTAAATGTTCAGGTAGTAGAGCCGCTGTGTGCCGCCTGGCCCCGGCCCCGCCGCGCGCCGCAGCGCGCGATTCCACCGCAACGCGATGGCCTGCTTCCCCTCCCAGGGGACGCCGGTCTTCTCCTGATAGTGCTCCGGGCTGCGGCTCCGGGTGGCGGGAACCCCCGCCCGCGGCAGCATGACCAGTTCCTCGAAGACGATATTGCGCACACGCTGCAACTCCATGCCGGCCACGGGAAACCGCGCTACGAGCTGTTCGAACCAGTCTTCGATGTAGTCCTCGCCCCGTTCGCCGCCGAAGTAGTGGACGTCGAACATGGTCAGACGCTCCCAGCTCGGCGGCCCCACCGGGATCTCACCGAGGTCCCGGCGATCGAGAACGCGCGCCTCCGCGTCGACCAGTTCCACCGCCAGGCGCAACCCGGGCGCCACCCATGTCCGCGGGATCACGGCGGTGAAGCTGTCTTCGTAGGCGTGGGTCATCAGGCGCGGATC
Organism: PVC group bacterium; assembly: GCA_003563855.1. Lineage (GTDB taxonomy): Bacteria > Verrucomicrobiota > Kiritimatiellia > PWTM01 > PWTM01 > PWTM01. Next base: position 5,874 of record PWTM01000187.1, on the reverse strand, counting down.
GCCGGCCGGAGGCGGGGGCAGTTGCGCCGGCCCCTCCAAGGGCAGGTCGAGAACCCGTCCGTCGAGCTCGAGCCTGGCCCGCACCGTCGGCGAAGGGCGGGGAGGATCGGCGTAAACCTGGACCTTGATCAGCGCATCGAGCGATCCCACCAGCCGGAACAACGGGTGGTCGGGCTCCAGCACGTGGTGCTGCGCCAGGAAGACCCGATCGATTGACTCGCCCGAGGGCCGGGCGGCTCGCGCCCGCGCTTCGGGCGCGGCGACCGCGCCGGCGAAGAGAGCGCTCGATAGAATCACACGACGAATGAAGACCGATGAAGCGTTCATAACGGGCCTACCCTACCCCGCGGCGGCAGGCCCGGTCTACCTGCAACCCTTGGTTGCCGCATGGATTACACATCAATGTCGCGATCCGGTATGGTCTGTGCCGGCGTACTCCGCTAGACTGACGATCGTCGTTCGCGGGAAGACCGCGGGCACGAAAGAGACGCAAGCGCCCGCAAGGGCCGGAAAACGGGAGACAGAAGCATGCATCGCAGATGGCGTTGGGGACTGATTCTCTGCATCGGCCTGATCGCGGGCGCCGGCGCGTTCGCGGAAACCGATGCGCACAGCATCCCCCGGTACGACGGCCGGGAGCCGGATATGAGCAAGCCCGTCCAGGTCTTCATCCTGATGGGGCAGTCGAACATGCTGGGCTTCGGCCGGACGTTCGGCAACAGCGAGGGCTTCCTCGAGTACGCTGTCCGGGAGAAAGGGCTCTACCCCTACCTGGTCGACGAGGATGGCAACTGGGTGACGCGCCAGGACGTGCGCAACGTGCGCGTCATGAACGAGCGCGAGTTCAACAACGAATGGATGACGATCACCCGCGCCAACGTCGGACCGGAGATCGGCATCGGGCATCACCTGGGCAACGCGATCGATGCCCCGGTCCTGATCCTCAAGAGCTGCATCGGCAATCGCAGCCTGGGGTGGGACCTGCTCCCGCCCGGCAGCGAGCAGTTCGAATTCGAGGGACGGGTCTACGCCGGGTACAAGGATTCCCCCGACTCCTGGCCCGTGGGCACTGAACCGAACCCGATCGGCTGGTATGCCGGCCGGCAGTACGACAGCGATGTCGCCGCCGCCCGGCGGGTCCTGGACAACCTGGAGAACTACGTCCCCGGTGCGACCGCCTACGAAGTCGCGGGCTTCTTCTGGTGGCAGGGCGACAAGGACATGCGCAACGCGGCCCATTCGGCCCACTACGAAGCGAACCTCGTGCGCCTGATCCACGAGCTGCGCGAAGAGTTCAACGCCCCGAACGCGCGGTTCGTCTCGGCCACGCTGGGGCAGACTACGATGGAGACGGGCGGCAACCAGGGGTTGATCCGCGACGCCAAGTTCGCGCTGGCGGACCCGGAGAAACACCCCGAGTTCGCGGGGAAGTATGCCGTGGTCTACACCCACCCGCTGAGCAAGGGTGGGAGCTCGAGCGGACACTACAACCGGCACGCCGAGACCTACATGAACGTCGGCGAGGCGATGGGCCGGGCGATGGTCGAACTGCTCGAAGAAGAGGAATAGATCGCGCGCACGTGCGTACGATTGATCCGCCCCACCCGCGGGACGGATCGAGTCTTTCGCGGCAGGCGGCGCCGGCCGAACCCCCAGTTCCGCCGGCGCCTCCGTTCGCGTACGCGGCGCCGTCCCGCGTCGGGTCCGGCGCAGAACCGAAGGAGTGTACGATGAGACGACTGGCCGCGATGCTATGTCTTGCGGGATCCCTTCTCCCCTCTGTGCAGGCAGAGACGCGCATCGTTCCGCTGGCCCTGCCGCGGCCGGACGGGCGACCGGGCGATCCGGACAAGCCCGTGCAGGTCTACATTCTCGCCGGCCAGTCGAACATGGTGGGCATCGGGGAGATCCGCGGCGCCCGCCCCTACTACCGCACGGTGTTTCTCCCGGCCGATCCGGCCGTCATCCCCGGTCGGTTTCAGCAGGACCACGCGCTGCGGCGGCTGCGCATCTACCCGGCGGCGGACCCCCGGGCCGCGGAGGGCGCCACATTTGCCGTGTACGCCGGCGCCTTCGACCCGGAGGCCGACCTGGAAAGCCGGACGCCCGTCGCGACGGGGACCGTGGCGCTGGGCGTTTTCACCGAGGCGCTGCCGTCCGTCGATGGCCCGCACACGGTCGTCGTCGACGCCTATATCGAGGCGCCGGCGACCGGAACCTACACGCTGCACCCGGGCTACGACGCCAGCACCTACGCGATCGCCCGGCTGAACGGCGAGACCGTCTACCGCCGCGAGCCCGGGGGCGAACCGGACATCCGGAAGGTGGACCTCGCGGCCGGGCGGCATCCGGTCCGGATCACCTATCTGCGCGGCGGTTCGGCGGCCTTCTGGATGCGGCAGGTGGATATCCCCGGCCGGGGCGACCTCGAGACGATCACCCGGGTGGACGGGCTGTTCCCGTACCTGCTCGATGCGCAGGGAGACTGGACGGTCCGCAACGATGTCACGTTTCGCGATATCCGGCTCGGGGCCGACCGCAGCGGGCCCCTGAGCCCGACATCGAACGGGGGCCGCACCATCGGCCCGGAGCTCGGGTTCGGTCACGTCCTCGGCGCCTACCGCGACGCGCAGGTGTTGCTCCTCAAGAGCGCGCAGGGCAACCGGTCCCTGGGGTTCGATTTTCGCCCCCCCTCGAGCGGACGCCTCGACCCGGACAACGAACAGGAAGGGTACGAATACCGCCGTATGATCGAAGGCGTGCGCGAGGCGCTGGCGGAAATCGCCGACGTCGTTCCCGGCTACCGGGGACAGGGGTACGAAATCGCCGGATTCGGCTGGTGGCAGGGCCACGCGGACCGGTTCACCCCGGAACACCAGGCCGCCTACGAGGAGAACCTCGTGAACCTGATCCGGGATGTGCGCGCGGAGTTCGACGCGCCGGATCTGCCCGTGGTGGTGGCCACCGTCGGCTTTGGCGGCTATGGCCTGCAGCCCCAGTTCCAGGGGATCTTCGACGCGCAGATGGCCGTTTCGGACCCGCAGCGGCACCCGGACCTGGCCGGGACGGTGGCCTCGGTGGATACCCGTGACTTCGCGCGCGAGGTCAGGGCCTCCCCTCGGGCCGAAGGGCACCATTATCATCGAAATGCCGAAACCTACATGCTCGTGGGCGAAGCGATGGGGCGCGCGATGGTCCGGCTGCACGGCGGCGAAGCCGAACCGATCCCGATCGCCGGCCCCCCGGAGGCGTCCGATCCGACGCCGCGGCCGGAGCCGACCGAGGCCGAACGGGCAGCCGCGCAGGCGGCGCTCCGGCCCATTGTCCGCCACGGGTTGGCGCCGGAGTACATCGCGCGGCACCGCGAGACCCTGGCGCGGGCCTGGGAGGCGCCGGACGACCGCGTCGCGGCGGCGCTCGACGGCCTGGCCGACCTCTACCGGGAGATCGGCGACCACGCCTACGACTGGCAGCCCCACGGTCCGCATCGGACCGAGATGGAATGGGACTTCCACACGTTCGACCCCGTCGAACAGCCTCCGCCCGGGCAGGAGCGCGCCCGGCTGGGTCGCGCCCGCGAGGTGACCTACCCGGCCGGCATGGAAGACTGGCATCGACCCGAATTCGATGCCGCGGCCGCCGGGTGGAGGCGCGGCCGCGCCCCCTTTGCCTCGATGAACGGGGAACTGCGGCCGGCCGGCGACTGCAGGAACGGGTTCTGCGGCTGCGGCGAACCGCCGCACGCGCTCTGGGAGAACGAGGTGCTGCTGATCCGCGGGTTCTTCGACATCCCGCCGTTCGAGGAAGGCCATATCTACCGCATCCTGGTCGGGGGCATGTCGCACGTCGGCGCCGGGGACGGCACCTGGGTGTACGTTAACGGCGAACCGATCTATGAGCGCGGCGGGGCCGTGGACCGACGCCAGGGCGGCCGGCCCATCGGCGCCGTCATCCCGAGAGCGCGGTGGCCGGAATTCGCAGAGGGTCGCGTGCACCTGGCTGCCAAGAGCTTCCTCAAGTATTATCCGCGTTCCGACGTGTACGGGAACTATCTCACCATCTTCCTCCAACGCATGCGCATCCCGCCGATGGACCTGGACGGGGAGTGATCCATGAAGGGTGACCGCTCCCCCCCCGCCCCGCCGGCTGCCGGCGGGGCCGGGCAGGGGTGGCGGAGGCCGACGCTATGATGACCGTCCTGATCCTCGTCTTCTGCTCGGGCTTCGTGGGCCTCGTCTACGAGGTCCTGTGGATGCGGCAGCTCGGCCTGCTTTTCGGCAGCACGGCGCAGGCGGCGGCGGCGACGCTGGCCAGCCTGTTTGCCGGCTTCTCGGCCGGGAGCTGGTTCTGGGGTCGCCGGGCCGCCCGGACCGCCGATGCCCTTCGCCTCTACGCCGGGCTGCAGGCCGGGGTCGCGGCCACGGCGGGCGTCTACTTCGTCATCCTGGCGATCTACTACCGCATCTATCCGCTCGTCTACCAGCAGATCCATTCGCGCCCGCTGCTCCTGGCAGTCAAGGTCCTGCTCACGCTCCTGCTGGTCTTTCCGCCGGCCTTCTTCATGGGTGGGACGCTGCCCGCCATCGGCCAGCACCTGGTCACGCGCCGCGAGGCGTTCGGCACCACGGCGGCGCGGGTCTATGGCATCAACACGCTCGGCGCCACGCTGGGCGCCTTCCTGGCCGGATTCTTCTTCCCACTCTGGCTGGGGTTCCGCCTGACGTTCCTGGGCGCGATGGCCGTCAGTGCCACCGTCTCGATCCTGGCCTTCCGGCTCGCGCGCCGCCCCGCCCCCCGCCGGTCGGCGCGCGCCAAACGGGCGCCGCGCGCCGCGCGCCCGGCGGACGCCGTTGCCCGGCCCCGGCCGGAGTCCGCCCTGCGGGGGACCGGCCGCTGGGCCATCCTGCCGCTCTGCTTCGTTTCGGGATTCGGCTTCCTCGCGCTCGAGGTGCTCTGGACCCGTGTTTTCAACCAGGTCCTGGAGAACTCCGTCTACACCTATGCGGCGGTTCTCGTCATCGCGCTGCTCTGCCTCTCGGCCGGGGCGCTGATCAGCGCGCGCCTGGCGCGCACCCGGGTCTCCCCGTACCTGCTGCTGACCCTGCTGACCCTGCTGGGCGGCATCGCGATCGCCCTGACGCCGTTCGTGGTCATGCGGCTGACCAACGGACTCGAAGTGCTCGCCTGGCGGGGCTCCTGGGCCAGCTACGTGGGCGCGGTCTTCTCGCGCGGATTCCTCGCGTTCGGCCCGCCGGCGCTGCTGGCCGGGACGGTGTTCCCGCTGCTGATGAAGGCCGAGGAGCGCCACGCGGTTTCGGCCGGCCGCAGCCTGGGGCGCATGGCGGCCGTCAATACCGTCGGCGCCATCCTCGGCGCGCTGATCTGCGGCTTCGTCCTGCTCGACACGCTCGGTCTGTGGCAGAGCATGCGGCTCATCGCCGTGCTGTACTTCGGCGCGGCGATCGCGCTGCCGCTGACCTGGAACGCCCGCGGCCTTCCGCTGAAGGCCATTGGCGCGCTGTTCCTTGTGCTGGTCTTCACGGGCCTCAGCCCCGCCCACCTTCCGATCACCAGCTTCGACCCCCTGCGCGGGACGGAGGAGGTCGTCGAGACCTGGGAAGGCCGGGATGTCACCGTCGCGGTGGTCCGCGACCGCTACGGGCTCTCGCTGAAGATCAACTCCCACTACGGCCTGGGGTCAACCGCCGCGGCCCCGCAGGCCCGGCTCCAGAACGACATCCCGCTCATGGTCTGGCCGCAGACGGAGAGCATCTTCTTCCTGGGCATGGGCACCGGCATCACGGCCGGCAGCTCGCTCGGCCCGCGATTCCCGAACACCGCGCGCGTGGTTGCCTGCGAGATCGTGCCGGAGGT
>PWTM01000143.1 GCA_003563855.1 PVC group bacterium | reverse complement strand
GATTTCATCGCCGCCCCGCCCTGCCGCTCTCAGAAGAACCCATCCGTGCCATCCGCGTAATCCGCGGTAGAAGAGTCTCCCCAGGCGGGCGGTCGGGCGGGGTCGGCGGGCGGTCGGGCGGGGTCGGACCTGAGTAACCCATTGCATGGCAACGGAGTGAGAGTTCTAGAGGGTGCATTCTGGAGCTTAGCACTCGAATTTCCCCCCGCGAATGGCCGGTCTAAGATGGCGCTCGGGCGGCCTCCACCTGGTGCTTCCCAGCGAGTGGGATAGGCGTGTTTCGGCTGGCTGGCAGGAACCGGTGCGTGGCGACGCATTCCGGCCTGTGCGTTCGCCTCCAAAGACCAGCCTCGGGGTTAGGGTCCTGGGGGAGGCGTGCAGGCGGATCGGGACCGCTTTCGATCCCCGATCGGCCGCCCGCCGAATCCTTCGCTCCCGCTTCCAAGGCCTGGACCTGCTCGCAGACTGGGCGTCCAAGGCCTGGAAGCGAAGCATGGTGGCCGTGGGGTACCGGCGAGTGGCCGTCGTCGCCAGATCCGAATAGATCCTTCCTATGGTGCGGACAACCTGTGGGCGCCAGGCCATTCACGCACCCGCGGCAGCGACGGGCCCACAGGAGCGGGCGACATGAAGGCAAACGGACCCATTTCGCGCATTTCGCGTGTTTCGTAGTTGCTCCTCCGATCGTCCTCGCTCGGACCGGTCTGCGTCCCTATGCTGCGGCACACCTACGCGGTCCACCAGCTTCGGGCGGGCATGAACGTCCGGGCGCCTATGCGCTTGACTTGAGCCGCGGCACAGGCATCATCCCGACTGTCTGGCCGAAAGGAAACGGCATGAGCAGAGTGGAGCGCGGGCGGGTACGCCGGACGTGTCGTTCGGCGAATCCGGGGTTCGAAAGCTCGGTCTTTCGGAAGGCAGCGCGCGGGTGCCGGACAAGCGGATTGATGGCCGGTGAATGCATGAGGTAGAGTGGAGCCATGAGCACAACCTTGGAGACCGTTCGCAAAGAGGTCATGTCGCTGTCACCGAGCGAGCGCGCAAGTCTGGCGCACGAGCTGATTCTCAGCCTCGATGACCCGTCCGACTTCGAGCTCGGCCCGGAGCAGGAAGAGGAGATTAGCCGTCGTGTTCGGCTGGTTTGCGAAGGCGCAGCCGAGGGCCGTCCTGCCGCTGATGTCTTTTCCGATATCAAGGCGAAGTACGGAGAATGACGGCAGCGACTATCCTTCACGAGGCAGAGCGGGAACTCTGGGAAGCCGTAGCGTACTACGAGTCCCGCGCCCCGGGTCTTGGCCGGGACTTCCAGGCAGAGATCGCAGCGTCGGTGCAGGCAATCACGGCGACCCCGGATCGATGGCCACTGCGGCGTGATGGGACGCGCAGACGATTGGCTCATCGATTCCCCTATATCATCGTCTACGTCTACCTGTCTGACCACGTTTGGATCGTTGCTTTTGCTCACTGCAAACGCAGGCCGCGCTACTGGGCGGATCGGATCAATTTGTCCGGGCGGGCCGGGCGGGGAGTAACCGGGCGGGGTCGGACCTGAGTAACCCATTGCATGGCAACGGAGAGAGCGCGCTAGAGGGTGAGTTCTGGAGCTTAGCACTCGAATTTCGCCCCGCGAATGGCCGGTCTAAGATGGCGCTCGGGCGGCCTCCACCTGGTGCTTTCCAGCGAGTGTGATAGGCGTGTTTCGGCTGGCTGGCGAGATTCGGTGCGTGGCGACGTATTCCGGCCTGTGCATTCGCCTCCGAGGATCCGCCTCGGGGGGGCAGGGCCCCGGGGGTGGGCGTACAGGCGGATCGGGACCGCTTTCGATCCCCGATCGGCCGCCCGCCGGTTCCTTCGCTCCCTCTTCCAAGGCCTGGACGTACTCATAGACTGGGCGTCCAAGGCCTCGGCCCCTTCGACGAGTTCTGATGCGCGGGGGCTTGACAGACTGCGTAATACGCGAGAGAGAGTAATACCATGAAGGTGACCACAAAAGGGCAGGTGACGATACCCGCGCGGATACGCGAGTATCTCAACATCACACCGCATGCCGACGTGGATTTCCGGGTGCGCGACGGAGACGTCCTCCTGGTCAAACAGGAAAGAGGGGGCGAGCCCGGCAGCCGGCTCGACGGGTTGCGCGGCGTGCTCAAGGGAACGCGAACCACGCGGGAGTGGATGCGGGCAACCCGGGGGAGCTGATGGCGATTCTCGTCGATACGAACGTCATCGTCGATGTCCTCACCGACGACCCGCAGTGGGCTGACTGGTCCATGGCGGGGTCGGGCGGGGTCGGACCTGAGTACCCCATTGCATGGCAACGGAGTGAGAGTTCTAGAGGGTGCATTCTGGAGCTCAGCACTCGAATCTCACCCCGCGAATGGCCGGTCTAAGATGGCGCTCGGGCGGCCTCCACGGCGTCCGACAGTCTAACCTCCATCCTTCGCGCCTTTGCGTCTTTGCGTGTGCATTTCCGGAAGGGATCTCACGCCAAGGCGCAATGGCGCAAAGAGCCGGCCACGGTGGCTGACGACGCTTGTGGGAGGCGGGCAGAACCGGTCGCCGCGATGCGGGGGGCGGTGGGTGTGGGGCAGCATCATTGCATCAGAACCATTCGGGGAGGGCTTGGTGTGCGAGAACGGGAAGAGCGCGCCCGAAGGCCCCCTACTCGAGCGACCGGTCTGCGCCCTGATGCTGCGGCACAGCTACGCGGTCCGCCCGCTTCGGGCGGGCATGAATATCCGTGCGCGGCAGGCAGCGCTGGGCCTGCGTTACTTGCCCCCTTATAGCTCGGACTCGAATCCGGCTGCCCCAATGTACAGCAAGATTATGTAACCGATCTAGTGTTCCTCGAAATGCAACTCTGCAATGGCGATCGCCCATTCACCCGCCGTCGAATACAGCATGTAGACACGTCCATTCTCCTCATAAATCGCGGGGTCGCGCAACTCATGGACAAACTCGTAGGTCGCGCCAAACGACGAGGTTTTGATGGGTTCGTCCACGCCTTCGAAGTCTTTCTCCGGTCTCAATAACGTTTGCGGCTCGGTAAAACGCCATTCCTCCCAATCGTCATCAAGATTCTCCACGCGCGACACCAGGATGTGTTCCGGCGTGTCGCCGCCCCGCGAGAAGAACACGTACAGCTTGCCGTCGTGTTCCCAGAGCGCCTTGTGGCGGACCCGCGGCAGGATCCGGGGGCCCTCCTCGAATCCGGACAAGGGGTCCTGTGAACGGTAAATGACGCCGCCGTCGTTGTACCACTTCGCCAAAGCGTAATGCCAGCCGTCGCGCTCAAAGACGCGGAAATAGAACAGTCCGAGGTACTCCTCCAGCGGCTGGAAATCGAGCCCGTCTTCCGAAACCGCCACATAGGTGCCCTGGCCGCGCGGGCCGCCGCTGGGCGTTCGCGAATGGTAGTACATGCGGATGCGCTGTTCCTCGTGGTCAACGTGAACGTCCGGACTCGCCACGTGATCGCCGACGCGGCTCTCATATCCCGGCGTCTCCTCCATGGGCAGCACGCCCGGCTCATGAATCTTCCACGGTCCTTCCAGCGCGTCGGCATAGGCCAGCCGTATGTACGAGCCGTGGTGGTGGGCGAAGTAAAGGTAGTACTTGCCCAAGGGCTCCTCAATCCAGTCGGGCACACGAATGAGCGAGGGACCGTTGATGTTCGCGCCACGGTCTCCGATTAACCCATGCATCTCGCGGTGGACGATAGGGTTCGCCTCGAACCGCTCGACACGGAATTCGAACTCCGTGGAAGGCTCGACGTATTGCCAATCAAGGTCCTCGTCCACGAATTCGGCGGCGCCCGCCAAACGCCCAAGACTCAGACTCACGGTCATTGTGAGCCCCCAGGAAACCACGAACGTTTTGATCCATGGACTCAACCCCTGCGTTCCGCACGCGATCGGGATATGCATCGCTTGCTCCCTCCCCATCCCATCCACCAACACGCTCCGCGTATTCGAGATTTGAAGCGGTAACTCGCATTGTTCCGCCGTGACGTTCCGCAAAAGATACCCCGTCCCGGCGAAGGTCGCGGGCATCGCTCTTCAGGCGGCACCGGCGCCCCCGCAGGAACCGGCCTGAAGGAGCGCGTCATGCTGGGGAAACTACCTGAGGGCCGTGTGGAGGTCAAGCTCGAGGGCGAGGCGGGGTTCGACGGAGTAGCCCATTATCGGTTTGGACCGCGGATTACGCGGATGGGCGCGGATGGTTGCAGCCCCGCTCGGCGTTCCCGGGGCCGGAGCACCCAATCGATCGCGCGACTGCGCTTGACAGGGGCGGGGGTATTTGGTGGGCTCACCCGAACGTTCGGCGAAGTGTCGAACGATGGATCACCGCAGGAGGCGGCTGGCGGATCGCGACCAGGGGGGGGACGCTTGCCCGGATGCGGTACGGCGCGCTATACGGGCGGCTGACGAGAGCGGAAGAAGAGCCCCGATGTCCGAAGGATTGCTCTTTCGGACATCGTGACGTAGACTACTGCTATTGGCCGCAGGATAAACGATATGAACCTTCTCTTTATATTCACTGACCAGCAACAGCGATATGCACTTGGCTGTATGGGCAATCCAAATGTGGACACCCCAAATCTTGACCGCTTAGCCCAACGCGGGGTGCTGTTCCGGCGCTGTTATTCAAATGACCCTGTCTGCGGCCCATTCCGGGGGTCGCTTCTCACGGGGCAGTACACCAGTCGCTGTGGAGTATCTCATAACGGAGCCCCGTTGCCGAGTGGAGTCACGACATTCGCCGATGCCTTCAATCACGCAGGCTACGCCACCTCATGGGTTGGCAAGTGGCACCTGGGAGGCAATGGAAACGGACCGATTGACCGCGGCCTGCAGGGCGGGTTCCAGCGATTCATGGGCTATCAATGTTACAACGGATTCTATGATGACGTCTGCTTCTATGATCGTGACGGCAACGAACACCGCTACGAATACCATCGCACGAATGTCACCACGGACCTGGCGATCGATGAGCTTGAGGAGTTGGCGAAAGGGGACCTGCCTTTCCTGTTGATGATGTCGTATCAAGCCCCGCACTACCCCGAGCAACCGGCTCCCGAATACGCGGACCTTTACAAAGACCGCGACATTGCCCGTCGGCCGAACTGCATGGAGGATATCGACCCCTTCACGCCGACGTTTTCGCCATACAGCCCGCGTCCTGTCGAAAACGACCCGGATTTCCAACGCTACGGGAACAATTTGGACGAGTATATTCGCCTCTACAACGCCATGTGCACCCAGATCGATGCGAATCTCGGGAGGTTGCTCGAAACACTTGAGCGCCTTCATGTTGCCGATGACACCATGGTCATCTTTACTTCGGATCACGGGGATATGCAGGGCAGTCATGGTTTGAAGAATAAGTGTTTGCCACAGGAAGAATCGGCCGGCATTCCGCTTATCATGTATGTGCCCGGGCTACCCGGTGGCCGCATTACGGACGGACTGGTTTCCGGCATTGATCTTATGCCAACCTGTCTTGAACTGGCGGGCATTGATCCCGTGGCAACCGTCGATGGTCAGAGTATCGCTCCGTTCCTGCGCGGAGAAACAGACGAAACCTGCGACGCCGTCTTCTCCGAGCGAGGAAACTGGTGCATGATCGTAAAGGGTGGTTGGAAGCTCGCGGCGCAAAGGCAAAAGGACAGACTCGCACCGACCCTCATGACACATTTGGATGAAGACCCGTATGAATTGCGGAATCGCGTCAACGATTCGGCCGTCTGCGAGGTGAGAAAGGGACTGCTGGCGGAACTGACTTCGTGGGACGATCGAGTCCGGCACGTCCAGCAGGAGAATGGGCCATCGGGTCGCCGCGACTGACCCGTAAGGGCCAGCCGGGGCTTCCACACCACCCGGCATGCGGGTCCGCACCGGGCGGTTGCGGTCAGACGCGGGCGCGTACTATCATCTCGCGCATGCTTTCAGTCATCATGTATGAAGATCAAGCTGGAAAAGCGAAGCTCAACGCCATCCAGCAGCTATCGAGATCAGTGGCTCGGCCTCCTCTCCCGGATCCTCCATAGCCTCCAGTTCGCGAATGTATGCGCGCACCGCTTCTGCCTTGCCTCGTGAGAGATGGGGTGGAAAATCGCGCTCTTCATTGTCAAAATAGTACACGGCCTGTTCCAGTTCAGGAAGCGCACCACGAGCATGCGCCCCATAACCGCGCAATATTTCCAGCACTTCCGGCACACGATTCTGGCTGCCATGTTTCCTCATTTGCGTCAGATACGCAACCGCATGGTCAACGCCTTCCCGCACCCGGAACCTTTGCAGGCTTCGCAGGGTTTGCATATGAATCGCCGTATTGTAACCGATGGCAAGCGTACGTGTCGCGTGCTCGATCTCCGGCCAAAGCGCCTTGAATTCCTCAAACGTCAAATCCCCCACCACATTGTTGGCTATGGTGCTGCGCGTAGCGCCCTGAGCGGAAGTTAGAAACGCACGTGTTGCATCGAGTTTCGGATCACGCCTTTCAAACGCCTGTGCCGCGCGGAGCAGATGGTTACTGCCGAAGAGCGCAGTAGCCAAACGCTGGCGTACCACATCATATGGGTCCTCACGAATTTTTCGCGCGGCTGCAATGAACAGCGCTTCCACTGCACGCGCGTCCTCCGATTTCCCCAGCGCCAGTATGGCGTTGATCTTCAAAACCCGATCGTCGGTATCCAGCAAGGCGATCAAATCCTCCACGGCCGGTTGTGCCCGGGAACCGAAGTGCTGCAGCGCCTGGCAGGCGCCGTACCGTGCGTAGCGATTCCCCGCATGGAACATTTCGCGCAGCGCATCCAACGGAGGATCTTCGTCCTCGCGCGCAGCCAGCGCAATCGCCGCTTGCTCGCGTGTCACGGGAGACCAATGCCCCAGCAGCGACAATAGCTCCTCCTCCGGATCATCCGCAAACTTCGCCTGCCAGCGCCGCATCCCGGCAGGTAAGCGCCCGGCTTCGATGACGTCTTCTACCTCTTCGGTCTTCAGCGCAACCGTTAACGCCTCGCGTCCCGCAATGGCCAACTGTTGGCGTGGAATACTGTAAAGCAGCAGGCGCTGCCCGGTCGTATCCCAGTCGGTGTACGCCCCCCCGGAAGGCTGGAAGCCAAAACCACCGTCCCAGCGCCGCTCCAGGTCCAGGCGCCAGAGATCTTCACGCATAAAGGCACTCAATGCCTCCTGACCTGCGCGCGCAGCACCCAAACCCCCCCACACATCGCTCCAGAAATGTCCCGTGTGCCCCCATTCGCGAATCGAATGCGCAGCCACGCTCATCCGACTAAAGAACTCCGTACCTTTCCCATCGCCAAGCAGCGCATACCCGACCGCTGCGGCCGCCGTCCGTCCGTTTTCATCATAGGTTAGATTGCCTCCGGCAATATTGCCACCATACGTCGGCCCACCGAAATCGATCAAACTATTCAGGAAGACATGCTTCTTGTGGATGGCGGTTTCGATGAGCGGAGAGGTAACCCCGCTGCGTCGCGACAGCAGAAGGGTAATCCAGCACGCGATGCTGGGCTGATTCAGTGCTCCATAACCCAAGGCCGGCCCCGGCCCCCCCGTCACTGGATCGCGCGGCGTCATGTTATGCCCCCAGGCCCCGCCGATCGGCTGACCGTAGGCAATGGCATGACTGTAGGCCTCGATAGCCGGAAGCACCTGCGCATCCCCCGTTGCGAGGTAATACTCGTTCAGGAGCAAGTTGATGTATCCCCAACTCCAGCTCCGCAAACCTCCGGTCGGGCGCGGTTCCCCTGATTCTGCAACTTGACGGGCGAGCAGCGCAACATGCGCCCGCACACGTGGCCAATAGCGCTCATCCCCGGTCGCCAGCATACCCAGAGAACGAATGGAACTCGGAATCGAAAAATCATTGCCCCTCGGTGCTTCCTGACGTCCCAGATAGCGCAAAGCATTTTCGGTTCATCTTCCCCGAATATGGCCGGATCCCGCAGCTCCCCAACGGGCATGGATGGGACGAAACCGGGAGAGGCGCGCGGCCTGGCGAAGCGGGGCCACCCGGCGACCCCGCCCCGCCGCGGCGATTTCATCGCCGCCCGACCCGCCCCCTCTCGAAGAAGACTATCCGCGCCATCCGCGTAATCCGCGGTAGAAATCCCCCCCAGAGAATGCCGAGCGGGCGCTCGGCGTTCCCGCGGCTGGGGCACCTAATCGACCGCGCGTCAGCGCTTGACAGCGGGCGGGGTATCCGGTGGACTCTCGTCAAGGCTCGACCATCTGCCGAGCGTTGCGCGCGGGAGAAGTCGGATCGCAGATCGCGACCAGGGGCGGGCGCTTGCCCGGCTGCGGTACGGCGTGCTATACGGGCGGCGGGCGAGAGCGGAACGGGGGAAGGATGAGGCACCGCGTTCGAACCCGGCTCTCCTGCGGGCGGCGCTCACGGGCCGTCGCGAGGGGCTGGTATTCGCCAACAGATAACAGAGATTGACGGGCCTGACGCAGAGAAAGGGAGAATAGCGGAATGAGTATCGTTGCACTGTTCATGTTTCTGGTCATTCTTGTACTTGGCGTCGGCGGAACCGCCCTCTGGATCTGGATGATCGTAGACTGCGCAACCAGGGAGAAGCCTGATGGAAACGACAAGCTGATCTGGGTTCTGATCATTGTCTTCACTCACTGGATTGGAGCGTTGATCTACCTCCTGGTGAGAAGACCGCAACGGATTCGGGAATTGGGGAAATGACATCGCGCCAGAGGATGCCGAGCGGACGCTCGGCGTTCCCGGGGCTGGAGCACCCAATCGATCGCGCGACTGCGCTTGACAGGGGCGGGGATATTTGGTGGACTCTGCCGGACGTTCGACGAGGGGCCGAACGATGGATCACCGCAGGAGGCGGCTCGCGGATCGCGACCAGGCACCGGAAGGGATTGATAACATGAATATGAAAGTCGTAGCCGCTCTTGCCGGCTTTGCGGTTGGTTTCGTAGTCTATCCCGTGCCGGATTTCCTCACTCAAGCATTGCTTGGCGGAGTCCCCGGAGCAATCATCGGTGGCCTGGCGTGCGCTGTCATACAAAGAAGGCGACGAACGGCAGACCGCGAGACCCATCCCGCCTTGGGAGCAAAGGGGCGACGATGAACAGGTTCTGCCAGAGCTGAGGGATGCCGATGAAGAAGGATCCCGGCAACGGGGGGACGAATGCCGACGGAACCATGGAACCCATTGCCGTCTATCCGCCCCGTCTGCAGCAGAAGATCCTGGCGCAGGAAGCGCCGGGGAAAGCGCCCGTGACGTTGGCTATCGTGATCCCGTCGGTCACACGGCCAATGCAGCCGTTTGCGGTCAACGTTTCGGTCCTTGATGCGAATGGATATCCCTCCCTGCAGTGCGACGACCGGGTGAGGATCGAAACGCCGGACGACGGCACGACGGAGATCGCCTTCTCCAGGGGCAAGCCGGCCGTGGGCTGCCTGCACGGCATCCGATGCAACCATGAAGGATTGCTCCGTCTGAGCGCAACCTGCGGCCCGCTGAGCGCCTGCTCCAACCCGACCCTCTGCACGTCCGAAGATGTACCCGGGATCTACTGGGGCGACCCTCATGTGCATACCCTCCTGTCCAATTGCCATCCCGACCGATGCCGATCGCTCAACTTCTGTTTCACCGCGGCTCGCTATTTGAGCGCACTCGATTGGGTGGCCGCGGCCGATCACGTCTCCAACGGCCGCTGCGACTTCTCCAAGTGGAAGGAACAGCAGACGGTAGCCAACCTTTACGACGACGCGCCGGATTTCGTCACGCTTCCCGCCTACGAAGCGAGCCTCAAGGGTGGCGCCGGGGGGGACAACAATGTCTACATGTCCCGGTTCCCCGATATGTTTGTCGATGAATATGCCGGCGGCGACGTCAGGACGCTGTGCAGGAGCCTGCGCGACAGGCTGCCGAAGGACGAGTTCTTTGTCGCACCCCACCACACCACACGAACGGGGAAACACGGGGAGATTTCGGACGACATCTATCCCGGGCCCGAGGCCATGCCGGTACTCGAGATTCATTCCAAGTGGGGAACCTCCGAATACCGAGGCAACCCAAGCCCGCTGAAGAAGGTCCATGATGGACCGAGCTATGCGAGGGACCTCCTTCAGCGAGGCTTGAAACTGGGGTTCGTTGCCGGTACGGACTCGCATGCCACCATGCCTTCCGGAGGCGGGGAAGAACCCGGGCATATCGATCGCCTGCCCGGACTGACGGCGGTCCGATGCAGGGCGTTGACGCGCCCATCCGTTTTCCATGCGCTTCGGCAGAGGCAGTGCTATGCCGCAAGTGGCGAGCGGATTCTCCTGCACGGTTCCATAGCGGGGCGCGAGTTCGGCGATGAATGGTCTTTCTCCGAACGGTCCACCCCGCCGGAGATTGACGTTCTAATCGCAGCCCGGTCCAACATAACCCGGGTCGACGTTGTAAGAAACGGAAGGACGATTCATACGGCCACGCCGAATGCCTGGCACACGCGCCTTGCCTTTGAGGACACGGACGACCTGCGCACGGTCTGGACCTCGTCGAGGCACATGAAGGAGTTCATCTATTACTACGTGCGCGTGAGCTGTGACTCCGGCGCGCAGGCATGGTCCAGTCCCGTCTGGATGCGTGGCTGATGCACCGGTGAGGGCCGGATACGAAGAACGTTCCCGGGGCGGCCGCCCCGGTCCCACCGGGATTCGACGGCTTGGCGTCGCCTCAGGCCGCTGGCGGACCGGTGGGATTCGCGGCGGCGTCGCACCAAGGGACGGGTGACGGCGTCAGTCGTCCTCCTCGGGCTCGCCGTCAAAGCCGGGCCGGCGGAAGGATTCGGCGCCCGGCAGCGCGGCGCGGAGCATCCGGCGCATGCGGCTGAGCAGGGCGAGCATCCCGAGGATCGAGTCTTCGCGGTCCGGGAGAATCTCGCGCAGCCGGAGCCATGCGGCCATGGAGCGATCGATCGCGATCAGGACCACCTTCGCGGAGCCGTTGGCGTCCTCCAGGCGGAATCCGGCCAGCAGGTCGCTCAGGTCCTCGTCGCCGGATTCCATCATCCCGCGCAGCGCGCGGTTGAGCTTCGAGGGGATCAGCGTGTGGTACCAGGAGATCACCTCGATCATCTCGCCGATGTCGTGCGCTTCGTTCGTCAGCGCGTCGACCCCGACGCCGCCGCGTGCCGCCTCGACCATTTCGGCCGCCACGCGCTTGAGGTCGGCGTCCGCCGCCTCGAGCCAGGGCGGCACGCGCGTGCGGTAGTCGCGCGCCAGGTGCGTCAGCGGATGCGCCTCGACCGCCTGCTGCAGCGATTCCTCGCGCGCTTCCCAGGCGGGATCGGGTTCGAGGAGGTCGTCTTCCGAAACCGCCTCGTCCCACTCGGCGGCCCGGCCCGAGGCGGCGGCCTGGCCGAGCGTGTCGGCGAGGCGGTTCCAGAACGCGGCGTTACCGGTGTCGTCCGGCGGCGGCTCGCCCCGGGCCTCGCGCTCGAGGGCGTCGCCCATCGAGAAGTTCCGGCACCGCCGCGTGAAGGCGCAGCGCGGACACCAGTAGTCGCAGTAGTTGTAGATGCCGACAATGAACCGCTCGCGCTCCACGGCACCGCCCTCCGTCCATGCCCCGGGCGGGCACCGTCACCTCGCCCCGGAACCGACCTATACCCTGTTCGCCTCGCGCCCCCACGTCAAGCCGCGGCGACGGCGGGCTCACGAGACCTTCGCGAATGCTCCGTCACGGACCCTGCTTCGCCCTGCGGGCTTCGTAGGGCGACCTGCCGCGCCCCGCAGGGCCGCCCCCGGGGCGGGAGAGCCCATGCCTTCGCAAGGGTTCCGTGCCGCCCCGGGGGGATCCAGAAGAGAGAGCGAAACATAGAGAGGCAGGGGAGATTCCTCCTTTCGCCGGGGGCGGACATCCACCAGCTTCCCTTCTACGCGGAACTCGCACGCTGCCGAATGGGGGACGCGATATGGAGTGCGGCGGCAGAGGGCGAAGCCCGGCGACGCCGCTTTTGGTTGGCGGGGGCAAACGGTCTCTGACGGGGGCGAAAGCGGTGTCGCCGTCCCGGACGCGGGGCGCGCCCGGGACTCTGCCACCGCACTCCACACGCCGAAGCTCCGGCAGCGGCGCCGCTGTGGAGGTGGGGCTTGCGTGGACGGGGAGCAGCGGTCCCGTAGATCCCGCTGTACGGACGGGCGTCCAACCGGGCCTCCAGCAAAGCGGGGGCTGCGCACCTGCTGCGGAAACGCGGCTGGCGGGGGCCGGCGGCAGCGGTCCCGTGGCGACACG
>PWTM01000318.1 GCA_003563855.1 PVC group bacterium | reverse complement strand
CGTTCGTCGAGCGCATCGACCCGCGCGGCGCCCTGGCGCCGCGCGACGTGGTGGCGCGGGCGATCGACCACGAGATGAAGACCCGCGGCGATCCCTGTGTCTTCCTCGACATCCGCCACCGTTCCGAGGCGTTCCTGCGTCGCCGCTTTCCCACGATCTACGCGACCTGCCTGCGGCTGGGGATCGATATTGCGCGGGACCGCATCCCGGTCGTTCCGGCCGCGCACTACTTCTGCGGCGGCGTCGCCGCGGATGTCCACGGCCGGACCGCGCTGCCGGGGCTCTACGCGGTCGGCGAGGTCGCCTGCACGGGGTTGCACGGGGCGAACCGGCTGGCCAGCAACTCGCTGCTCGAGGCCCTGGTCTGCGCCGGGAACGCGGCCGAGGCGATCCGCGCCGACCGGGCCGAGGGCGGCGAGCCGTTGCCGCCGATCCCCGACTGGCAAAGCGGCGACGCGGTGCCGAGCGACGAGGCGGTCGTGGTCGAGCACAACTGGAACGAAGTGCGCACGATGATGGGCGACTACGTGGGCATCGTGCGAACCGACAAGCGGCTGGAACGCGCGCTGCGCCGGGCGCGCAACCTGCGGGCGGAGATCCGGCAGTACTACCTGAGCTACCTGGTCACGCCGGACGTCATCGAGCTGCGGAACATCGCCGCCGTGGCCGAGCTGGTCATCCGCTCGGCCATGCAGCGGCGCGAGAGCCGCGGACTGCACTACACGCTGGACTGCCCGGAGCCCGACGCCGCCGCGCCGCCGCGGCCGAGCGTCATCCGGGACGAGCCCGGCGGGCCGGTCCGCTAGGCGAGAGCTGCTACTTGCCCGGCCGGCGCAGCCAGGCGCGCTGGAGCGGGCTCCGGCCCGGCGGCCGGGCCCGGGGTCCGATGTGCCGTACGTCCTCGACGGAGTAAAAGGCGCGCGGATTGAACTGCTCGACGAGCGCCAGCGCGGTCTCCAGGCGCGCGCGCGGCACCACGGTGAAGAGTACCTGCACCGGCCCCTTCATGCCCTCGGCATCGATGCTGGTGACGACGAACCCCTCGGCGCGCAGCCGGCCCGCCAGCGTCGACGCGTCCCGCTGCGGCACGATGCGCACGAGCGCGCTCCCGAGCGCGAGCCGTTCCTCGATGCGCATGCCGATCCAGGTGCCCAGCGCGTAGCCGCCGGCGTAGGCGAGGTAAGTGATGGGGTGGTGAAGGTGCGGGAGAATCTGCGCGATCGCGGTGATCCAGATAAGCACCTCGAAGAATCCGGCCAGCGGGGCGAGCCACTGGAGACCGCGCGAGACAAAGACGACGCGCAGCGTGCCGAGGCTCACGTCGAGCACCCGGGCGGCGACGATCAGCAGCGGCAGCAGCCAGAAGGCCGTGCCCGCGTCCGGCAGCAGGTTCACGAAGTTTCCCCGGGCCCGGAGAGGCCGGCGCGCGCCCGGCGCCGGCTCGTCGGGGTTCGGGAAGACCTGTCCATGGCAGCAGCTCCTTCTGGGTGGCGGCCGTGGCGCGATCCGACGTCCGCCGGCCTCCCGACCAGCCTAGTCCGCCGCGTGATGGAGGCAAGAGGAATGCGAACGCCCGGAATGCGCTTGACTCGCCTCTCCGACACGGCTAGTCTGACGGGGTTGCACATTTGCGCATCCTGTTGGCGCGCAGATGCGTCGCAACAATGGAGGGGGAGGGACGGCGATGGCACAGGGGTCCTCGGTTTGGGGTCTGATCCTGGCGACGGGGCGGGGCCAGCAGTTGACGTCGGGCGCGGAGACGGCCTTTCTCGGGATCGGAAGCCGGCCGGCGCTTGCGCACGTGCTGGCGGCGTTCGAAGGGTGTGCGGAGATCGAAGCCGTGGTGGTGGTGGCCGCGCGCGAGCGACTCGATGACGTGCGGGCGCTGAACCGCCGGTTCGGCGCCGCGAAGATGGCGCGGGTCGTTCCCGGCTTCCAGGCGCGCCGCGCCTCCGTCCGCGCGGGCCTCGAGGCGTTGGGGGAGGATGCGGCGTTCGTCGTGGTTCACGATGCCGCGCGGCCCTGCGTGAAGCCGGCCCAGATCGCGGCGGTGGCGCAGGCGGCGCGCCGGCACGGCAACGGCGTGATGGCGGCACAGGTCACGGAACCCGTGGTCGAGGTGTCGGGTCGGGCGATGAAGTCGGACCGGGGGCTCTGGGACCGGGCGATCTGGACGCTCCAGACCCCGCAATGCTATCGCCGGGAGTTGCTGGAAAAGATGCTGAAGGCAGCCGATCGCAAGCGGCTGAAGATCGAGGACGAGGCGGCTGCGCTTCCGTTGGTCGGCGAGTCCATCCGGCTCGTTCCAACGGAGTTCCTCAACCTCCGGTTGCGCGCTGCCGACGACCTCGCGCTGGCCGCGCAGTTGCTCCCGTGACGGAGGCAGAAGGCGCGCGCATGCGGGTCCGCTACGAGGGGCGGGTACAGGGCGTGGGTTTCCGGTTCCGCGCCCGCTCGGCGGCCGCCGCGCGTCGGGCTTCCGGCTTCGTGCGCAACGAGCCGGACGGCTCGGTCACGCTCGAAGCCGAAGGCCCGAAGGCGGACCTGCTCGCGCTGCTGCGGGACATCCGGACGGGACCGCTGGGCGCGCACGTGCTGCGCGAAACGGTCACGTGGATCCGGCCGTCCGGTCACGCGGACGGCTTCGAAATCCGATTCTGAGCGGCTTCTCGGCCTGCCCCGGTTTTCGCCCCGCCTTCTGCGTAGCGTGCTGGACTGGGGCAGCTTGGCGAGCGTGCGAAGGCCCGTAGGTGGCGCCCCGCGTGATTCTCGGGGGTGATTCCCGCGCTGAGGGGAGGCAGGCGTGGGGCGCCGGGCATCGCGGCTCGCGCGCCCGGTCACCCCGTGCGCGGCGTTATCGGGCCGGGGGCGGACCAGGAGTCCAGCCCCCGGCCCGCTGCCTTGCGCACGGGGCAACCGGACGCACTCTCCGCGCTGGCCCCTACGGGCGCGGAGCGCCCTTGGGGCAACCCGGCGCCCCACGCGCATCGCCCGCCGGGGCGGCAGCAATACGCAGAAGCGCAGGGGGTGGAAGTCCGCCCCGGCGAAAGGAGTGATCTCCACTGCCTCTCGGCATTATCGCCCCCTCGGCTCGATTTTCCCCCGGGGCGGCACGGAACCCTTACGAGGTCATGGGCTCTCCCGCCCCGGGGGCGGCCCTGCGTGGTGCGGCAGGTCGCCCTACGAAGCCCGCAGGGCGAAGGTGGGTCCGTGACGGAGCGTTCGCGAAGGTCTCGTGAGCAAGGCGCGGCGGTCGGCG
>PWTM01000112.1 GCA_003563855.1 PVC group bacterium | reverse complement strand
TGCGCTGGGAATCGCGCGCAAGGTGATGGCGGCCTTCAGGGGCACGCCGCTGGAGGCCGATATGCGGTCGGCATTGGCGCGGGTGGCCGAGGCGCTGGAGGGGCATGTGAGCATGGATCCCTCGGCGCTGACCGACCGGATCAGCGTGTTGGGCGAGGACTACGCGCCGCAGGACCCCGAGGTCTGGCTGGCGGCCGCGCGCCTGGCCCAACGCCGCGAGTGCGCCCGGATGCGCTACCGGCGCTTCGACGGCGCCGTGAAGGACTACGCGATCGAGCCGGTGCACCTGGCGGCCTGGCACGGCGAGTGGTACCTGCTGGCGAATCGGGCTGGCCGGGAGTCACTCGCGACATTCGCCATGTCGCGCATCCTTCGGATCGCGGGAACGGGCGCGATCTTTGAGCCGACGGATCCCAGCGACATCCGCCGCTCGCTCGATGAGCGGTTCGGGATCGTGGGCGGCGAGGAGATGCTCGATGTGCGGTTGCGGTTCGCCCCCAAGGTGGCGGCTTACGTCGCGGGGAGGGTCTGGCATCCGTCGCAGGAGATCGTCAGGCGGCGCGACGGCAGCGTGGAACTCAGGCTGCGTACCCGGGGCTGGAAGGAACTGGTGCGCTTCGTGCTCTCATGGCAACCCGACGTCAGGGTGCTGCGACCGAGGAAGCTGCGGGAGCGGGTCGAGGCGAAGATGCGCGAGGCGCTGGGGGGGCGGGGAGGCGGTGGGCAGTAGCAGTGGGCAGTGGCAGTTGGCAGTCGGGGAAACGTTCAAACCCCGAACACCGAAACCGGTACTTGCAGGGGTTCTGCAAGTGGCCCCTAGAAGAGGTAGTGATTCGCCAGCACCCACCGGACCGTCCGTTCCTGGTCGGACATCGGCGCATCCGGCCCGCGTTCGGCGGCAAGGCGCCTCAGGCGCACGCGCAGCTCCGGGATGGCCAGCGCGAATCCCGGCCGGCCAAGCCACTCGGGCCACGCCTCGCGGTTCTGCTCGTGCACCAGTCGCAGGACATCGCCATAGGCCAGTTCTGTCCCCGCCGGAAGCTCGGCCGCGAACCGCCGGTTGGCCGCGAAGGATTCGACCTGCACCGGCGCCTCCGCCGGAACGCGCAGGAGGTCGAACGCGCGCAGCCGGAAGCCGCCCTCCAGTTCCTCGACCTCGTCCGTCCCGTGCCGGATCCGCTCGAGGCGCCCCCCCGCGGCGATTCGCACCTCGATCTCGAGCGCGGCCGCGAAGGGGCGCTCTTCGAGCACGGCCTCCGTCACGGCCTCGCCCCTGCCCCAGCGCGCCTGCGCAATCCGGCCCTCGGCCGCCTGCACGGGCGAGGGCCCCGCCTTCGACATGAAGAACCGGTGCGCCTGCAACGGCCGGCGGAGGAAGGGATCGAGCCGGTCCTCGAGGATCTCGCGGCGCCAGGCCTCCGCCGTCTCCGCGACGAGCGCCGTCGCCCGCCGCAAGGCGAGGCGCTCGGCCGGTGTCCGTTCGATCGCCGGCGGCCCGTCGAGGCAGCCCTCAAGGAGGTCGCGCCAGGCCAGCCCGACCAGGCAGAGCGAACGCTGCCCCGTGTCGAACGCCTCGCGGATCGCCGCCTCGCGCCCGGCGAAGTCCGCCGCCCGCGCGCCCCGGGCGAAGGCCAGGAAGTAGCGCGCGCCGGGATCCTCCGGCAGCGCTGCCGCCAGTTCATCGAGCACCCTCTCGGGCGCCGGGGGGGCGCGGTGCCCGCCCGTCTGCGCCGCGTACCAGCGGATGATGCTGCGCTGCAGCACCTCCATGGCGCCGAACTCGATCCCGTCGCGGTGCGCCGCCGGACCGGCGGATGGCGCGGGCGCCTGGGCCGGCGCCGGGCTTCCGGCCGCGGCGAGGCCGAGGCAGACCGCCACGCCCGCTGCCGTCTTCAGGGCGCCGCTCGTGTGCCAGGTTTCGCGATAGCAGTGCGTGCCGTGCCGCCGCTGGAGCCAGCAGCCGCCGCCGCAGGCCGCGGCGTAGCCACAGTCGGCGCAACGCCCCCGCAGGGTCCAGCGGCGCAGTTCGGCGAAGCCGGTCTCCCAGATCTCGCGCAGCGGCCGGTCGGCCACGTTGCCCGCGCTGGTCGAACGGTCGGTCGTCGTGCAGGGCACGACCTCGCCGTCCGGCAGCACGACGCAGCCGCTGCGGCCCGCCCCGCAGTAGAACGGCGTGTCGCGGAGCAAGGGCTCGAGCCGGCCGCAGTAGCCGATCTCGTCGGCCATCGTGACCGGGAACCACGTCCGCTTCGCCGCCGCGAAGTCGATCAGGCGGCGTACCTCCCGGCGCGAGAGCGCGAGGTCCGGCCGGCCGGCGGCGCGGCCCTCCGGGACGAGCAGGTGCAGCCCCCAGGCGTCGGCCCCGCTGCCCAGCACGATCCCGAACGTCTCGCCGAGATGCGCAAGGTTCCGCGCCGTCACGGTGGTCCCCGCGGCCGTCCGCGCCCCAAGCCCGGCGAAGTAGCGCAGCGCGGTCCGCGCATCGTCAAAGGCGCCGGCCCGGCCGCGGAACGCGTCGTGCACCCGCGCCGGGCCGTCGAGGCTGACGGCGACGAAGCCCGGCGGCCAGGCCTCGATCGCGGCCCGGGTCCGGCGGGCGGGCATGACCGCCGTGTTCAGGCTCCAGCGCACCCCGTTCGCGCGCAGGCTCGCGATCACGTCCGAAAGGTCCGGGCGGGCGAGCGGCTCCCCGCCGGTCAGCAGGAACTCGGGAACGCCGAGGTCCGCCACCTGCTCGATCAGCCGGATGGCCGAGGACAAGGGCATGTCCGCGCCGCCCTCGCCGGCGTCGTCCGCCGCGATGCAGTGCGGACAAGCGAGGGGACAGCGCCCCGTGGCGAACCACTGCACGAGCCGCGGGACCCGTTCCCGGCCGTGCTCCGCGAAGAACGTCTCGTCCACGCTCGAACCGCGCGCGCCGTGGACCAGCGTGCCCGCATGCGTTGTCATCGGTCCTATCTCCGGCCGCCGCTTCCGCGGCCCGCGCTGCGACCAGGCATCCGGCAGACCCGCCACGCAGACGCCGTCCCATGCACCCATCGTGCGACAACGCCCGCGCACGTGTCAACGGTGAGGCCGGCGGGGCACTTTCCCCAGTTCTGCCCGGTGTCTTCTTTTCGGTGGGCATGGAGTGCGGCGGCAGAGGGCGAAGCCCGGCGACGCCGCTTTCGGTTGGCTGGAGCACGCGGGGCCTGGGACGTGACTTGGTCTCTTCCCGGTTCTTCCCGGTCAACGAGAGAGGGCCGCGGAGGCGGCGCGG
>PWTM01000007.1 GCA_003563855.1 PVC group bacterium | reverse complement strand
GACTACGGCGACGACTACGGATCACGAGGGCCTCCGGCCTTCCCCTTTCAGCCTTTCAGCCTTTCAGCTTTTCAGCTTTTTCCTCATGTGTCTTGCCCCGCCCCCAGCCCGATAACGCCGCGCACGGGGTGACCGGGCGCGCGAGCCGCGATGCCCGGCGCCCCACGCCTGCCTCCCTCCGCGCGAGAACCACCCGAGAATCACGCCGCGTACCACCTGCGGGCTTTCGCACTTCGGAAACGCGCGAGGCTGACCCACTCCAACACTCTACGCAAACCGGCCGGCGAAAACTGGGGAATGTCCTCGCGACGCGGGGGGCGCGTTGCGGCGGGGCGTGGACAGGCGGGCGGGGTTTCGGTATCCTGCTGCGCATGATTGACGGGCCGAAGATTTCGGGGTGGCGGCGGCCGGGCGCCGGGTTCGTGGCGGTGCTGGCCGCGGCGGTGCTGGCGGCCGCCGTTCCGGCGCGGGCGCAGGACACGCCGGTCGAGGTCCGGACGGCCGCGCACCTGGCGCTCTCGCAGGGCCGCTATGCCGATGCGATCCGCTACCTGAACCAGCTCGTCACCTGGTTCTCGGACGACCGCAGCCCGAGCATCGTCCAGGAGCTGGAGGGCGTTTACTTCAACCTCGGTCTCTGCCACCTCCTGCTGGGCGATTTCGACGATGCGCGCGAAGTGTTCCAGGAGTACCTGCGGCGCTACCGGCGCGAGTCGCGCGCCCATCTCGTCGCCGCCTACATCGGCGACACGCACCGGTACCAGGAGGACTTCGAGACCGCGCTGCAGGCCTACCGCGAGGCGCTGCGCCAGTACGTCTATACCGAGGACGTGCTCAGCGACATCCTGCTGGCCAAGGTGCGCTGCCACCTGGCGGAGGATCGCTGGCGCGAGGCGACCCCGCTGCTCCAGCGGCTCTACCGGATCGCGCCGGACTTCCGCCGCCGGAACTGGGCGGCGACGATGCTGACGGTCGCGCACCTCAAGGAGATGAACCTGGATCCGGTCTTCCGGATGGTGCCCATTCTGCTGGCGCCGGACTCGTTTGCGGCCTTCAGCGTGGCGCTGAACATGACGGCCCTCGAGACGGCCGACGAGCTCTTCGCCGAGGAGCGTTACCGGGAGGCGCTCTGGCTCTACCGGCTCGTCTACCCGCACGACGTGCTGATGCACAACGCGCTGACGCGTCGGGATCGGATCGAGCGGCGGATCGACTTCCTGCGCCGGATTCCCGGGGACGCGATCCGCGAGCTGCTGCGCCTCCAGGAGATGCTCTCGGAAACCGAGGCGGAGATCGCGGCGCTCGAGGAGATTCCGAACTACGACGGCGAGCTCTTCTTCCGTATCGCCCGTTCGTATTTCGAGACCCGCCGCTACCGCGAGGCCAGCGAGCTGTTCTACGATCTCTACGTGGACGGCCCCCGCGATCGGGCCGAGGAAAGCCTCTACCTCTCGTTCCTGGCCGCGACCCGTTTCCAGCCGCTCGACCGGGCGTTCGCGCGCGGGGGCGAGTACATGGACGAATACCCGGGCGGCCGGTGGTACGATCCGGTCAGCCTCACCCTCGGCCAGCTCTACGCCAACCTCCGCGACTGGCCGAACACGATCCGGGTGCTCGAAAAGGCGCTGGAGGTCAGCCCCGAGCACCGGGAGCTCGTCGAGTGCCTCTTCCTGCTCGGCTATGCCTACTTCATGGAGGAGCAGTTCCCGGCGAGCGTCGAGCGCCTGGTGCGGATGAACACCGAGTTCCCCGGCAACGCGCGCGAGGCCGAGGGGACGTACTGGACGGGGATGGCGTTGCTCTTCGACAAGGAGTACGAGCGCGCGCGCGTGTATTTCGACCGGGTCGTCGAGGACTTCAGCACGTCGATCTTCGTCGAGGACTCCACCTTTCGCAGCGCCGTCTGCGATTTCGCGCTCGGCGAGCACCGCGCCGCGGAGGCGAAGCTGCTGGGGTTCCTCTCGACCTACCCGGAGAGCGTATTGCGGGCGGAGGCCTACGTGATCCTGGGCGACATCTCCGGTGTGTTCGGCGAGCTGGAGGAGGCCGTCCGGCGGTTCCGCCGGGCGGTGGCGCACGAGGAGCAGCTCAACATCGAGCTCTACAACTACGCGGTGTTCCGGTGCGGCGAGATCCTGAGCGAGATGCGGCAGTTCGAGGAGGTGATCGCGCATTTCAACCGGTACATCGAGCGGGACCGGCCCGAGTCGAACTTCGCGCTGGCGATCTACTGGATCGGGAACGCGCACTGGGAGCTGGACCGGCGGGAGCGGGCGCTGGGCACGTTCCAACGCGCGATCGAGACGTACGGCCGCGACCGCATGGAGCTGGGGATCGACCTGATCTTCGAGGAGTGGGTCGGCCGCACGCGGCGTGCCGGGGGCGAGCTCGAGGCGCAGGCGTGGGCGCAGATGCGCGAGCTGCTCTACCGGGCCCAGGACGAGGGGGCGACGACACTGGCCCTGCGGGTGCAGCGGATCCTGCCCTTCGATCCGACCGCTTCGGAACGCGAGCAGGCGCTGCACCGCGAGGCGCTGCTGAACGAGGCGAACCTCCCGCACGCGAGCCCGGGCGTGCTGGAGATGATCGTCCACGAGGCGAACCGCGACGGGAACGAGGCGCTGGCGCTGGCGGCGGCGCGCGAGATCGTCGCGACGTTCACGGAGACGGACTACGCGCTGACGGCCCGGGCGCTGCTGGCGGAGGAGGCGGTGGCGCGGGAGGATTACGCGGAGGCCATCGTCCACCTGGACATCATCCGCGAGGTCTTCGCGGCGAGCGAGGAGGCGGCCAACGCGCTGATGATGCTGGGCCGCATCTACATGGAGCAGCGGCGTTTCGAGGAGGCCGACGAAGCGTTTCGCGACGTGCTCGGCGTGCGCGAGTGGCGCGCCTGGTGGCCGGAGGCGCTCTTCCGGCGCGGCGAGGTGGCGCGCGCGCGGCGCCGCTTCGAGGAGGCCGCGGCCTATTACGAGCGGATCTACGTGCTCTACAGCGGGCACCGCGAGTGGGCGGCGCGCGCCTACCTGGCGCGGGCGGAGACGCTGGCGAGGCTCCAGGAGATCAACGGCGCGGTAGAGACGCTCGAGGAGATGCTGTCGCAGGAGGACCTGGCCGCCCGGCCCGAGGGTGCGCAGGCCCGCGAGCTCATGGAACGCTTCCGGCGAAGGATCTGATGACGACACGACCCCTATCCACGATGGTTGCGCTCGCGCTCGCGGCGGCCGCCGGGTCGGCGGGCGGCGTTGCCCGGGCGCAG
>PWTM01000220.1 GCA_003563855.1 PVC group bacterium | reverse complement strand
CTTGAATGCAACAGGATGGAGACGGTCGTGCGCGGACAAGGATGCAAACGACGGAGGGCGCGAATGCCGCGGCTGTTCAGCCGGGTTCCGCCGGGGGCGGGATTCCACGATCGAGCGCCGAACCGTCCGGAGGGAATACGATGAGGCAGAGGACGAGAAGGCAGGCACTGCGGGGGTGGGCGGTCGCGTTCGGGTTGGCCCTGGCGCTGCCCGCGGCGGCGCAGGAGTTCGAGGGGCGGCTCGGGGAAGGATCGCCCGTGCTCGCGACGGACGGTACGTACTACCGGATGCACGAGTTCGAGGCGCGCGATGGCGAGGAACTGGTCATCGACCTGATGTCGAGCGACTTCGACGCGTTCCTCTTTGTGCATTCGCCGACCGGCGAGATCTACCACGACGACGACGGCGGCGCGGGCCTGGACTCGCGGCTGACGATCACGGCCAACGCGACCGGGACGTGGCGGGCGTTCGCCAACACCGTGGAGCGGGGCGAATCGGGGCGGTACCGGCTTACGGTCCAGAGAGTGGACGCGGCGCAGTTCGAGACGCGCAACTTCACCGGGCGCCTGCACGCCGGGAGCCAGCGGCTGCCGACGAGCGGGGCGTTCTACCACGAGCACACGATCGAGCTCGAGGCAGGGCAGCAGGTCACCATCGACCTGATGTCCGAGGCCTTCGACGCCCTGCTTCACGTGCATTCGCCCTCCGGGCAGGTGTTCACGGATGACGACGGCGGCGCCGGCACGGATTCGCGGCTGGTTCTCACAACGGATCGGGCCGGCGTCTGGCGGATGGTGGCGACGAGCTTCCGCGCGGGCGAGCAGGGGGAGTACCGACTCACCGTGCGGATACCCCGCAGGTAAGGGCAGGACGGCGGCGCCGGGCGCCCGCGGCAGGGCCGCGGGCGCCTGGTCGCGCCATGGAGCGGCGGGATGTCCGCCGGTGAGAAACGCGACAACCGGATTTCTAGGGAGGGGCGATCATGAGACCTGTGGCCATGATGATAGGCATCGCGGCGGCGCTCTTCTTTGCGGCTTCGGCGCCGGCCGAGGAGCAGGTTTTCGAGGGACGGCTTGCGGCGGGCGATCCCGTGCTGGCCTCGGACGGGACCTTTTACCGGATCCACGAATTCGAGGCGAGCGAGGCGGACGAACTGCGGATCGACCTGATGTCGGAGGATTTCGATGCCTTTCTTATCGTGCATTCGCCGACCGGCGAGATTTTCACCGATGACGACGGCGGCGAGGGCCTGAACTCGCGGCTGGCGATCACGGCCAACGCGACCGGCGTCTGGCGGGCGTATGCCAACACGTTTACCGAGGGCGAGACCGGGCGGTACACGCTCCGGGTGCGGACGCTCGACCCGGGGCCGATCCGCCGCTTTTCGGGAACGCTCGACGCCGGGAGCCCTCGGCTGCCGACGAACCAGGGGCTCTATGGCGAGCACACCCTGGAGATCGAGGCCGGGTCCCCGCTTACGGTCGACCTGATGTCGAGCGATTTCGACGCCTTCCTGTACGTGCACTCGCCCTCCGGCCAGGTGTACAGCGACGATGACGGCGGGGAGGGCCTGAATTCCCGGCTGACGATCGTCGCCGACGAGGGCGGCCGCTGGCGGTTCGTGGCGACGTCGTTCGGCGGACGCGGCGAGGGCGCCTACGAGATGCAGGTCCGCGTGGGCGAGCCGGGCCGGTTCGAAGCCCGCGGCTTCGAGGGCGAGCTGAGCGAGCGCAGCGGACGGCTGCCGGAGAACGGGGCGTTCTTCGAGGAGCACGCGATGGAGCTCGAGGCCGGGCAGGAAGTCCTGGTCGACCTGATGTCGGATGCGTTCGACGCCTTGTTGCATGTGCACTCACCTTCGGGTAGGGTGTTCACCGACGACGACGGCGGCGCGGGTACGGACTCGCGGCTCTCGATCACGACCGACCGCGCGGGCGAATGGCGCTTCGTGGCCACGAGCTTCCGAGCGGGCATGCAGGGGCCTTACCGGCTGAACGTGACCGTGAGTCGCCCGGCCGACCGGCCGTAGTGGCGCAGAGCAGCAGTCCAGGCCGGCGCGGCGGCGGCGGAGAATGCCGATCGGCCGGCGGCCTCTGAGGCGCTTCGCGAAATGTTCGGCGAGGAGCTGGTGGACGCCTCGCGCACCGCGCGCTCCGTGAACGACCTCGCGGGCAAGCGCGTGGCGATCTACTTCTCGGCCTCCTGGTGCGGACCCTGCCGCGCGTTCACCCCGCGGCTGATCGAGGCGTACCAGGCGTGGCAGGAGGCGGACGAGGCGGTCGAGGTCGTGCTCGTGTCGCTGGACCGGAGCGCCGCCGACATGCGGCAGTACATGCGGCAGGCGCGGATGCCCTGGCTGGCCGTTCCGCACGGGTCGGAACAGGCCGATGCGCTGCGCGAGCGCTTCCAGGTTCGCGGGATTCCCATGCTCGTGGTCGTGGATGCCGAGGGGCGGACGCTGAGCACGAGCGGCCGCGGCGAGGTCGGGCAGCAGGGGGCCGCGGCGCTGGACCGCTGGAAAGCCGCGTCGCCCTAGTACGGCAGGCTCGGCGGACGCAGGCGGCGCGGCCTACGCGCCCAGGGCAGGCCCGACCTCAGGTCGGGCCTTGTCCGCCCGGCGGATCCAGTTTCGCCAGCCGTCGGAGGCGCTGGCTCGTCATCCCGACGTAACCCGCGACGAGCAGGCTCGCGGCGACGGTCACGAGCCCATCGTAGACGTAGACCTCGCCCCAGGGCGCTGTCCAGCGCGGCCGGCCGATCGCCCACATCGCCGTGTTTGCGAGGATCAATCCGAGCCGCGCCTCCGTGGGGCTGACGTAGCCGAAGGAGATCTGGAACGTGCGGTTCACCAGCGTGTCGAGATAGACGAAGATCGACATGAGCAGGTAGGCGACGAGCCCGAAGAGCGCGACATCCATCCGCAGGTAGGGCGAGACGCCGAGGCCGGCGAAGACCAGGAGCATGCTGAGGCTGTCCACCGAGTGGTCGATGAAGAACCCGTAACGGGGCCGCTCGATCCGGCGATGCCGGGCCAGGTTTCCGTCGGTGGAATCGCCGAACCAGTTAACGAGCAGGCCGAAGCTGGCCAGCCAGAGGAAGGCCGGCGAGAGGCGGCTGAGCGCGTAGCCGGCGAAGACGAAGAGCGAGCCGGCCACGCCGATCGCCGTCAGCACGTCGGGCGTGACCCGGGCGGGCGCGCGCGCGCAGAACCAGCGCGTGAAACGGCGCTCGGGTCCGCTCAGCAGGGAGTGCTGGACGCG
>PWTM01000214.1 GCA_003563855.1 PVC group bacterium | reverse complement strand
TGGTATGGATGCCGCGTGTCGACCGGGATCGGCCCGCGCAGCAGGTGCTCGATCGCGCGCAGGGCGTCGCGTTCATCGGCGTTGCAGAAGGAAAGCGCGTCTCCGTCCGCCCCTGCGCGGGCGGTCCGGCCGATGCGGTGAACGTAGGTCTCCGGCTCGACGGGCAGATGGTAGTTGATCACGTGCGTGATCCCGTCCACATCCAGCCCGCGGGCCGCGATGTCGGTGGCCACCAGCACGCGCACGGCGCCGGTCTTGAATCCGGCCAACGCCGCGGTGCGGGCGCCCTGGCTCTTGTTGCCGTGGATGGCGGAGGCGGTGATTCCCGCCCGCAGCAGCTTCTCGCAAACCTTGTTGGCCGCATGCTTCATCTGCGTGAAGACGAGCACCCGGTCCATGGCGCCGTCCTCCAGCAGGCGAACCAGCAGCGCGTCCTTGTCGGGCCGGTCCACGAACAACACCTTCTGTGCGATCTTCTCGACGGCCGGTTGTTCGGGGGTGATGGTGACCTGCGCCGGATCGCGCACGAGGGTCCGGGCCAGGGCTACGACCTCCGGTTGCAGCGTCGCCGAGAAGAAGAGGGATTGCCGTTTCTCCGGAAGCGCGGCGATGACGTGGCGGATGTCGCGGATGAACCCCATGTCGAGCATCCGGTCGGCCTCGTCGAGCACGAAGATCTCCACGGCGTCCAGTTTCACGAATCCCTGGCGCATCAGGTCCAGCAGGCGGCCCGGCGTGGCGACGGCGATCTCGACGCCGCGTGCCAGCGCCACCTCCTGGGGACGCTGCCCGACGCCGCCGAAGATGACCGTGTGGCGGATTCGGAGGTGCCGTCCGTAGACGCGTATGCTGTCGCCGATCTGTGCGGCCAGCTCGCGTGTGGGCGCCAGCACCAGCGCGCGCGGTCGGCCGCGGGTCAGCGGGCGCGGGTTCCGGGCCAGGGCATCGAGCATCGGCAGCGTGAATGCCGCCGTCTTCCCGGTGCCGGTCTGCGCGCAGCCGAGCAGGTCGCGGCCGTTCAGGAGGTGGGGAATGGCTTGCGCCTGGATGGGGGTCGGCGCGCGATAGCCCTCCTCGGCTGCCGCGCGTTGGATCGGCGGCAGCAGGGCCGCGAACGCCGGGGGCGTGTGGACCCGCGGTCCGGGTACGGCGGCGCGCGGGGCCGGCGCGCGGGGCGCGCGCTCGGGGGACCGGGCGCCGCGGGATCGGGAGGGTGCGGCGTGCCGCGTTGTGGGAGGGGCGCAATCAATCATCGTCATGGCAGTCTCTGTTTCCGTCCGGCGTTGATGATCTCGGCCCGCCGGACGCGTGGAAGAGAAGCCGCCGCGACGATCGCGGAATCGCCGGTTCAGCAGAAAGACGCGAACCGGCCGTGCTGCCGGAACTATGCCTCGCCGGGGCGGGGGCGACAAGCGGAATCGCAGCGGAATCGCGCGCGGTGTCCCCCGCTTTTCGTGACCCTCGTGGATTAGCCGCGACATCGCCCTTTCGCCAAAGGGTTTTCGCGTGCAGAGGTCGGATTCGGGGACTTCGCTGTCGATTTCCGGGTGCGGAAACGCCTCGCAGGGGGTGCGCTGCGCGGACACGGGGGTTTACCGCCTTGTTCCTGCCTTCGGCCGGTCCCGACGACGGCGTTGACGCCGAGCCTTCCCGGGTCCATCATCTCGTCGGTGATTCGCGAAGGAGGCCGGGGCCTGCGGGGTAGTGCATGCATGCGTCTTTCGATCCGGAGCTGGCATTGACACAGATCCGCCGTGAATTCGGCGAGCACGGCGGCGTGGCGCCGTCGATCGAGCGTTCCTCGACCTTCACGGTCATGGAACCCGGCATGGTGCCGGAGATCTTCACCGGCCAGCGGGCGCCGGATCGCGATGGCTGCTATCTCTACTCGCGCCACTTCAATCCGACGGTGGACGTGCTGGATCGCTACCTCGCCGCCATGGAGAACACGGAGTTCGCCGTCGGCACGGCAAGCGGCATGTCCGCCATCGCCTGCGTCATCCTGCAGATCTGCCGCGCGGGCGATCACATCGTCAGCAGTCGCACCGTCTACGGGGGCACCCATGCCCTGCTCCAACACCTGCTGCCCCGGCACGGAATCGCGACGACCTTCGTCAACCCGGGCGACACCGCCGCGCTCGAGGCGGCCATCACGCCGAAGACCAGGATCCTTTTCGCAGAGACCCTGAGCAATCCTACCCTGGCGGTCATTGATATCCGTGCCTGGGCCGCGATCGCGAATGCGCATGGGCTCACGTTCATCGTGGACAATACGTTCACGCCCCTGATCATCAGCCCCGCGCGGCACGGGGCCCACATCGTCGTTCATTCGATGACCAAGTACATCAATGGCGCCTCGGACCTGGTCGCCGGAAGCATCTGCTGCTCGCGGGAATTCGGTCACGCGCTCTACGACCTGCAGTCCGGGTGCGTCATGCTCCTGGGGCCGACCCTGGATCCCCGCGCGGCCTTCGACATCATTCAGCGCCTGCCGCACCTGCCGGTACGGATGCGCGAGCATGGGCGGCGGGCCATGGCCATCGCGACGCGACTGAAGGCGCTCGGTCTGCCGGTGATCTATACCGGCCTTCCGGATCACCCCGATCACGACCTGTTTATGTCCATGGCCAATCCCGGCTATGGATTCGGGGGAATGCTCGCCCTTGATTGCGGTACCGCGGAGCGCGCCAATACGCTGATCGGCGTTCTTCAGAACGAGGTCAATTTCGGACTGATCGCCGTGTCGCTCGGCTATTTCGATACGCTGATGAGCGTTTCCTCCTCCTCGACGTCTTCGGAAATCCCCGATGACGAGCAGAAGGAGATGAACCTTTCGCCCGGCCTTCTTCGCATCTCGGTAGGCATCACCGGTTCCATAGAATCCCGTCTGGAGCAGATCACCACGGGCGTGAAGCGAGTCTTCGCCTAGACACGGCTATGCCTTCGCGGATTAGCCACGGCATCGCGTTCTCTGCAAAGGGGTTACGCACGCAAGGAGTCGGATTCCGGGTCTCAGCTGTCGCTCTTTGAGGTCCGGAAACGTGTCGTAAGGGGCGCGGCGGCTCAGCGCCGGCGTCGGGCCGGGGGTCGCCGGCCGCTGCCGCGCGGCGTCGGCCGCGCCGCCGGGCCCGTGGCGTGGCGCGCGGTGTCGGAATGGTACGGATGCCGCGTGTCGACCGGGATCGGCCCGCGCAGCAGGTGCTCGATCGCGCGCAGGGCGTCGCGTTCATCGGCGTTGCAGAAGGAAAGCGCGTCTCCGTCCGCCCCTG
>PWTM01000228.1 GCA_003563855.1 PVC group bacterium | reverse complement strand
GTAGTCGTCGCCGTAGTCGTCGACCGATCCTCCCGTCCATACTCTGTCCACCGCTATCGTCGCCCGAAAGACACCCGCGAGAACCGGCCCCGACGAGGAAGCGAGCGCCAGCCCCGCGCGCTCGGGCGACGAGAGGGGACGACGAGAGCGGGCGACGAGCACGGACGACGGATCACGATGCCCCCCACCCACACACCCCCACACCCAAACTGCCCACTGCCCACGGATCGAGGATTGTGAACGGTCAATCGTGAACCGTGAATTGTCCCGGCTCGAAGCTCACAACTCACCATTAACAACTTACGTCCGCACTGCGCACTGCCAACTGCCGACTGCCCCCCCTCCCCCGCTTCCCCTTGACCCCGCAACGGCACCTCGTCAGAGTGGACGCATCGCGGGGCGGGCGCGGCGCCGCCCTTCGGGCACGGGGACCGCCATGACGCGCGAGCGGGTGTTCGAGGCACGCGGACTCAGCAAGGTCTACGACATGGGCGAGGTGCAGGTGCACGCGCTGCGCCGGGTGGACCTCGACCTTTTCGCGCACGAGCTCGTGGTCCTGCTCGGCGCCTCCGGCAGCGGAAAGTCCACGCTCGTGAATATTCTCGGCGGCCTGGATACCGCCACGGAAGGCGTGGTCCGCTACCGCGGGCGCGACCTGACGAAAGCGGGCGATCGCGAGCTGACCGAGTACCGGCGCAAGCACGTCGGCTTCGTCTTCCAGTTTTACAACCTCATCCCCAGCCTGACCGCGCGCGAGAACGTCGCGATCGTGACCGAAATCGCCCGCGACCCGATGCCCACGGACGAGGCCCTGGCCTTGGTCGGCCTCGGCGACCGCATGGACCACTTTCCCGCCCAGCTCTCCGGCGGCGAGCAGCAGCGCGTGGCGATCGCCCGGGCGATCGCGAAACGGCCGGCCGTCCTGCTCTGCGACGAACCGACCGGCGCGCTGGATTCGCAGACGGGCGTACGGGTGCTCGAGGCGATCGAGCGGGTGAACCGCGAGCTGGGCACCACGACGGTCGTCATCACGCACAACGCCTCGCAGGCGGAGATCGCGGAGCGGATTGTCCGGCTGAAGGACGGCGGGATCGCCGGGATCGACGAAAACCCGCACCGGCGCGCCGCGCGCGAGCTGACATGGTAAGCCTCCCCGCCATCGACCGGAAGATGCTGCGCGACCTCTGGGGGATGCGCGGCCAGGCGCTGGCCATCGTGTTCGTCATGCTCTCGGGCGTCGCAACGTACGTCTCGATGACGAGCGTGATGGACACGCTGCAGCACACGCAGGCCCGCTACTACGAGGAGTACGCCTTCGCCGACGGCTTTGCCGCGCTCGGCCGCGCCCCGGAGAGCGCGGCCGAGCGGCTGCGCGAGGTGCCCGGCATCCGCGCCGTCCAGACGCGGGTGACCGCACTGGTGAACCTCGAAGTGGCGGGCTACCGGGAGCCGGTCTCGGGGCTGCTGGTCTCGATCCCCGGCGGAGCGCAGCCGGCGCTCAACCGTCTCTACCTGCGCGAGGGCCGGCTGCCGGCGCCGGACCGCGAGGACGAGGTCGCGCTCAACGAGGTCTTTGCCGAGGCGCACGGCCTGCGTCCGGACGACACGCTCGCGGCGGTGATCAACGGCCGGCGCCGGACGCTGCGCGTCGCCGGCATCGCGCTCTCCCCGGAGCACCTGATGCAGGTCCAGCCCGGGGTGATGTTCCCGGACCCGGAGCGATTCGGCGTCCTCTGGATGAACCGCGCGGCGCTGGCGGCGGCGATGGACCTGCAGGGCGCGTTCAACGACGTGGCGTTCTCGCTCGCGCCCGACGCCGACGAGCGCGAGGTGCTCGCCCGCGTCGACCGCCTGCTGGAACCCTACGGCTGCCAGGGCGCGTTCGGGCGCGCGGACCAGCTCTCCCACCGGATGATCACCGAGGAATTCCGCCAGCTCCGCGGCACGGCGCAGGTGCTGCCCGTCATCTTCCTGGCCGTGGCCGCCTTTCTGATGAACGTGGTCGTGACGCGCCTGATCGGGCTCCAGCGCGAACAGATCGGAATCCTGAAGGCGTTCGGCTACCGGAACCGCGACGTCGGCTGGCACTACGTCAAGCTGGTCCTCGTCATCGCGGCGATCGGCGCGGCCGGCGGAACGGCGCTGGGCGTATGGGCGGGCGGCGCGCTCGCGGAGGTCTACCTCGAGTATTTCCGCTTTCCCTTTCTCGACTACACGCTGCCGCCGTCCGTCGTGGCCGCGGCGGTGCTGCTGACGACCGGGGCCGCGCTCGCCGGCGTGCTCCGCGCGGTCCGCCGCGCGGTCCGGCTGCCGCCCGCAACCGCGATGCAACCGCCCCCCCCGCCCGTGTATCGCAAGACCGCCGTCGAACGGCTCGGCATCCAGCGGTTCCTCGACCAGCCGACCCGGATGATCCTGCGCAACCTCGAGCGGCAGCCGAAACGGGCGCTGGTGGCAATCCTCGGGGTGTCAAGCGCCTGCGCGATCCTGGTGATGGGCCTTTTCTTCGTCGACTCGATCGACCACATTATCGATGTCCAGTACGGCCTCGCGCAGCGCGAAACGATGACCGTCTCCTTCATCGAGGCCTCCTCGGTCTCCACGCTGCACGAGCTGGCCGCGATGCGCGGCGTCTTTCACGCCGAGCCGTTCCGGATGGTGCCGGTCCGCCTGCGCCACGGACATCGGAGCTACGACACGGCGATCGAGGGCATTCCGGCCGGGGCCTACCTGCGGCGCGTCATCGACACGGACCTGAATCCCGTCCCGATCCCGGCCGAGGGGCTCGTGCTGACGGAGCGACTGGGCGAGCGGCTGGGCGTCCGCCCCGGCGACACGATCGAGGTCGAGGTCCGCGAGGGGCGCCGCCGCGTCCGGCGCGTGCCGGTCAGCGGCTTCACCGAGCAGTACCTCGGCCTCGGAACGTACATGGAGATCGAGGCGCTCGGCCGGCTGGTCGGCGGCGGGGCGGCCTACTCGGGGGCCTACCTGCTGACGGACCGTCGGCACGACGCGGAACTGCTGCGCGCCCTGCAGGACCGGCCGCGCGTGGCCGGCGTGCTCGCGCAGGAGCGGGCGCTCGAGAGCTACATGGAGAACGCCGAGAACACGCTGCTGGTCTTCACCTTCGTCCTGAGCCTCTTCGCCGGCGTGATCGCCTTCGGCGTGGTCTACAACAACGCGCGGATTTCGCTCTCGGAGCGCGATCGCGAGCTGGCAAGCCTTCGCGTTTTGGGCCTGACGCGCGGTGAAGTCGCCTTCGTGCTGCTGGGCGAGACGGGGTTGCTCGCGCTCCTGGCAATCCCGATCGGCATCGGCCTGGGCGCGGTCGCCAGCCACGCCTACGTCGGCGCGCTGGAGACGGATCTCTACAAGATCCCGGCCGTGCTGACGCCGCGCACCTACGCGATCGCCGCCTGCGTGGTGCTCGGCGCGGCGGCGGTTTCGGCCGCGATCGTCCGCCACCGCATCCACCGGCTCGACCTGATCGGCGTTCTCAAGACAAGGGAGTAGAAGCCATGAAGACCGGCAAACGCATCGTCCTCGGGCTCGTCGCGCTGCTCGTGATCGCGGCGGTGATCTATGGGTTCCTGCCCCAGCCCGTCCCGGTGCAGACCGCGGCCGTCGAACGGGGCGCGCTCCAGGTAATCGTCGAGGAAGAGGGCGAGACGCGCCTCGAGGATCGGTTCACCGTGGCGGCGCCCGCCGCGGCCTACCTGCGGCGCATCGCGCTGAAGGTTGGCGACGCGGTCGAGCGCGGGCAGCCGGTCGCCGAGCTGGAGGCGCCGCGCAGCGGGACGCCCGACCCGCGCACCCGGGCGCAGCTCGAGGCCCGCGCCGAGGCGGCGCAGGCCGCGCTGGCGCAGGCCGAGGTCGCCGCGCGGCTGGCCGCGGCCGGGCGCGGCCGCATCGCGCGGCTCCACGAGGCGGAGGCCGTTTCCGAGCAGGCCCTCGAGCAGGCGCAGGCCGCGGCGGACCAGGCCGCGGCGGCCCGCACGGCGGCGGCCGCGGAGCTGGCGGCCGTCCGCGCCCTGCTGGCCGACGAGGCGGAGGCGGCCGGGGAGACGCCGGTTCGCCACCGCGTCCCCGCGCCCGTCACCGGGCGCGTACTCGCCGTGCACCGTCCGAGCGAGGGGCCCGTGGCGCCCGGCGAGCCGCTGCTCGACCTCGGCGACCCCGCGCGCCTCCTGATCGCCGTCGACCTGCGCTCCCAGGACGCGGTGCGCATCCGGCCGGGCACGCGCGTCCTGCTCGAACAGTGGGGGCGCGAGACGGTGCTCGAGGCCGAGGTGACCCGCATCGCGCCCGCCGGGTTCACCGCGGTCTCGGCGCTGGGCGTCGAGGAGCGCCGCGTACCGGTCGAAGCGAGACTGACCTCGCCGCCCGAGACCCACGAGGGACTCGGCGCCGGCTACCGGGTGCTCGCGCGCTTCGTCGTCTGGGAGAGCGACGACGTCCTGCAGGCGCCGGCGGCCGCCCTCTTCCGCACCGACGACGGCTGGGCGGCATTCGTGGTGCGCGAGGAACGCGCGGTGCAGACGCCGGTCGAGATCGGGCGCCAGGCAGGGCTGCGCACGCAGATTCTCGACGGGCTCGCCGAGGGCGACGTGGTGATCGTGCACCCGCCGAACGACGTGGCCGACGGGGTGCGCGTCGCACCGCGCGCGAACTGAGCCGGCAGTTGGCAGTTGGCAGTTGGCAGTCATCAGTGATCAGTGGGGACAATGCCACAGACCGCAAGGAACCGATCACCGATCACTGTTCACTGATCACCGCTGACTCCCCACTGCCCACCGCCCACTGCCCACTGCCAACTCTCCGCCCCCCACCGCCCACTGCCACTGCCGACGGCCAACTCCCCCCACAGGCCGCCCCTTAAGACGCGTTTCCGGCCCCCGAATGCGGCACCTAAGACCCGGAATCCGCCCTCTGGAAAGCTCAAACCGCTTGTAGAGAAGGCTTTGTCGCGGCTAATCCACGAAAGACCTAAGCTGGGGAAGGTCAAGCGAGGCCTTGACACGTTGTATATCGGCACCTAGACTACCGATATGCAACGCAATGATATCGTCCGAAGGCGGCTGATGGCGGCGGTGGCGACACGGGTCGCGGAGTCGCCGGCAACCGTCCTGCTGGGCGCGCGGCAGGTCGGGAAGACCACGCTGGCGGAGATGTTCTGCGCCGGCCGTGACGACGTCACCTGGTTCGACCTCGAGACCGCCCGGGGGTTCGAGAGCCTTCGCGCCATGCCGGAGAAAACACTGTCGGAGAAGCGCGGCCTGGTCGTGCTGGACGAGGTGCAGCGCATGCCCGAGCTTTTCCGGCTTCTGCGACCGCTCTGCGACCGCAGGGACGCGCCGGCGCGGTTCCTCCTCCTCGGCAGCGCATCGCCCGACCTGGTGCGCGGCGTGTCGGAGTCGCTCGCCGGCCGCGCGCAGTTCGTCCAGGTGCCGGGGTTGAGCCTGGACGAGGTGGGCGCGGACGGGCAGGACCGCCTCTGGATCCGGGGCGGGTTCCCGCCGGCCTTCCTGGCGGCGGATCCGTCCGCGGCCTCGCGGTGGCGGGAAGGGTTCGTGCAGACGTTCGTCGAACGCGATGTGCCCCGGCTGGGCATTCGCGTGCCGGCGACCGCGCTTCGCCGGTTCTGGAGCATGGCGGCGCACTACCACGGGCAGTTGCTGAACCTGGCGCAACTGGGGCGGGCGATGGGCGTCGCGCCGGGCACGGCGCGGCACTACCTCGACATCCTCTGCGGCACCTACGTTCTGCGCCAGTTGCCGCCCTGGCACGAGAACCTGGGCAAGCGGCAGGTCAAGTCGGCCAAGCTGTACGTCCGTGACAGCGGCCTGCTTCACGATTTCCTCGGGGTCTCCGGCATGACGGACCTGCTGGCGCATCCCCGGCTGGGCGCCTCGTGGGAGGGCTTCGCCCTGGAACAGATCCTGGCCCTCGTGGGCGAGAGAGACGCCTACTTCTGGGCGACACAGCGCGGCGCGGAGCTGGATCTGCTTCTCCTGCGCCGGGGCCGCCGCTACGGGTTCGAGTTCAAGGCCAGCGAGGCGCCGAAGCGGACCCCGGCCATGCGGATCGCGCGCGACGACCTGAAGCTCGACCGTCTCTGGGTGCTGCACCCCGCCGCGGCAGCGCCCTACGCGCTCGACGCCCGGATCGAGGCCCGCCCACTGGCACAGTGGACGCCCGCCCTGCTCCAGCCGCCCCCCTGATCACGCCGAATCCCGCGAGGGGAAGCGTGATCGGTGATCAGTGGGGGTGGGCGGCGGGGGCGTGAGTTGTGAATGGTGAGTTGTGCGCTTCGCTCCGGGACCATTCACGATTCACGATCTACCATTCACAGCTCTCGATGCGTTAACTTCCAGGCCTTGGTAGGTTCCGCGGCCGCGTTTTCCAGGCCTTGGAGAACGGTCAACGCCGGTCGGTGCTCACGCCATCCCCAGCCGGACGGTGCGTTCTTCGATCAGTGCGGCATACTCATTCTTGACCCGCTCGCTACAGAATCCCGGCCGCTCTCATCCGCA
Organism: PVC group bacterium; assembly: GCA_003563855.1. Classification (GTDB taxonomy): domain Bacteria; phylum Verrucomicrobiota; class Kiritimatiellia; order PWTM01; family PWTM01; genus PWTM01. The sequence goes on along the minus strand of PWTM01000228.1, from coordinate 5,835 downwards.
TCGTCCCGTGGCAGGGGCATGGGGCCCATGACATGACCGAACAGCGCAAGCACCTGGTTCACCTTGTCCAGCCGCAGGGACGGTTTCCCCTGCTCCAGCTCGCGGACAAACCGCAACCCGACTCCGGCGCGATCCGCCAGATCCGGTTGCGACAGCCCCAACGCCTTCCGCCGCGCCTTCACAAATGCCCGCAACGATTTCATATGCACCCTTTCGGGTATATCCGCTTTGAACTGACCCGAAGTGCACCCTATCGGGTCTAATCGAACGTCCAACGTCGAACGGAGAACGGGGCGATCGGTAGGCACTTCGATGTTCGATGTTCAGCGTTCGATGTTCGACGTTCTCCGAAATCCTTTCGGCCCCGGCCGCCCCTCCCGCGCCGAGGGCGCCCTGGAGTGCGGCGGCTTGCCGCCGCTCTGTTCGCCGCGGCTCGTGTATGCGGGTAAGAGTATACGCGTAAGTATGCGGGTAAGAGTGGGCGGGTAAGGGTGGGAAGTTGCTTCGTCGCGTGGCGACCATGCTTGCGGCACTCTCTAACGCGGTAGCCAGCAAACAATACACCACACCCTTACCCGATCCCCCTTAACCGCATACTCTCAACCGCACACTCTTACCCGTATACTCTTACCCGCCCCCCCTTACCCGATCCGCTCGCGCCACTCTGTCCGCTATAGCTGCAGCGACTGGGGAAGCCCCATCGGTGAACGGGTATCCCGTTTCGGAACTCAGGAAACAAGGCGGCGCGGCCAGCCGCGCCGCGGACCCCGACTCGATGGCCGGAGGAACACCCCCGAAAATGAGCCGCCCCCCGGGAGACCGGGGGGCGGCTGTTCCTCGACCCGACAGGACCGACCGGGAGATTACTTGCGCAGGCGGCGTCGCAGGAGGGCCGCGCCGGCGAAGATCGCCATGAGACCGGCGGTGCCGGGCTCGGGGATCACGGTGACCTGCATGTTGTCGAAGAGGACCGTTCCCTGATCAGTCCTGATCGCGACCGTGTTGAAATCCTCCCACGTCGTCGTGGTATTCGCAGCGACGGAGTAAAGAGTGTTGGCTCCATCCGAGAAGGTAAACAGCGTCTCTATGCCCGTTTCCGTGCGTGTAACGCGATAGCTTCCCTGATGCTGTGTGTTCAAAGCGACGGAGGCATCCGTCCCACCACCCTCCGTGACCGTCATATTCGTTCCTGCAAATGTCGGACCATTGAGCGCACCCGACGCATCTGAACCCGGCACGGCCATTCCATCTTGGTCATGGACGCGTGCGAGGTTCGTACCATTGTCCCGGATGAAGGTGTAGTAGCCGGACCAGGCATTGTCCGAATCGTTGGCCCAGTCGTCAGCCGCGATAGGATCCTCAAGATGGAACAATCCGACACGAAGTATGTTGAAGCCGCCGTCCGTCCGGGTGTAGTCGAATGTAAATTCAATCCAGTCATCAACCTCGGCAATTGTCTGCGTGGAAAACGAGCGGCCGATCACCCGACGCATCCCTGTGGCATCATCCGGCGTCCAGGAGAGCTGTTCGTCATCGTTCTCGAGTGTTCCAAGATCGCCGCCGCTATGCCACGCCCCGGTCGTCGCGTCATCGAAGGTGTCGGTGAAGACCACATTGGCCTGCGCCGCCCCGAAGGCGCCGGCCACGAACAGCGCGACCAGCAGCCTGATGTGCTTACTTGCCTTCATATCGAATCTCCCTCTCCTGTTTCCCGCGTTTCTCTCCGTTCCCCCGGCGGCCACCGCGGTCGCCTTCGAACTGGTGCCATCGTGAGCGCATACGGAAACAGGAGCAAACGAAAACGCTTGCATTATTTAATCACAGAGTGATATGTTTTTGTCATGCTCTCTGATGAAGCTCCCCTTGATGCGAAGGACCTCAGCGGCATCGTGGGGAAGGACGAAGCGGAGGGTGCCGGCGGTCAATTCCCCCCGGTCAGCTCGTAGTCGTGCCCGGGCGTGAGGCGGAAGCGGAACGAGCCACGGACCGGATCGAATTCCGTCGCGACATCCTCATCGGCGGTCAGATCCCGGACGTGCAAGGTGGCCGGATCCCATCCTGCATTGCGGGAGGTGATTCGGCTCTTCGTGGCGCCGTCTATCCAGGTGTAGGTGTATTCCGAGAACCCCTCGGTCACGGGGAAGACTTCGGCGTCGAGCGCATCCGGCAGATCCGCGGCCTTGCCGACCACCACGCCTTTGCCGCCGATGAAGACCGGGATGCGCGCGCGCGGCATGGGGAAGTCCTCCAGCGTCACCGGCCCCTCATACACGGTTCCCGATTCATAATCGATCCATCGGCCCGGCGGCAGGTAGACATCGCGAGACTCCGCCGTTTCAAAGTCATTGCCGAACAGGGGGGCCGCCAGCATCGACGGGCCCAGCATCCACTGGTATTGCTGCCGCTCGCGGCTGATCAGGTGGGTGGTTTCGGGATCGTCGGGCCAGGCGATGTGCAGCGGCGTCATGGTGTGGGGATAACCGGTTTCGTGGCTGTCGATGGCGGCGCTGAAGATGTAGGGCGCGTAGCGGTCGTGCCAGCGTGCGGCCTTCAGCGCGATTGCCTCGTACTCCGGGTGGTCCAGCAGCCAGGGGCCGCGGCCGAACGACATGCCGGCGGAGACCGCCGCCAGCATCGCATTGCGTACGTAGTATTCGCGGAACAGGGTCGACGTGGTGGAGCCCGTGGGCGTGCCGCCGATGATGTCGGGATAGCCGTTCGAGGCGGCGCTCGCGGCATTGCTGAGCAGGTTGAGCGGGATCCGGTGCGGGTCGGAATGGTAGTTCTGGCCCGTCCCCGCGTAGGAATCGTTGATCCGCATGAGATCGCCCGCCGACGAGAACGCCGTGTTGCGCGCGATCACCAGGTAGCCTTCGTCCATCAGGCGCTGGTTGAAGGGGTTCCACATGCCGTCCTGGTACATCCGGTCGTAGATCATGGCGTCTTCCTTGAAGCCATCCACGCCCCAGAGGTCGGCCTGCTCGACAAACCAATCCATGGCGGCCGGGTTGTAGCTGTCGATGAAATGAATCGGAACGCCGGGAAATTGATTGTTGGTGGATCGCACGAAACCGCCATGACGGTTTCTCAGTCGGAAATCCAAGTCACGCAACTGCTGGGGGAAGACCCCGTCGTTCTGGAGGTTGTAGGAGGAATGCGCCGGATCCTTGAAATGATTGCGCAGCCCGAGGAGCATGTAGATTCCGTTGTCGCGGAACAACTGCTTGAGCGCCGCCGGATCGGGATAGCGCGGGTTGGGAAGGCCGTCGCCGCGGGGGGTCGCCACGTCGTCCCACATGCCGAAGCTGACCGTGGTCCCCTGGCTGCTGCTACCGCGGTCTCCCGGCCAGAATCCGGAGCCGACCACGCCCCATCGGAGCGGAAATCCAAGATCCAGGTACGTCTGGATGTTGTTTGTCACCGCCACCTGGTAGGTGTTCCAACCCAGCGCCCCGTAGGCCTCCCACCCGACATTGAACAGGGGGTATCTCGGCTTCACATCCGGGTAGCCTTCGCGCACGCGCGCCGCGAGGTAGTCCGCGTAGATTTGCTCCATGCTGCCGGTGAAGTAGTAGAGGGTGGAGACCTCCGTGACATCCGCCACGCCGATCCGGTTCTCGAATGGCGTGAAGCCGACGCGCTTCTTCCCGTCGTTGAACAACACCTGGGCGAAGCCCTGCCGGGGGAATATGGCGAAGTTGGTGACGAATCGCCGGCAACTCCCCTGGTTGATGAGTTCGTCGCGTACCAGGCCCGTCAAATCCGCCTGATCGCGCGCCGTCACGTTGTTATTGCAGGGCGCGTTGACGTCATTGAACGCATCCGCGTGCGAGCCGTAATCGCCCAATCCAAAGACGGGGCCCATCGGCGCGGTCCGGAAATCGAAGGTGAACAGGGCGTCCTCCGGCGGGTCGAGCGGCGTCACGGCGAAGCGGGTGTAGCTTTCGTAAAACTCGATTTCTACAAGCGCCTGGATGCCGTTGGCCGTGGTGACCGTCGCGCGCAGAAGATTGCCCTCGAACTCGTCAATGACCGTCGACTGCACCGGACTTACCGTCGGGGTTCCTCCCGACATCAGCCCGAGCAGCAGCCCGGATTCCGGATGGGCGGCGGCGACCGGCTCTCCATCGGCATCCTCGAAGGCGTAGCGAAACCCGATCGTGTTCAGTTGAAATCCATACCGATCATTGGTGTAGCGGACGACTTCATCGACGGGGGGCGGCGTGTATTCCGCAACCACGTAGAAGTGTCTCGGACCGTCTCGCTGGACATTGTGGATGTTCAGCGGAGGGGTGGCCGCAATGTCGGCCTCGAGGAGCGTCCATTCCGCGACCGGCCGGTCGAGCGTATCGCTGGCAAGCAAATCGTAACGCCGGCCTTCTACGCTTTCCCACGCGAGATCGAAGCCGGTGGCCGGAGCGACGGCCGGCGCGATGGTCAGCCGGGGGCCTTCGGGAAGCGGCGCGCGGGTCACCCGCACCTGTACATTGTCGAAGAGAGCGGCGCCGCCGGAAACCCGCAGGAAGGCGGCATTGAAATGATCCTGCACCTGCGCCACGGTGCCCGTGGTCGCTCCGTCCACCGAGAATATCGGGTTCGAGCCTGCCGAAAGCGTAAACCGCGTTTCGATCCGGTCCAGCGCGGCGCGGATGACCTCGAAGCTGCCCCGATACGTGACGCCCAACTCAATCGGCGACTGCTGGCTATTGGAGCCGATGCTGATTCCGAGAAAGGTCGGTCCACCGTCGTTCGAAGTGGAGGTTCCGGAATCCGCGCGGGCAATGTTTCCCGCGCTGCTGTTATCCCGGACGAACGTGTAGTATCCGGCCCAGGATCCGAGCTGGTTGCCGACGGCCCAGTTGTTCGCCGTGATCGGATTCGCCACAAGGTGCAGGCCGGCCCGCAGAATACTCACGGATGCGGAGGTCTGGGTGTAGTCGAAGGTCAGGCGGATGGAGTCGCCGACGCCGACCGTCTGCATCGCGAATGTGCGGCCGATCACCTGGGACATGCCGGTGGCGGATCCCGGCGTCCAGGAGAGTTGCCCGGATATATTGTCCAGCGTCCCGAGCGTGCCGCCGGTAAACCAGGCGCCGGTTCCGCTGTCGAATTCGTCGTTGAAGACGACGGACGCATGAAGGGCGGGGACGAGCAATGCCAGGCCGACCATGGCGACCACATGTTTCTGCAGAAAGGATTTCATCTGGTATCTCTCGTTTTCCAGGCGGCGCGGGCGCCCTGCCCGCATGAGGCCGTCCGAAGGGCGAAGACGCGCCTGTCCGGCGTAGCCCGAAGGGCGAAGTCGGCAGGGGCGAAGACGGATCAGGGCAGCTGCGTCACGCGGAGGCGGAGGAACAGACGGCCTCCGTCCGCAACGACGGATGTCTTGATGCGGACCGCCACTTCGTCCAACAGCCCGTTAGGGGTCTCGGTGATGATGATGCTGTCCTCGTCGTCCTCCGCGTCGGTCCAGCCCTCGGAATCGGTCAGGTCGGTGTTGTATTCGACCACGATTTCGGCTTCGTCCAGCGCCGCTCTTCTGCGCTGGAAGGCGAAGATCAGCACTTCTTCGCCCTCATCGTCCGCCGTCACGATCGTCGGCAGCAGATCGCGGGCATCGTCGTCAGGACTCTCCGCGCCCAGCACCCAGGCCAGGCCATTCGGAACGCCATCGCTGTTCTTGTCGCCATCGAAAGGGGCTCCGTCCGACCAGTCAGCGTAGCCGCCGTCGCCGGGCTCGGCGCTGACCGTGACCCGCATGTTGTCGAACAGGACGGTTCCCTCGGAAACCCGGATCGCGACCGTATTGAAATCCGGCCAAGTCGTCGTGGTATT